>CALXGC010000065.1 GCA_944387755.1 uncultured Oscillospiraceae bacterium | reverse complement strand
ACGCTCTCCCAACTGAGCTACGAGCCCGTCTTTGTTTAGTTTGAATAAATCTTACCTATTTAGATTATGCAATCTGTTGGAGTGCCTGGGCCCGTGTTATATCGCGCTTGCTCTCCCAGCTGAGCTATAGGCCCATATACGGAAACCTGCTTAACGTATTATAGCAGGTTTTCCGGAAAAGTAAAGAGGGAATTTTGAAATTTTACCCCTGCGCCGGGAGGCGTTCCGGCCGCTACTCGGCCTTTTTGTTGATCCAGCGGGTGCGGAATTTGGAGTAGACGATTTTCTGTTCGCTGTACAGGCCGTAGTAGCCGGAGAGCATATAGGAGACGCCGCAGCACAGGGCGTAGAGGGGGAGGCTCTCTCCGCCGAAGAGCTCGAAGGCCAGCATCATGGAGGTGACGGGGCAGTTGGAGGCCCCGCAGAACACTGCGGCCATGCCCAGCGCTCCGCCGAAGCCGTGGGGCAGGCCCAGGAGGGGGCCGGCCAGGGTCCCGAAGGCCGCGCCGGTGAACAGGGCGGGGACGATCTCGCCGCCCCGGAAGCCGGCCCCCAGGGTGAGGGCGGTGAACAGGATTTTCAGCAGAAAGGCCGCGGGGATGGTCTCCCCGGCGAGCATCCGCCGGATGACGCCGTCTCCCGCGCCGTTGTAGTCCTGACTGCCCGCCAGCGCGGTGAGGGCCAGCACCAGCAGGCCTCCCGCCGCGGCCCGCAGGTATGGGTTGGAGAAAAAGCGGGCGTAGAGCCTGGGGGCGGTGTGCATGGCCTTGCAGAACAGGATGGACACCAGAGCGCACAGCAGGCCCAGAGCCGCCGCCTGGACCATGGACAGGGGGGACAGGGGGGCGGCGGGGCCGGCCTCATACCCCGGCACGGCGTGCAGGCCCATGGCCTGGGCCACCTGGAAGGCGGTGAGGGAGGCCACGGTGCAGGGCACCAGGGCCGCGTAGTACATCACCCCCACGCTGACCACCTCCATGGAGAACAGCACCGCCGTCAGCGGCGTGCCGAACAGGGCGGAGAAGGCGGCGGACATGCCGCACATGACCATCACCCGCCGGTCCTTGGCGTCCAGCCGGACGGCCGCGCCCATCCAGGCCCCCAGGGAGCCTCCCAGCTGGAGGGCCGCACCCTCCCGCCCGGCGGAGCCCCCAACCAGGTGGGTGAGGATGGTGGCCAGAAAAATCAGCGGCGCGGTGCGCAGGCGGATGGGCTCCGCCTCCCGGACGGCGATGAGCACCAGGTTGGTCCCCCGGTCCCGCTCCATGCCGCTGAGCCGGTAGAGCAGAACAATGACCGCGCCCCCCAGGGGCAGGGACAGCAGCACCCAGGGGTGCGCCGCCCGCAGGGCCGACGCCCAGTCAATGCCCAGGTGGAAGCAGGCCGCCACCGCCCCCACCAGCAGCCCGGTGGCGCTGGAGTACGCCACCCATTTGAGAAAGCGCAGTCCCTGCAGCAGGGTGCGCTCCGCCCGGTCTTTGTGCAGTTTTTGCATGAATTTTCTCTCCTTTTTGGTTCGGGTTCCCCAACCGAAAGGTTTCCCGGGCCGCTGTCTCCCGCCAAACGGCCCGGCACTGGGGATTATAACACAGCCGGGGAAAAATGTCTTGGATTTCTGCAAGTTTTCATAGATTCGGCCTCTTTTTTGCCCCCGGTGGCGGAGCGGGCCCCCGGCGGGGAGGCGGCGGGGGGCGGAGGGCGGCTGCCGGAGACGGAATTGCGCGGAATTTCAGGGGGGACGCGGCGAAATTCTACAGGAAAAATTACACAAATTTTTATTTTACCCCCTAGCATTTTTCAAGCAGATTCGGTAAAATAAGGGGCAGAACAGCCGGGGGAAATGAAGCCCGCCGGAGCGGGGAATTTCAAAATCCGGCGGAGTATGTGAAGTCCATGTAAAATCCAGCGGTTCGTCGAGGGAGGGGTCAGCGTGCGCCGGGACCGGAGATTTCTCTGGAATAAAGAGCCAATAAAGGGGGGGACAGCGAATTGCACAAAAAACGGCGCAAAAAAAGGGTTGAAATGCCAATTGAAATTAAAATACTAATATACTAGAATGTTAAATGCAAACAGCCCCTGCCGGGCTGGCCCCACACATCATTTGACTAGGAGGAAAAGACGAATGAAAATGAAGAAAATCCTGGCCGGCGCCCTGGGCGCCGCAATGGCTCTGTCTCTGGCCGCCTGCGGCGGCGGTGACACCACCTCTGCCGGCGGCTCCACCGGCGGCACCTCCGCCGGCAGCGCCGCTTCCGGCGAGCAGACCTTCAACCTGAAGCTGTCCCACGGCCTGGCCGAGGACCACGCGGTACATATCGCCATGACCGCCTGGGCCGAGGCTGTCGCCGATCAGTCCGGCGGCACCATCAACATCCAGATCTTCCCCAACGCCACCCTGGGCAGCGAGGCCGACAACATCTCCAGCATCCAGGCCGGCGCTCTGGACATGGCCAAGGTGTCCGCCTCCACGCTGGGCAACTTCAACGAGACCTGGAACGTCCTGTCCGTGCCCTATGTCTTCAACGACAAGGACCACTACTACGGCGTCATGGACAGCGATATCGCCCAGGACCTGTACAACCTGACCGCTGAGGACGGCTTCATGGGCCTGACCTGGCTGGACTCCGGCGCCCGTTCCTTCTACACCGCCGACACCGCCATCCGCACCCCCGCTGACCTGCACGGCCTGAAGATCCGCACCATGGACTCCCAGATGGCCATCGACATGATGGCTGCCTTCGGCGGCTCCGCCACTGTCACCAGCTACAGCGAGATCTACACCGGCATGCAGCAGGGCGTCATCGACGGCGCTGAGAACAACGTCACCGCTCTGCGTGACCACGCCGACGTGACCCAGTATTACTGCTTCGACGAGCACACCCGCATCCCCGACATCGTGGTGATCTCCACCAACATCTGGAACCAGATGTCCGACAACCAGAAGGAGATCATGACCACCACCGCTCAGCAGATGACTGAGGACTATAAGACCGCCTGGGCCGACTTCGAGAACGAGATCCTGGCCGCCGCCGAGGAGAAGGGCGTTGAGATGATCCGCGACGTGGACGTGGACGCCTTCAAGGCCGCCGTGCAGCCCATCTATGACTCCCTGGCCGCCGATCAGCCCGACGTGTACGCCTATGTGGAGCGCATCCAGAACTTCTCCGCTGACGGCGCTGCCGACGGCGCCGAGGCCGCTGCCGACGCCTCCGCCCCCGCTGCCGACGCCTCCGCTGAGGCCGACGCTTCCGCCGCCGCCTGATTCTGACGGCGCAGCCCTCACGGCGGCATGTGTGTGGCCGCCTGTGTGAGAGAGTATAAATTCCGGTCCGACCCGGAAGGGCGCGGCCCCTCCGGGCCGGATTTCTAAGCAGCGAAACGCTTGCTCGAGGAGATGAAAGAATGAAAACATTTGAAAAAGGCCTGGACACGGTCATGCGCTTCCTGATGGCGCTGGCCATGACGGCCCTGGTGGTGGGCGGCACCTGGCAGATCGCCAGCCGCTGGATTCTGGGCGACCCCTCTACCGCCACCGATGAGTTTCTGCGGTACGTTCTGATTTGGGCCTCCCTGATTGGCTCCGCCTACTGCTTCTACCGCGACGAGCACCTGGCTCTGGACCTGGTGAAGGACCGGGTGCACGGCGGCGTCTCTGTGGCGCTGACCGTGTTCATTGAGGCGATTACCCTGTTCTTTGTTATCTACGTCTTTATCTGGGGCGGCTGGCAGCTGATGAGCAACGCCACCAACGCCTCCTCCGTTATGCGCATCCCCTTTAAGTTCCTGTACTCCATCCTGCCCATCTCTGGCGCGTTCATCATTGTGGCCCGGGTGCTGAAGTACGTCAACCTCTATCTGGATAAGAAGGGAGGAGCCGCATAATGGTACTGCAAGCTGTATTGATGATGTTCGGCTCGTTCGCTGTCATGCTGTTCGCCGGTGTGCCCATCTCCGCGGGCATCGGCATCGCGTCGGTTGTCACCGCGCTGTTCAGCGGCATGGACGTGTCCATTTTCGCACTGACTGCAGCCCAGCGCTGCTTCTCCGGCCTGGACTCCTTCTCCCTGCTGGCTCTGCCCTTCTTCTCTCTGGGCGGCAACATCATGAACAAGGGCGGCATCGCCAAGCGCCTGGTCCGTCTGGCCCGTCTGCTGGTGGGCTGGATCCCCGGTTATCTGGCCGCCACCAACGTGCTGGCCAACATGTTCTTCGGCGCCGTGTCCGGCTCCTCCGTGGCGGCTACCTCCGCCATGGGCTCCATCATGAGCCCCCTGGAGCTGGACGAGGGCTATGACCCCAACTACTCCGCCGCCGTGAACATCTGCTCCGCCCCCACCGGCATTCTGATTCCTCCCTCTGGTCCCCTGATTCTTTACTCCATCACCGCCGGCGGCGTGTCCGTTGCGGCTCTGTTCATGGGCGGCTACCTCACCGGTATCCTCCTGGGCATCGCCGTGGGCATCCTGGCCATCTTCCTGGCGGTGAAGAAGGGCTACAAGGCCTCCCAGGTGAAGGATGAGGACCCCGCCGTCAAGATTCTCATCGACGCTGTTCCCTCCCTGCTGGCTGTTATCATCGTCATGGGCGGCATCCTGGCCGGTATCTTCACCGCCACCGAGGCCGGCGTGGTGATGTGCCTGTACTGCGGACTGCTGGCCGCCATCTACCGTGAGATGACCCTGGGCACCTTGTACGACCTGCTGGCCGACACCATGAAGAGCTCCGCCACCATCCTGTTCCTGATTGCGGCCTCTTCCATCATGTCCTACGTCATGTCCTACACCGGCATCCCCGCCGCCATCAGCGAGGGCCTGCTGAGCATCTCCGACAACCGCTATGTCCTGCTGCTCATCATGAACGTCTTCCTGCTGGTCATGGGCTGCTTCCTGGACCTGACCCCGGCCGTGCTGATCTTCACTCCCATCTTCCTGCCCATCGCCCGGAGCATCGGCATGAGCGACGTCCACTTCGGACTGATGCTCATCACCAACCTGGGCATCGGCTCCGTCACTCCGCCTGTGGGCTCCTGCCTGTTCGTGGGCTGCGGCGTCGGCCACGTGAAGATCGAGGGCGTTACCAAGTACATCGTGCCGATTTTCTTCGCCATGGTTGTCGCCCTGTTCATCATCACCTTCATCCCGGCCATCCCGCTGATCGTTCCCTATCTGTGCGGCCTGGTGCCCAGCTTCTGGTGGTCCTAAGCGCCTGTGCGCTGAGGCCCCGGCAGGCACTGCGCCCAGCCTGAGCTTGTAAATCTGCCGGCGGCCCCCTGACATTGTGTTTGAGTTGTTGCGGTGTTCAACCTGTGTCTGGGGGCCGCCCTTTTTATCCGCGCCTGTCCCAAATTAAATCTGGAACGGAGGAACAAACAGAGATGGAAATCTGCACCAAACTCACCGGTATGGAGCGCCTGGACGGGGCGTTCCTGCTGCACACCGACGCGGCGGATGTGAAGATCTGCTTCGTCACCGACGAGATTGTCCGTGTCCGCGCCTCCTTTGACAAGGAGTTTGCGGAGGAGTCCTACGTCCTGGCCACCACCGCCTGGGAGGACCGCCTGGATTCCCTCTTTGAGGGAGAGCGCACCCGCGTGGAGCCTGTGGTTCCCCAGGTGACGGAGGATGAGAAGGCCGTCACCTTTGCCTCTGCCAAGCTCACCCTGGTGGTGGAGAAGGATCCCCTGTGCCTGAAGCTCTATGACGAGGCGGGGACCGAGCTGTACAGCACTCTGGCCGGCAACCCCTTTGTCCAGGACTCCAACCGCCGGGTGGTCCACTACAGCCGCATGAACGAGGAGGACTGCTTCTACGGCTTCGGCGAGAAGACCGGCCTGCTCAACAAGAACAAGGAGTTCCTGCGGGAGCGCGCCACCGACGCCATGGGCTATGACGCCGAGAAGATGGACACCCTCTATAAGCACATCCCCTTCTACATCCGCCTCAACCGGGACACCCAGAAGGCGGTGGGCCTGTTCTATCACAACTTCTATGAGTCCGTGTTCAACATGGGCCGCGAGAAGAGCAACTACTGGCCCCGCTACACCTATTGGCAGGCCGACGGCGGCGACATCGACCTGTTCCTGATGGGCGGCGGCTCCATCGCCCGGGTGGTGGACAACTACACCCTCATCACCGGCCGCCCCGCCCTGCTGCCCAAGCGCGCCCTGGGCTATCAGGGCTCCTCCATGTACTACCCGGAGCTGGAGAAGGACAGCGACGACGCCGTGCTGGAGTTTATCGACACCATCAAGGAGGAGGGCTTCCCCATCGACGGGTTCCACCTCTCCTCCGGCTACACCAGCTATGAGAACAAGCGCTGCGTGTTCTACTGGAACACCACCCGCTTCAAGGACCCCCGCGCCTACTTCGCGGCCATGAACGAGAAGGGCGCCCAGAACGTGCCCAACGTGAAGCCCGGCATTCTGCTCTGCCACCCCTGGTTCGACGAGTTCGCCGCCAAGGACGTGTTCGTGAAGGACTCCAAGACCGACCACTACGGCGTCGGCAAGTGGTGGGGCGGCGACGGCGCCTTCTGGGACTTCACCAAGCCGGAGGCCCGGAAGATCTGGAAGGAGTACCTCACCGAGCACATCATCGACGTGGGCACCGACTCCGTCTGGAACGACAACTGCGAGTACGACAGCCTGCTGGACAAGGACTGCCGCTGTGACTTCGACGGCAAGGGCGGCACCATCGGCCAGCTCAAGCCCCTCATGTGCACCATTATGTGCAAGCTCGCCGCGGACGCCGTGGAGGAGCACAACGAGAACGCCCGTCCCTATGTGGTGTGCCGCAGCGGCAGCGCCGGCATCCAGAAGTACGCCCAGAACTGGTGCGGCGACAACTACACCAGCTGGAAGTCCCTGAAGTACAACATCCCCATCATCACCGGCATGGGCCTGTCCGGCCAGCCCAACGAGGGCGCCGACATCGGCGGCTTCGCCGGCCCCGCCCCGGAGGAGGAGCTGTTCGTCCGCTGGGTGCAGCAGGGCATCTTCCAGGCCCGCTTCTCCATCCACTCCGCCAGCAACGACAACACCGTCACCGAGCCCTGGATGTACCGCAACTCCGCCGGCCTCATCCGCGACGCCATCCTGCTGCGCTACCGCATGACCCCCTATCTCTACTCCGCGGAGTACGAGGCCAATCAGACCGGCGCTCCCATCATGCGCGCCCTGGTCTATGAGTTCCAGAACGACCCCAAGGTGTACGACGAGAGCTTTGAGTTCATGTCCGGCCGGGACCTGCTGGTGGCCAACGTCATCGAGAAGGGCGCCAAGACCTGGAAGGTCTATCTGCCTGCCGGCTGCAAGTGGTACGACTGGAACGACAACTTCGCCTGCTATGAGGGCGGCCAGACCATCGAGGTCCCCGTCACCATGGCCTCCATCCCCATGTTCCTGCGGGAGGGCGGCATTGTCCCCATGGCGGACAACCAGCTTATGTGCATGGCCAAGGACCACACCACCCAGCTGCACCTGACCATGGCCCCCGGCGGCGAGCGGGACTATGTCCTCTATGACGACGACGGCGTCACCAACGACTTCCGCAAGGGCGTGTACCGCAAGACCAGCATCCACATGGCCGGCTCCAGCGTGGTGAAGGTGGACTTCCACAGCGAGGGCGAGTACGCCGACTTCGTGGAGAGCGTCACCGTGGAGATGATCCGCAAGGACCGCAGCCCCTTCTGGGTCGCCCTGGGCGGCCGGAAGCTGGAGCACTTCCTCAACCGCCGCAAGTTCGAGGCCGCCTCCGAGGGCTGGTACTACAGCCAGACCAAGAAGGCCGTGCTGGTGAAGTACCCCAACCCCAAGGAGGACATTACCCTCACCGTGTCCTTCGAGGACTTCGACCTGATCGGCATGTAAGGGCCGGCGGGCAGAAATAAGAAAACCCCCGTTCTTTTGCGCGCTCCCGCCCCCGGCGGGGCGGGAGCGCCGGGGAAAATAGAAGAAGGAGTGTACTGACATGCTCTTGAAGCAGTATCAGTCCCTGGAGAAAATCGAGAACGGCTGGCTGGTCCACGGCGACCACGCCGACGTCAAGCTCATCTTCATGAGCGACGATGTGATCCGCCTGCGGGTCTCCTTTGACCGGGAGTTCCCGGAGGAGTCCTACGCCCTTGTCACCACCGCCTGGGAGGACCGCCTGGACCCCCTCTTTGAGAAGGAGCGCACCCGCATCCAGGCCCTGGACGTCCCCTGCGAGGAGGGAGTGGACACCCTGACCTTCCGCACCGCCACCCTGAAGCTGGTCATGAAGAAGTGCCCCCTGTCCTTCTCCCTGTACACCATCGACGGCGTGTGCATCTACCGCGACCTGGCCGAGCGCGCCTTTGAGAAGGACCAGATCGGCCGCCTGTCCCACTACTCCTGCATGGACCGGGAGAAGGACCACTTCTACGGCTTCGGCGAGAAGACCGGCCACCTGGACAAGAAGGGCCGCCGCCTGCGCATGTCCCCCAAGGACGCCATCGGCCACGACCCGGAGAACGGCGACCCCATGTACAAGCACATCCCCTTCTACATCCGCATCAACGAGGACAAGGTCCACGCCCTGGGCCTGTTCTATCACAACTCCTATGACTGCGTCTTTGACATGGGCCAGGAGATCAGCGGCTACTGGGAGCGCTACTGCTACTGGCAGGCCGACGGCGGCGACATCGACCTGTTCCTCATCAACGGCCCCAAGATGGCCGACGTCATCGAGCGCTATACCTGGCTGACCGGCACCACCATCCTGCCCACCAAGCAGTCCCTGGGCTTCTGCGCCTCCACCATGTACTATGCCGAGCTGGAGAAGGACTGCGACCAGGAGATCTACAAGGTGGTGGACAAGCACCTTCAGGAGGGCATCCTCATCGACAACTTCTGGCTGGCCTCCGGCTACAGCTCCGGCGAGAAGGACAACCTGCGCTACACCTTCAACTGGAACTACAAGCGCTTCCCCAACCCGGAGAAGTTCTTTGAGACCATGAACGCCAAGGGCATCAACGTCATCTGCAACCTGAAGCCCGGCGTGCTGAAGAACCACCCCTACGCCAAGTTCTATGAGGACCGGGACGTCTTCATCAAGAACCCCGACGGCCAGGGCGACTACTACGGCCGCTGGTGGGGCGGCGAGGGCCGCTTCATCGACTTCACCAGCGAGGCCGGGCGCAACGCCTGGAAGGAGCTGCTGGAGAAGAACATCCTCAGCAAGGGCACCAAGACCGTCTGGAACGACAACTGCGAGCTGGACGGCGTGGAGGACCGGGACGCCCAGTGCGACTTCGAGGGCAAGAAGGGCACCATGGCCCAGCTGAAGATCATTCACTCCAACATGATGGCCTATGTGGGCTGCCAGGCCATTGCCGACCTGTATCCCAACGAGCGCCCCTACGTCATCAACCGCGCGGGCTTCTCCGGCATCCAGCGCTATGCCCAGGTGTGGGGCGGCGACAACCTCACCGACTGGAAGACCGTGAAGTTCAACATCGCCACCATCATGGGCATGGGCCTGTCCGGCTGCGCCAACATGGGCTGCGACATCGGCGGCTTCGCCGGCCGCGCGCCCGGCGCGGAGCTGCTGCTGCGCTGGATCCAGAGCGGCATCTTCCAGCCCCGGTTCACCATCAACTCCGCCAACAGCGACAACACCGTGACCCAGCCCTTCATGTATCCGGAGACCCTGCCCTATGTGCAGCAGGCCTACGCCCTGCGCTACCGGATGCTGCCCTACCTGTACTCCATGATGTACGAGGCCTACACCCACGGCACCCCGGTGATGCGCCCCCTGTTCCTGGAGTTCCCGGAGGACAAGAACTGCTACAACGACAAGAACCTGACCTTTATGTACGGCCCCGCCGTGCTGGTGGCCAACGTGGTGGAGGAGGGCGCCAAGACCCGGACCATCTACCTGCCCGCCGGCACCAAGTGGTACGACATGAACGACCTGATGCGGGAGTATGAGGGCGGCCAGACCATCGAAGTGCCGGTGGACCTGGGCAGCATTCCCATGTTCCTGCGGGGCAGCGCCATCTTCTTCACCAGCAACGACGTCAAGCGCATCCTGGCCGACACCATGCGGCAGCTTGACCTGGTGATCTCCGCGGAGGAGGACACCTCCGTGGTGTTCTATGACGACGACGGCCACACCGAGGACTTCAAGCGCGGCGTGTATGCCAAGACCACCATCTCCGTCAAGAGCGGCGACCGGAAGGTCATCTCCTTCCACAAGGAGGGCAGCTACGCCGGCACCGTGGAGAAGCTGACCCTGAAGGTGGTCAGCAAGGAGAAGGGCGCCTTCTGGGTGTCCGTGGACGGGGAGCAGATCCCCCGCTTCCTGGTGCAGGACAACTGGGAGGAGGCCGAGTCCGGCTGGTACTATAATCTGTCCGACCGGACCATCTGGGTCAAGTGCCCCAAGCCCAAGAAGGACGACTTCGACATCGTGGTCTCCACCGAGAAGTTCGACCTCATCGGCATGGCCGACGAGGTGGCCGAGAAAGAGTAAGCTTCCGCTCCCCGTCCCTCCCCGCGGGGAGGGACGGGCGGAGCGCATAAAATTTTAACAAGAGGTGACGAATCTATGCCAATGCAGATGGGTTTTCGCTGGTATGGCGAGGGCAACGACCAGATTAAGCTGTCCGACATCAAGCAGATCCCCGGCGTGACCACCATCGTCTGGGCCCTGCACCACAAGCAGCCCGGCGAGATCTGGGAGAAGGAAGAGATCGCCCAGGTCCAGAAGCAGCTGGAGCCCTACGGCTTCAACATGGACGTGGTGGAGTCTGTGAACGTCCACGACGACATCAAGGTCGGCCTGCCCACCCGGGACAAGTACATCGACAACTACATTCAGACCATCCGGAACCTGAAGGACTTCGGCGTGAAGGTTATCTGCTATAACTTCATGCCCATCTTCGACTGGACCCGCACGGATCTGTTCCACCGCCTGCCCGACGGCTCCACCGCCCTGTACTATCAGAAGGACATGATCCAGGACGACCCCAAGGTCATGGCCGACTACATTCTGAAGAACCTCAACGGCCTGACCTTCCCCGGCTGGGAGCCGGAGCGTATGGCCCGCCTGGACGAGCTGTTCGAGATGTACAAGCCCGTCACCAAGGAGAAGCTGTGGGAGAACCTGAAGTACTTCCTGGAGCGCCTGATGCCCGTGTGCCACGAGTGCGACATTAAGATGGCCATCCACATGGACGATCCCCCCTGGGACATCTTCGGCCTGCCCCGCCTGCTGGTGGACTCCGAGGCCATCGACCGCTTCCTGTCCATGGTGGACGACCCCTATAACTGCCTGACCCTGTGCTCCGGCAGCCTGAACGCCAACCCCAACAACAACGTGGCCGACATCGTGCGCAAGCACTGCGACCGCATCGCCTTCGCCCACATCCGCAACGTCAAGCACTTCCCCAACGGGGACTTCTCCGAGACCTCCCACCGGGACTGCGACGGCGACACCGGCATTCTGGACATCGTGAAGGCCTACCACGACTGCGGCTTTGAGGGCTATATCCGTCCCGACCACGGCCGCCACCTGTGGGGCGAGGGCCCCGGCACCTGCCGTCCCGGCTACGGCCTGTACGACCGCGCCCTGGGCATCATGTACATGTGGGGCATCTGGGACATGCTGGACAAGCTGGACGGACAGAAGAAGTAAGCCAAACGCGGAATCATAAGGAACGAGGGAAACTGCTATGAAACTTTCCGAAATTCAGACCGGCGCGTACAACGCTCAGGAGTGGGCGGACAAGGGCTATGAGCTGCCCAAGTTCGACCTGAACGCCGTGCGCCAGAAGACCCACGACGAGCCCACCTGGATTCACTTCGGCGCGGGCAACATCTTCCGGGCCTTCCCCGCCGCCCTGCTCCAGCGGGTGCTGGACGAGGGCGCCTATGACCGGGGCGTCATCGTGGCCGAGGGCTTTGACTATGAGATCATCGACAAGGCCTACCGCCCCTATGACAACCTGAGCCTGCTGGTGATGCTCAAGTCCGACGGCTCCATTGAGAAGCGGGTGGTGGCCTCCGTCACCGAGAGCCTGAAGGCCGACCCCCAGTTCACCGAGGACTGGGACCGCCTGGAGTCCATCTTCAAGAACCCCTCCCTCCAGATGGTCAGCTTCACCATCACGGAGAAGGGCTACTCCGTGGCCCCCGCCGACCTGGAGCGGGGCGCCGAGCCCCAGCTCATCATGGGCAAAGTCACCGCCCTGCTCTATCAGCGCTATCAGGCGGGGGCGCTGCCCATCACCGTGCAGAGCATGGACAACTGCTCCCACAACGGCGACAAGGTGAAGAGCGCCGTGATGGCCTATGCCCAGGCGTGGGTGAAGGCCGGCCTGGTGCCCCAGGGCTTCCTGGACTACCTCCAGGATGAGACCAAGGTCTCCTTCCCCTGGAGCATGATCGACAAGATCACCCCCCGCCCCGACGCCCAGGTCCAGGAGATGCTCAAGGCCGACGGCTTCGAGGACAACTACACCATCGTCACCGACCGCCACACCTACACCGCCCCCTTCGTCAACGCCGAGGAGACGGAGTACCTGGTCATCGAGGACCAGTACACCAACGGCCGTCCTCCCCTGGAGAAGGGCGGGGTGCTCTACGCCGACCGGGAGACCGTGGACAAGGTGGAGAAGATGAAGGTGTGCACCTGCCTCAATCCCCTGCACACCGCCATGTCCATCTACGGCTGTATGCTGGGCTATACCCTCATCTCCGCGGAGATGAAGGACGAGGACCTGTGCGGCCTCATCACCAAGATGGGCTACATCGAGGCCATGCCCGTGGTGGTGGACCCCGGCGTGCTTAAGCCCGCCGACTTCATCAATGCGGTGCTCACCAAGCGCCTGCCCAACCCCTTCATGCCCGACGCCCCCCAGCGCATCGCCACCGACACCTCCCAGAAGCTGTCCATCCGCTTCGGCGAGACCATCAAGGCCTATCAGGCCAAGGGCCTGAACATGGACGAGCTGGTGCTCATCCCCCTGGTGCTGGCCGGCTACGCCCGGTATCTGAAGGGCGTGGACGACGCCGGGAAGGCCTTTGAGCCCTCCCCCGATCCTCTGCTGGAGGAGCTGCAGGCCATCGTGGCGCCCCTGGAGGTCAAGGAGGGCGCCCAGGATATGAGCTGCCTGAAGCAGCTCTACAGCCGCACCGACGTGTTCGGCGTGGACCTGTATGCCGCCGGTCTGGGCGAGCGCATCGAGGGCATGGCGGCCGAGCTGTACGCCGGCCCCGGCGCCGTGCGCAAGACCCTGCATAAGTACGTCTCCGCCCGCTGAGGACGCAGGCCTTCCGCCCGGAGGGCGGAAGAGAGCATGTTCCATTCGGACCCCCGCCCTCCGGGGCGGGGGCCGCGAGAAATACTTAAGGAGGTAATTACCATGAGAAAAGCGTTTATCTGCCCCACCCGGTTTGTGCAGGGTGAGGACGAGCTCCTGAACCTGGGCTATTTTGTGAAGGGCTTCGGCAATTCCGCCCTGCTCATCGCCCACCCCGGCGACGTGCAGCGCGTGAAGGAGAAGCTGGACAAGACGGCAGAGACCTTCGGAATTACCTTTGTGGAGAGCGCCTTCGGCGGCGAGTGCTCCCGCCAGGAGGTGGCCCGGCTCCAGGAGCTGGCCAAGTCCAAGGGCTGCTCCTGCACCATCGGCCTGGGCGGCGGCAAGGCCATCGACACCGCCAAGTGCGTGGCCCAGGGCGAGGCCCTGATCATCGTGCCCACCATCGCGGCCACCGACGCCCCCACCAGCCACTCCGCCGTGCTGTACACCCCCGACGGCGCCTTTGACGACTACGCCTACTTCAAGCAGAGCCCCAGCGTGGTGCTCATCGACACCACCGTGGTGGCCTCCGCCCCCACCCGCTTCCTGGTCTCCGGCATGGGCGACGCCCTGTCCACCTACTTCGAGGCCCGCGCCACCTCCCGCGCCTGCGCCAACGTGAACGCCGGCCTGCCCTGCGGCGCCCGCGACGGCTCCTGCCCCAAGGCGAAGGGCACCAACGCCGCCCTGGCCCTGGCCAAGCTGTGCTATGAGACCCTGATGGCCGACGGCCGGAAGGCCAAGCAGGCCTGCGACTGCAACAAGGTCACGCCCGCCCTGGAGAACATCATCGAGACCAACATCCTCCTCTCCGGCCTGGGCTTTGAGAGCGGCGGCCTGGCCGCGGCCCACGCCATCCACGACGGCCTGACCGTCCTGCCCGGCACCCACCACTTCTTCCACGGCGAGAAGGTGGCCTTCGGCACCATCGCCCAGCTGGTTCTGGAGAACGCCCCCACCGAGGAGCTCAACGAGGTCCTGGACTTCTGCCTGGACGTGGGCCTGCCCGTCTGCCTGGCTGACATCGGCGTCACCAGCATCACCGACGAGGAGCTGGCTCAGGTGGCCGAGAAGGCCTGCATCCCGGAGGAGTCCGTCCACTCCATGCCCTTCCCGGTGAACACCGGCATGGTGGCCGCCGCCATCATTACCGCTGACCGCATCGGCAGCAAGTATAAGCAGGAGCGTGGCTGAGTATGAAGAAACTGATTAACGAGCCCACCAAGGTCGTACAGGAGATGTGCGCCGGTCTGGTGCTGGCCCATCCGGAGCTGGCCCTGGACCCCAAGTATAAGATCGTCCACCGGAAGCAGCTCAACCCCGGCAAAGTGACCCTCATCAGCGGCGGCGGCAGCGGCCACGAGCCCGCCCACGCCGGCTTTGTGGGCAAGGGTATGCTGGACGCGGCGGTGTGCGGCGACGTGTTCGCCTCCCCCTCCCAGATCCAGGTCTACCAGGCCATCCGCAAGACGGCCAGCGACGCCGGCACCCTGCTCATCATCAAGAACTACAGCGGCGACATCATGAACTTCCGCAACGCCGCCTTCCTGGCCCAGGAGGACGGCATCACCGTGGACTATGTGAAGGTGGACGACGACATCGCCGTCAAGGACAGCCTGTACACCGTGGGCCGCCGGGGCGTGGCGGGCACCGTGTTTGTCCACAAGATCGCCGGCGCCGCCGCCGAGAAGGGCATGACCCTGCCCCAGGTGAAGGCCGTGGCGGAGAAGGCCGCCGCCAGCGTGAAGAGCATCGGCTTCGCCTTTACCTCCTGCACCGTCCCCGCCAAGGGCACCCCCACCTTTGACATCGGCGAGGACGAGATGGAGTACGGCGTGGGCATCCACGGCGAGCCCGGCATCCGCCGGGAGAAGATGGCCCCCGCCGCCGAGCTGGCCGGCCGTATGGTGGAGGCCCTCTCCGCCGAGCTGGAGCTGGCCCAGGGCCAGCGGGTGGCCGTGCTGGTCAACGGCTTCGGCGCCACCCCGCTGATGGAGCTCTATCTGTTCCACTACGACGTGGTGAAGGAGCTGCAGAAGAAGGGCGCGGTCATCGCCCGCTCCTTCGTGGGCAACTACATGACCAGCATTGACATGGCCGGCGCCTCCCTGTCCATCCTGAAGCTGGACGACGAGCTGGAGGAGCTGCTCAACCAGCCCAGCGCCGCCCCCGCCTTCCGGGTGGACGGCCCTGTGGAGACCGCCGAGATGCCCCAGGAGCCCTCCGCCGTGCAGGGCGAGGCCGACTTCGGCATCGAGACCCCCAAGGACTACGCCGTTGTCTCCGGAAACCTGACCCTGAAGAACGTGATGTATATGGTGGACGCCATGTGCGAGTCCGCCATCCGCAATGAGGTCCCCTTCTGCGAGCTGGACTCCCACGCCGGCGACGGCGACTTCGGCATGAGCATTGCCAAGGGCTTCCGCCAGCTCAAGCGGGAGTGGAAGGGCATCGTGGCCGCGGAGGACCTGGACATCTCCAGCTTCCTCAACGCCTGCTCCCTGGTGATTATGGAGTACTGCGGCGGCGCCTCCGGCCCCATCTGGGGCTCCGCCTTCCGTGCGGCCGCCCGCAGCGCCAAGGGCAAGGAGACCCTCTCTGTGGAGGACTTCGCCCAGCTGATGCAGGCCGCCGTGAGCGGCATCCAGGCCACCGGCGAGCGCTCCTTCGGGCGGGGCGCCGTGGTGGGCGACAAGACCCTCATTGACGCCCTGGTGCCCTGCGCCGACGCGTGGACCGAGAACGCCGGCAAGGGCGTGTCTCTGAAGGACGCCTTTGCCTCCGGCGCGGAGGCCGCTATGGCGGGCGCCAAGAGCACCGAGAAGATCGCCGCCCGTATGGGCCGCGCCGGTACCGTGGGCGAGCGCAGCATCGGCTGGGCCGACGCCGGCGCTTATGGCCTGGCTGTGATCTTCGGCGACGTCACCAAGGCCCTTGATTTTCAGTAAGACTGCGGGAAGGAGCGCCTTCGCCGGAACAGACAGACTGTGCGGCGGCGTGTGGGGCTGACAAACTTGGCTGTACAGACCGGCGGAAGGAAATCATCCAACCGAAAAAAGCAGGACCGGAGCAATCCGGTCCTGCTTTTTTGCCTGAAAGGACGCCGTCAATAGGCCCGCGTCATGGCTCCGTCCAGCAGAATGGTCTGGCCGGAGATATAGGTGTTGGCCTGGGAGCACAGGAAGACGGCCAGCCGTCCGTACTCCTGGGGCGTGCCATAGCGGCCCAGGGGGAAGGACTTCAGGTCCTGCCGCTCATACTCCTCCACGGAGAGGCCGGCCTTCTCCGCCCGCAGGGCGTTGAGGCTGGCGATGCGGGCGGTGCCGATGCGGCCGGGGCCGATGACGTTGACCAGGATGTTGTCCCGGCCCAGCTCGGCGGCCAGGGTCTTGCTCAGGCCCACCACCCCCATGCGCATGGTGTTGGACAGAATCAGGTTGTCCAGGCAGTCCTTCACTGAGGAGCTGGTGGAATTGACAATCCGGCCGCCCCCCAGCCGGCGCATGGAGGGCAGGCAGGCCCGGATGGCCCGGACGTAGGACAGCAGGCACAGCTGGAAGGCCCCCTCCCAGTCGGCGTCCTGAAAGGCGTCGAAGGGGCCGGGCTTGGGACCGGGGCACATATTCACCAGGGCCCAGACGTCCCCCAGGGTATGGACGGTGTGGTCCACCAGCCTCTGGATGTCCTCCGGGTCGTTGACGTCGGCCAGGAAGGCCTCCGGGCGGTTGCCCGTCTCCTGGGCGATCTCCTCCTGGGCGGCGCGGAGCTGGTCCCGGAAGGCCGGGGCGGTGGAGATCATGACTTTGGCGCCCTCCCGGGCGGCCTCTGCGGCGATGCCCTTGCCCAGGCCGGCGGCGGAGGCCATACACAGGACAACTTTATCTTTTAATCCCAGGTCCATAGAAAATCCTCCTCACGATATTTTTTCCGGGTGCAGCTTCAAATCCGTCACGGGGTTGACCAGGGGGGCCATGGAGAAGCCCTCCGGCCCCACGATGCGGCACTCGGCCCGGTCGCCGTCCCGGATGGGGAAGGCGCGGGGGGTGCCGGTGGAGAGCACGTCTCCGGCGAACCAGCCCTGAATGCCGCTGTGGAGGGCGACCAGCCGGGCGGGGGAGTGGGTCATGTGGTCCACGGTGTTCCGGGCATAGACCTGGCCGTTGCAGACCGACTGGACCTCCAGGCGGCCCACGTCGGGGACCTCGTCGGGGGTGACAAGCTGGGGGCCGAAGGAGAAGAAGGTGGGGAAATTTTTCACAATGCAGAGATAGCGGGGGTTGCCCTGGACATAGTCGTTGCCCTTCAGAATGGACTCCTCGGTCATGTCCAGGACGGTGGTATAGCCCGCCACAGCGCTGAGCCAGTCCTCCTCGGCCACATCCCGGCAGTCCCGGCCCAGGATAACGCCCAGCTCCGCCTCGGCGGTGGTCCGCTGGGCCTCCTTCAGGGCGGGGAGGCGGATCTCGTCCCCCGGCCCGATGAGGGTGTCCGGCATTTTGAAGAAGCTGCCCGGAAAGCCGGTGGGGGCGGCGGAGCCGATGTCTCCGGCATGTTCGGCGTAGTTCAGGCCGATGCCGAAGATTCTGCGGGGATTGCGGTACAGAGGGGCGAAGACCGCCTGGTCCCAGGGGACCAGGGGGAGCTTCTCCAGCTCCTCCCGGCCGCCCTGGTTGTACCAGCGGGTGAGGCCGGGGAGCTGCTGGGCCTGGATGAGGGGGAGCAGCTCCTCCCGCCAGGCGGTCCCCCTGGCGGCGTTCAGGGCTGCGATGGGGACCACCCCCTTCTCCAGGACAATGCCGGCAATCTCCCTGTTTTTCCAGCGGATGGTGGCAAGACGCATAAGCTTCCCTCCTATTCAAGGTGCTCCTCCCCAGGGGGGAGGGCGGTCAGACAATCCGTCCCATGGGGGTGTGGCCCTCCAGGCAGAGCTGGATGTTTTTTGCGGCCATCTGGGACACCCGGACGGCGGCCTCCAGGGTGGTGGGGGCGTAGTGGGGGGTGACGATGACGTTGGGCATTTGGAACAGGGGGCTGTCGGGGGGCAGGGGCTCCGGGTCGGTGACGTCCAGCCCCGCGCCGGCCAGCCGTCCGGCCTGGAGGGCCTCCGTCAGGGCCTCCTGGTCCACAATGGGGCCCCGGGCGCAGTTGATAAGCAGGGCGGTGGGCTTCATTTTGCCGATGCTCTCCCGATCCATCATGCGCCGGGTCTCATGGGTGAGGGAGCAGTGGAGGGTCAGCACATCCGCGTGGCGGAGCAGCGGCTCCAGCTGGGAGACGTGCTCCACCCCCTGGGGCAGATCGGACACATAGGGGTCATAGGCCATCACCTGCATGTCCAGTCCCTGGCACAGGTGAATCATGCGCTTTCCAATCCGCCCCGCGCCGATGACGCCCAGGGTCTTCCCGGTCAGCTCCACGCCGGGGGCGTAGTTTTTCGCGGCGAAGCCCCGCTCCCGGTAGGCGGCGGACACGGGAATCAGGTGCTTGGACAGGGCCATCATCATGGCGAAGGCGTGCTCCGCCACAGAGACGCTGTTCCCGTTGGGGGTGGTCGTCACCATGACGCCCCGGCTGCGGCAGAAGTCCAGGTCGATGTTGTCCACCCCCACGCCGTGCTTGCTGACAATCTTCAGGCGGGAGGCGGTCTCCAGCAGGGAGCGGTCCAGCTCCACAATCCGGACAATGACGCCGTCGGCGTCTGTAATTTCCCGCCGGATGACGTCCATGTCCCGGTTGGTCTCCACCACCTGGTATCCCGCCGCCCGCAGGGCCTCAATCCCCGCCTTGTCCATGGTCTCTGTCACCAAAATTTTTGCCATAACTGGTTCCTCCCCCGGCTGCGGCCGGACAATCGTTTTCTCTATTGTACCTGCCGGAGCGGCAGGCTGTAAAATACTTCTTTCTTAAAGGGGGTATCCGAATTTTTTATACCCGGCTGCGCCGGAGCACCTCCAGCAGAAGGCGCCACGTCCGCTGGACGGAGGGGACGCTCATCCGCTCTCTGGGGGTGTGGATGTCCAGCAGATCGGGGCCGATGGACACGCAGTCCAGGCCGGGCAGCTTGTCCGCCAGCAGGCCGCACTCCACTCCGGCGTGGATGGCCTCGATTTTGGGGTCCCGGCCGTACTGCTCCCGGAAGACCTGGACCATCCGCTCCCGCAGGGGGGAGTGCTCCCGGTACTCCCAGGCGGGATAATCTCCGGAGAAGGCCGCACGGCCCCCCAGGGCCTCCATAAAGCAGGCCAGCCGGTCCTTCAGGGCCTCCTTCTGGGAGCCCAGGGCGCTGCGCACGCTGAAGCAGGCGGACAGCTCCGCCGGGCCCGTCTCCAGAATCCCCAGGTTCAGCGAGGTCTGCACCAGGCCGGGGATGTCCCCGCTCATGGCCTGCACCCCGTTGGGCAGGCAGGCGAGCATACAGGCCGCCCGCCGGGTGGAGTCTTCGTCCATGGGGTCCCCCTCTGGGGGGACCTCCTCCCAGCTCAGGGAGAGGCCGGGGTCGGCGGCGCGGTACTCCCGTTTCAGCTCCGCCTCCAGGCGCTCCAGGGCCCGCCGGACCGCCGCCGGGTCCGATACGGCCAGCACCGCCCGGCTCTCCGTGGGGATGGCGTTGTCCTTGCCGCCCCCGGCGGCCTGTGTCAGCCGCGTCTCAGAGACCTGGGCGGCGGCCCGGAGCACCCGGCCCAGCAGCAGGTTGGCGTTGGCCCGGCCCCGGTGGATCTCCGTGCCGGAGTGCCCGCCGGCCAGGCCGCCCACAGTGACGGCCAGCCGGACGCCGGGGAAGGGCGCCCGCCGCACCGGCAGGACGCACCGGGTCCGGTTTCCGCCGGCGCAGCTGACGGTGAATACCCCCTCCGCCTCCGAGTCCAGGTTGATGAGGGTCCGCCCCCGCAGGGGAGAGACGTCCAGGGCGGCCGCCCCCAGCATTCCAACCTCCTCGTCCACGGTGAGGACCACCTCCAGCCGGGGGTGGGGGAACCGGCCGTCCAACAGGGCCAGGCACATGGCCACGGCGATGCCGTCGTCGCCCCCCAGGGTGGTGCCCTCCGCCGTGACAAAGTCCCCCTCTACGCACAGGTCCAGGCCCTCTCTGGCCAGGTCCTTGGGGCAGCCGGGCTCCTTTTCGCACACCATGTCCAGGTGGCCCTGGAGAATCACCGGCTCCGCCTCCTCATAGCCGGGGGCGGCCTCCTTGATGAGAATGACGTTGTTCAGGCTGTCCCGGCGGTATTCCAGCCCCCGGTCCTGGGCGAAGGCGGCGCACCAGGCGCTGATGGCCCCGGTGTTCCCGGAGCCGTGGGGAATGGCGCACAGGGCCTCAAAAAAACGAAAGACCTCCTTGGGTTCCAGTTCTGACAGTACGGACATAGCAATCGCGCTCCTCTGTATGAAAAGTTGGAAAAACGCCCCTCTCGCAGAGAGGGACGTGTGGGCTCAAAATTCCGGCCCGCTGCAGGTATCCCACACCGGCGGGGCCTGCTGGGCGGTCCGGGCCTGGTAGAAGCCGGCGTAAGAGACGTTGGCGTAGGGGAGAAGCCACAGGGACACGGGAATCTGAATCAGGACGGACAGGAGGGCGGCCAGCCAGGGCAGCTCCAGGCCGCTGATCAGAAGGGTGAAGTCCGCCGTGGGGGACTGGAGCAGCTCCAGGAAGACGGGGAGGGCGAAGAGCAGCTCCACGCCGAAGGAGAGGAGAAGGCGCAGGGCGTACCAGCCCAGAAAGGAGAGGTCCAGCTTAAAGAACTCCCACTTCCAGCCCCGCATCAGAGACACGCTCTCCCGCACGGCGACAAAGGGGCCCCACTCCGGGTGGTCCATCAGCAGATAGGGCGCCAGGACATACCGGTAGGAGATAATCAGGGCCAGCAGAAGGCCGGCGAGGTAGGAGAGCAGCACCTGCACCATGGGAGGGGCCCAGAAGGCGAAGAGAAGAAAGACCAGGGTCACAGGGATGGAGTACAGGAAGGTCCATCCGAGGGTGCACAGGAGGACGAACGCCTCCATCACCAGAATCCGGCCGGCGATGGAGAAGCCGTCAATAAGGGTGTTGAAGCCGGGGTTCTGCTGCCGGAAGAGCTTCAGCGCCCAGAGCTGGTAGCCGAAGTTCATCACAGTGGTGTACAGCAGAATCAGCAGCGACAGAAACAGGGGCAGCGTGTCCCCGCCCGCGGGAGGCAGGGCGATATAGGCCGCGCCGGACAGGTCGGCGGCGGTGGACACGCCGGTGGTCAGCAGCAGAAAGACCAGTGTTACCAGCCAAAAGGGGGGCTCGGATGCGCGCATCCGAGCCCTCGCCTGGGCCTTCAGTTCTCTTCGGTCGAGTTCCATAGGCATGGAAAAACCTCCAGTTTGTTTTTGAGTTCCGCCGGTCAGTCCTCCCAGTTCTCCATGACCTGCTTGAGCTGGTCGGCCAGACGGGCCAGGTCCTTGTTGGGACGGCCGCGGCTGCGGCTGATGAGGGCCTCCAGCTGTTTGGACACGTCCTGGAGGCGGACAAAGGCGGGAGAGGCCGCCGCCGCGCCGCCGGTGACTTTTCTGGGCTCCAGCACCACGCCGCGGGCCAGCATGGCGTTGGCGCGCAGGTCATAGACCTCCTCGTACAGGGGGGCGTGGGCGGGAATGCCCCGCTCGTTCAGGCTGCCGGCGAACAGCTCCGTCACCGGGCTGTCCCCGTGGACCACAAAGACCTGCTCCGGCGCGGGGGCGAAGCGGCCGATCCAGTCCAGCAGGTGGTCCCGGTCGGCGTGGGAGCTGAGGCCCTTGAAGTTGACAATGCGGGCGTTGACGGCAATCTCCTCGCCGAAGAGCCGGACGGACTTGGCCCCTTCCAGCAGGCGGCGGCCCAGGGAGCCCACCGCCTGATAGCCCACAAACACCACGGCGCACTCCTGCCGCCACAGGTTGTGCTTCAGATGGTGGCGGATGCGCCCGGCGTCGCACATGCCGGAGGCGGAGATGATCACCTTGGAGCTGGGGTCCGCGTTGAGGGCCTTGGACTCCTCGGTGGACTGGACCAGGGTGAGGCCGGGGAAGGTGAACAGCTTGTCCCCCTCCCGGAGGACCTGAATGGCCTCCTCGTCCAGATAGCCGCGGAGGTCCCCGGAGTAGATGCGGGTGGCCTCCGCGGCCAGGGGGCTGTCCACGCACACCTGGAAGCCGGGGACGCTGCGCACAAGCCCCTGGTCCTTAATCTCCCGCAGGAAATAGAGCAGCTCCTGGGTGCGGCCCACGGCGAAGGAGGGGATAATCACATTGCCCCCTTGGGCGAAGGTCTCGTCGATGAGCTGGGCCAGGGCCTCGGTGTAGCTCTCCGGGGGCTCGTGGTTCCGGTCGCCGTAGGTGGACTCCATGACCACATAGTCCGCCTGGTCCAAAAATTCCGGGTCCCGGATGATGGGCTGATCCACGTTGCCCAGGTCCCCGGAGAAGACCAGCTTTTTGGTCACGTCCCCCTCGGTGGCCCAGACCTCCACCATGGAGGAGCCCAGCAGGTGTCCCGCATCCCGGAAGCGGATTTTGACCCCCGGACACAGCTCGATGATCTGTCCGTACTCGGCGGTGCGGACCTGCTGCATGGCGGCCTCCGCGTCGGCCACGGTGTACAGGGGCTCCACCGGCTCCCGGCCGGCGCGCTTGCCCTTCTGGTTCTGCCACTGGGCGTCGCTCTCCTGGATGAAGGCAGAGTCCCGGAGCATGATGGACATGAGCTGGGCGGTGAGGCGGGTGGCGTAGATTTCCCCCTGGAAGCCGTCCCGCACCAGCAGGGGAATCCGCCCGGAGTGGTCGATGTGGGCGTGGGTGACAATGCAGTAGTCGATGTAGCCCGGCGCGAAGTCCAGGGCGTTCTCGTCGTGCTCGTCCCGGCCCTGCTGAAGCCCGCAGTCGATGAGAATCTTTTTGCCGCCTACCTCCAGGCAGTGACAGCTTCCGGTGACGGCGTGGGCCGCGCCAAAAAAGGTCAGTTTCATAGGGAAAATTCCTCCTAACGGCAGTGGGTGGATCTCTTGCCTGTATTGTACCACGGCGAAGGGGGAAATTCCAGAACTTTTTGTGAGTTTCGACGGAAAAAGAGGGCGGCGGAGGCTATATCAGCCCAAAATGTTCCAGAGCGCGGACAATGCCGTCCTCGTCCACAGAGGGGGCCGTATAGTCCGCCCGCTCCTGGACATAGCGGCTGGCGCTGCCCATGGCCACGCCGGTCCCCACGCATGTGAGCATGGACAGGTCGTTCTCCCCGTCGCCGAAGGCCATAGCCTCCTCCGGGGCAATGCCATAGCGGGACAGAATGGCCTGCACCCCCTTGTCCTTGCCCCCGGCGGGGGGGATGACGTCCAGAAAATTGGGGTGCCAGCGGGTGGTCTTCAGATGGGGCGCCCGGTCCAGCAGAAGGCCCTGGTGCGCCTGGTCCAGAAAGGCCACCGCCTGGTAGACGGTCCGGCCCAGGGCGTAGGAGGCCGGGCGGACAGGGGGCATGTCGATGTACAGGTCGGAGATAAACTGCCGGGTGAGCTGGTTGACGCAGTTCAGATAGATGTCCTCCCCCTCCAGAAAGATGCAGGAGAAGGCGTTGTCCCCGGCGGCGCGGACCAGCTCCTCCACCGATGCGCCGGGCATGGGGCTGCTGTAGAGCACCTGGCCGCCGGCGAAGCAGTACTGTCCGCTGAGGGTGACGGCCCCGTCAAAGGTGAACAGAGGGTCCAGCACCCGGAGCATGGCCCGGTGCCGCCCAGTGGCCAGAAACAGCTTGACGCCCTTCGCCCGCAGCGCGTGGAGCGCCTCCAGCACGGCGGGGGAGATGGTGTGGGTCCGGAAGCTGACCAGCGTCCCGTCCACATCAAAAAAGATGGCTTTGACCACAGGAAAATCTCCTTTCGGCGGCTCCGGAGAGCCGGAACATTCTCGGCCTCCAGCATACCATAAATTTCGCCCGCCCGTCAACCAACCGCCGGTTTGGCCCGTCCAGCGGGCGCACATTGTGCGCCCATACAGGATGGGCGCGCCGGGCCGTCGCGCCCCACGCATTTTTACCCCTTCCGCCTCGCTTCGCTCGGCACCTCCCCCGAAGGGGGAGGCTTTGGAGGAGGCGGCGTCCGTTGTTGTAGGGGCGGCCTGTGGCCGCCCGCCCCTCCTTACCGGCGGGCGCACAATGTGCGCCCCTACAGAATGGGCGCGCCGGGCCGTCGCGCTTCACGGATATGTCCGCCCCCTCATCCGGCCCTTCGGGCCACCTTCCCCCCGGTGGGGGGGAGGCTGTCTTGCGGCCGCGTTGGTTCAGGTCTCGTTTTGTTCCCGCATGATGGCCACGTTCCGGAGGATCAGCTCCTTTTGATTCCGGGAGAGGGTGCGGAAATTCTGTACCAGGTCCCGCTCTGTCTGGGAGAGCTCCAGCGGCCGACGGGGCTCGTCGGACAGGCCCAGCAGGTAGTCTGCTGTTACTTGAAAATATAGGGCGCATTCCTGGACAAGCCATGCTGGAAGCCGGACTTTTCCGGTTAGATAGCCGCTCATGGTTGATTCTGTGATGCCAAGTTTTTCTGCCAGCTTTTTCTGTGTGGTGTCGCGGTCTTCAATCAGGTCTTTTATCCGCTTCTGCGGCTCCATGACATACCAGCCCCTTTCGGGGTAAGTATGCGGTCTTCTATAATTTTTCCTCTTTTAATACTGTATTTTATAACAAATTTTTTCGAAAACGCAAAATTCGACAGGATTCGATTATAAAATAAAGTACTATAAAGACGCCGGAAATAAAAAAGACCCGCTGCGGATGCAGCGGGCCGGAAAAAGAAAGCTGAGATTACTTGTGGTCCACAGTGTACATGTGCTCGATGAGCTCCAGCACCTTGTTGGAGTAGCCGATCTCGTTGTCGTACCAGGAGACGACCTTCACGAAGGTGTCGGTGAGGGCGATGCCGGCGTCGGCGTCGAAGATGGAGGTGCGGGTGTCGCCCAGGAAGTCGCTGGAGACGACGGCCTCGTCGGTGTAGCCCAGGATGCCCTTCAGCTCGCCCTCGGAGGCGGCCTTCATGGCGGCGCAGATCTCCTCATACTTGGCGGGCTTCTCCAGGTTGACGGTCAGGTCCACCACGGACACGTCCAGGGTGGGGACGCGCATGGACATGCCGGTCAGCTTGCCGTTCAGCTCAGGAATGACCTTGCCCACGGCCTTGGCGGCGCCGGTGGAGGAGGGGATGATGTTGCCGGTAGCGGCACGGCCGCCGCGCCAGTCCTTCAGGGAGGGGCCGTCCACGGTCTTCTGGGTGGCGGTGACGGAGTGAACGGTGGTCATCAGGCCGTCCTTAATGCCCCAGTTGTCGTGGAGAACCTTGGCGATGGGGGCCAGGCAGTTGGTGGTGCAGGAGGCGTTGGAGACGAAGTCCATGTCGCTGGTGTACTTATCCAGGTTGACGCCGCACACGAACATGGGGGTGTCGTCCTTGGAGGGGGCGGACATGACGACCTTCTTGGCGCCGGCCTTCAGGTGGGCCTGGGCCTTCTCCTTGGTCAGGAACAGGCCGGTGGACTCCACCACATACTCCGCGCCCAGCTGGCCCCAGGGGATGTTGGCGGGGTCGCGCTCGGCGGAGATGGGGATCTCCTTGCCGTTGACCACAATGGCGGTCTCAGTGCTGGTGATCTCCGCCGCGCACTGGCCATGCATGGTGTCGTACTTCAGCATGTAAGCCAGGTAGTTGGCGGGGCACAGATCGTTGATGCCGACGATCTCGATTTCGGGGTGGTTCAGGCTGGCGCGGAACACCATGCGGCCGATCCGGCCGAAGCCGTTGATGCCAACTTTAATGCTCATGTGGATAATCTCCTTTTCTTCAAAAAAGTTGCGTGTATCATGGTTTCACTTTGTGCAAGGCTTATTATATCCCGATTAAGCTCTTTTTGATAGTGGCTTTTTTCATATATTTTTGCCTTTTTTTCCGGAAAAATTCGCCAATCAGCGGGGAATAGGGGGGCCATGGGCTTACCGGAGGGGGCGGCGTGTGAAAATTCCCGCGGCGCTCTTGTTGTTGCTGGCAGTTTTTGATATACTGAAATTTACATTCAACAGCGCGGTTGTCTCCGCACAAGCTAGGAGCGGCATAGACTAAACAGAAGGCGCGGTTTTTTAACCAGCCGCCGGCGGCGCTCGCCGGCAGGAGGTAGTATGTCAGAGGCAGTGCATTCTCATTTGGAGGGCTTCCCGGAGGGAGCCATCGAGGCGTTCCAGGGGCGGATTCAGGGGTTCAATCACGCCGCCCAGAGCCAGTTTCCGGAGCTTGCGGTGGGGGAGAAGCTGCCCGCCTTCCTCACCGACTCCTTCGACGGACCGGAGGGGGCGGGCAGCTTCTCCCACAACGGGGTGCTCTATCTGTTCAGCCGCATCTCCGGGTGCAGGCGGGAGCTGCTGCTCTTCCGTCCGGCGTCCCAGGCCGCCCTCACCGACCGGCAGCTGGACGGCTTTATCCGTCAGATGCGCGGCTTCTTACAGGAGATTCTGATGGAGGTGGAGGCGGTCTCCAACGGCGCGCCCAGCGGCCTGTGGGCGTTCTATAAGAGCTTCTGCCGTACCTACCGCCTGCTGTCCAATCTGGAGTTTGTCCACTCCATGGGCAGCGGAGAGGGCGTCCTGTTCCGCCCCACAACCCTGGACCTGGCCGGCCTGTGCCGCAGCCTGACCAGAGAGGCCGGCGACCTTCTGGGAGAGGCCGGCGTGAAGCTGCGCTTTATCTGCCCCGCCGCCTCCCTGCTGATTCCCGGCGACCCGGCGCTGCTCCAGCGGCTGATCTTCTCCCTGCTGTCCAACGCGGCCAAGGCGGCCCCGGAGGGGGAGATCGTCCTCTCCCTCGCCAGCCGCGGCGGCCGGGCGGTGCTGACCCTGGGCGACAGCGGTGCCCTGAAGGAGGGGGACCTGGACGCCCTCTTCCCGCCGGAGCAGACGGACGGCCAGATTCCAGGCGCCGGCGAGGGCGCTGGAATGGGCCTGGCCATCGCACGGCATATCGTCGCCCTGCACAAGGGCGTCATGCTCCTGGAGCAGCGGGAGAGCGGACTGTTTGCCGCCATCTCCCTGCCCACAGGCCCCCTGAGCCCCCGCCTCACGGTGCAGAGCCCCACCCTGCCGGAGGGACCGGGCTTCTCCCCCGCGGTGGTGGAGCTCTCCGACGTGCTCCCCGCCTCCCTGTTCCGCGCCCTGGAGGAGGAGTAGCCCCGCGCCGGCAAAAAATTCACAATGTTCCGGTTGAAAATCAGCCCGTTCTATGGTAAAGTTAGTATAGCAACGGGGGACATGTTCCCTGGTAACATCCATTAAGGAGTGATGCATCATGATTCGCGTCATTATGGGTAAGAAAGGCACCGGAAAGACCAAGCAGATGATCAACATGATCAACGAGGCCGTGCAGAGCGAGCACGGAAACGTTGTCTGCATTGAAAAGGGCGACAAGCTCACCTTCGACATCCACTATCAGATCCGCCTGGTGGACTCCAGCCAGTACGACGTGGCCAACTTCACCGCCCTGCAGGGCTTCATCTCCGGTCTGTACGCCGGCAACTACGACATTACCCATATCTTCATCGACAGCCTGACCAAGATCGTCCCCACTGAGGGCTACAACGATACGGAGAACTTCCTGAACTGGCTCAACCGCTTCGGCGAGAAGCACGGCATCAAGTTCACCATCACCATCAGCGACGAGCCCGACCTGGCTCCCGAGGGCATCCGCCAGTACTTCTAAGCGCATCCGCTCAGCCGCCTCCCCTTCCGGGAGGCGGCTTTTTTGCGCCCAAAATTCCCCGGAGATAAAAACCGGCCATTTGTTCGAAAAAATTTCGATTACCCCTTGACAGCCGCGGCAAATAGAGGTATGATAGAGCAAGAAATAGAACATTAGTTCTATTTCGGATTTTTGCACCCCAAAGCCCCCCATCACAGGGCCGAGGGGTCAAAAAAAGCCTTCCCCCCGCAGGGGGGAAGGTGGCGCGAAGCGCCGGATGAGGGGGCGGACGTATGCGCGGGACGCGGCGGCCCGGCGCGCCCGCCGTTTTGGAATCCCCCCGCCGCCTCCGGCGGCCCTCCTTTCACAAGGGGGTCGGGCGGCCACAGGCCGCCCCTACGGCAGCGGACGTTGCCTCCTCCAAAGCCTCCCCCTTCGGGGGAGGTGCCGAGCGAAGCGAGGCGGAGGGGGTAAACACCACGGGGGAGGCGTCGAGTGAAGCGAGGCGGAGGGGGCGTAAGAGGCTGAACCGGCGGCTTCTGTAGGGACAACAAAAAACGGCAGTTCTGAAAGAACTACCGTTTTCATGGTGGAGGAGGGTGGATTCGAACCACCGAAGCGAAACGCAACAGATTTACAGTCTGCCCCCTTTGGCCACTCGGGAACTCCTCCATATAGAATTGTGGAGCTGGTGGACGGATTCGAACCCCCGACCTGCTGATTACAAATCAGCTGCTCTACCGGCTGAGCTACACCAGCGGATTGGTGTGCTGTCCAACAGCAGGTGTTATTTTACCAGAAGGGGGCCGCTGTGTCAACCCCTTTTTTCATTTTTCTTTTATTTTTTTGAGGAGGTGAAGCGCTACGAGAATCGAAGAAATTCCCTGCCTGCTTCCGCCGCTGCGGGACGTACAAATGGCGCCGCCCATGGCGGTGTGTCCGGCCTGCGGGGAGGAGCAGTATGTGGGAGACAGGATGTTCCGCTGGGGCGGGCGGCTGGTCTGCGCCCGGTGTGCATACCGGCGGGAGAGCTTACGCCGGAGAGAGAGACAGGAGGAGGCGAAGGACGTATGACCCTATTGGAGTTGTCGGTGGAGTACCGGGCCCATGCCCGCGCGCTGTCCGTGCGCATCGGCCAGCTTCAGGAGAGGCTGGAGGGGACGGACAGCGAGGAGCAGCGGCAGGCGCTGGCCGAACGGATTCATATGCTGTCCACCATGCTCCGGGAGGCCAGGGAGCTGGCCGTGCTGACGGAGCGCTACTATGACAGGGGGTACCGCCGGAATGTCAAATACACGCTATAGGAGGGGCCGGAAGTACGCCGCCGATATGGCGGCCTACAGCCGGCAGATGGCCGGCGACAACAGCCAGGAGCTGGACCGGCTGAAGCGCAACCTGGTCCGCGCCCTGCGGGAGGACGTGACGGAGAAGCAGCGGCAGGTGCTGCTGCTCTACTATGCGGAGGGGTACAACATGCGGGAGATCGGGGAGCGGCTGGGGGTGGACAAGTCCACCGTCTCCCGCACCATCAAGCGGGGGGAGCGGCGGCTTCAGCGCTGCCTGCGCTATGGCGCGGAGGCCTATCTGCGGGGCATGAAGTGACGGAAAAGGCCGGTTCAGATGGAACCGGCCTTTGTCATACGGCGCCGTGGCTCAGAAGTCCGAAGGTGGAGAAGGGGAAGAGGGAGAGCACCGCTTTGCCCAGCACATAGTCCTCGTCAATGGTTCCGATGCGGCTGTCGCGGCTGTCGTCGGAGCCGTTGCGGTTGTCCCCCATGACGAAGATGGAGCCCTCCGGAACTTCAAAGTGGGTGCCGCCGAAGAGCTCTCTGCCCCGCATGTCGATCATGGGCTCTTTGATGTAGGGCTCGTCCAGCGCGGTGCCGTCCACATAGACTGTGTTGGTATCATAGTCGATGTCCACCGTCTGGCCTCCCACTGCGATGACCCGCTTGACGATGGCCACGCCCTGGAGATGGGTGGCAGTGGTCTTGTTGAGCACCACAATATCCCCCTGTTCCGGCTGATAGCCCAGGGACCAGACCAGCAGCATCTGTCCGTCCTGAAGGGTGTTGGTCATGGAGGTGCCGTCCACCCGCGTCAGCCGGCCGAAGAAGGTGAACGCAATCACCAGACACACCAGCATGGTGGTCAGAGAGTGGAGCCAGTAAAACAGGTCCTCTGACGGCTGCGATTCCTCCTCGTCCTCCGGCGGGGCGGGCTCCTCCTGGAGGGAGCGGGGTTCAAACTCGTTGGCCATGGAATTACCTCCTGTGGGAATTCTGTGGTCTTTTATTATACCCGCTTCCCGGCAAAAATGCAACCGTTCAGGTTTTCGTTGACAGAAGAAGGCAAAGCCGCTACAATAACACTGTATTCCATGCCCCCGTAGCTCAGATGGATAGAGCGGCCGCCTCCTAAGCGGCAGGCCACTGGTTCGAATCCAGCCGGGGGTGCCAGAAGCTTGGGAGAGGCGCGGTGCTCCGCGCCCTCCCGCTTTATTTACACAGCGGAGGGGGAGAAGCCAATGGCAGGCAGAGCGCTGCCCCACGACCACGGGCAGTCCATGGAGCGAGAGCTGGAGCATATGCCCAGCGTGGAGGAGTTTCAGAAGGCGGCGGAGATTTTTAAGCAGCTGGGGGACGGGAGCCGCATCCGGATTTTCTGGCTGCTGTGCCACTGTGAGGAGTGCGTCATCAACCTCTCCGCCATGGTGGACATGAGCAGTCCGGCGGTGTCCCACCACCTGCGGCAGCTCAAGTCCGCGGGGCTGATTGTCAGCCGCCGGGAGGGGAAAGAGGTCTATTACCGGGCCGCCGCCACACAGCAGGCCCAGCTGCTCCACCGCATGATAGAGCGCCTGGTGGAGATCGCCTGTCCCTCGGCCTGAACGCCGGAATATATGCGGAGGACCCCGTCCGGGTTCAAAACCGGGCGGGGTCCTTTTTTGCCGTCAGCGCTTGATGTCGTAGTTCATGTTCATCAGGTTGCGGATGGTCTCCGCGTCGTCGGTAATGTTGCCGTCGCCGTGGATGGTGTGCTTGATGGCGCTGCTGGCCACGGCGAAGTTGATCATGTCCATGGGCTTATAGTGGTTCATCATGGCGTAGATGAGGCCGCTGGCGAAGGCGTCGCCGCCGCCCACCCGGTCCAGGATGGTGAAGGTGAACAGGCGGCTCTCAAAGGTGTGGCCGTCGTACCACACGAAGGCCTTCAGGCTGTTCTCGCTGCCGCTGTGGGCATAGCGCACATGGCGGGCGATGCAGGTGAGGTTGGGGTAGCGCGCCACGAAGGCCTCGAAGATCTCCTCCTGCTGCTCATAGCTGGGCTGGAGGGGGACGCCGTCCTTCCAGTCGCCCTTGCTGTGGTCCTCCTCGTCCCGCCACAGGTGATAGGGCTCAATGCCCATGAGCACGTTGACATAGGGCAGGCACTGGGTGCAGAAATCTCTGGCCTGCTCCCAGGTCCACAGGGCGGAGCGGAAGTTGCCGTCAAAGCTGATGGTCATGCCCTTGTCGTGGGCCACCTTCAGGCAGTCCAGGGTGAGCTTGGCGCAGCTGGGGCACAGGGCGGGGGTGATGCCGCTCAGGTGCAGCCAGTCAAAGCCGTCCAGCAGCTTCTCCAGGTCCACCTTGCTGAAGTCATACTCCACAAAGGCGCTGTGCTTGCGGTCGTACGTCACCTTGCTGGGCCGGATGCCATAGCCAGTCTCCAGGTAGTAGGTGCCCAGGCGGTGGGTGGGGGTCTCCTCCGGGGTGGAGAGGATCACAGGCGTGCAGTGGACGTCGTTGCTGCGGAGCATACGCACGGCGCTTTTGCCCAGGCTGTTGTTGGGGACGACGCTGAAGAAGGTGCTGTCGATGCCCAGGTTGGCCAGGGCCAGGGCGATATTGGCCTCGCTGCCGCCGTAGCTGGCCTCAAAGCTGCTGGCCATGCGGATTTTCTCATAGTTGGGAGGGGTCAGGCGCAGCATAATCTCGCCGATGGTGATGAATTTCTGCGGGGAGCGGACCTCTTTCAGCAGCGGGTTAAAGTGTTCCATCTAAGCACATCTCCTTTCGCCGGACGCGCCCCGCCCGGCTGGGCGGAGGCGGGTTGCCGCAAGAGGAAAACGGACCGATTACGCCAGGCAACCGGTCCGATTTCCAATCAGATAAGAAATAAGGAATGAAGAAAACAGCAAACTCAGCGCTGGATGCGGCCGGAGCCGTCGCCGCCGGCCAGCTTCTCCACCTCGGCCACCGTCACCAGGTTGTAGTCGCCCTCGATGGTGTGCTTCAGAGCGGAGGCCGCCACGGCGAACTCCACCGCGTCCTGGGTGCTCTTGCCGGTGAGCAGCGCGTAGATCAGGCCGCCGCCGAAGCTGTCGCCGCCGCCCACGCGGTCGATGATGCGCAGCTCGTACTTCTTGGAGAAGCAGTACTCCCCGGAGGCCACGTCGTAGAGCATGGCGCTCCAGCCGTTGTCGGAGGCGGAGTGGGACTCGCGCAGGGTGATGGCCACCTTCTCGAAGCCGAACTTGTCGGCCAGCTGCTTGGCCACGGACTTATAGCCCTCCCGGTTGATCTCGCCGGCGTAGATGTCGGTGGCCTCGGCCTCGATGCCGAACACGTCCTTGGCGTCCTCCTCGTTGGAGATGCACACGTCCACGTACTGGCACAGGTCGGTCATGGCCTCCCGGGCCTGCTGACGGGTCCACAGCTTGCCCCGGTAGTTCAGGTCGCAGGAGATCTTGATGCCGCGGGCCTTGGCGGCCTTGCAGGCCTGGCGGCAGGCCTCCACCAGGTTGGGGCCCAGGGCCGGGGTGATGCCGGTGAAGTGGAACCACTCCGCGCCCTCGAAGATCTTGTCCCAGTCAAAGTCGCTGGGGTCCGACTCCTGGATGGCCGAGTGGGCCCGGTCGTAGATGCACACGCTGCCCCGCTGGGAGGCGCCCTTCTCGTTGTAGTAGATGCCCACGCGGTCGCCGCCGCGGACGATCTTGCTGGTGTCCACGCCGTACCGCCGCAGGGAGTTGACCGCCGCCTGGCCGATGGCGTGGGCGGGGAGCTTGGTGACATAGGCCGTGTCCACCCCGTAGTTGGCCAGGGAGACCGCCACGTTGGCCTCCCCGCCGCCGAAGGTGAACTCCAGGTGGTCGGCCTGGACAAAGCGCTCGTAGTTATAGGGCTGCAGGCGGACCATCAGTTCGCCGAAGGTGATGACTTTCGCCATGATCGTTCCTCCTCAAATCTGTCCGTTGGTTTCTTCTGTCGGGTTCTTGTACTTCTATAAAGGGCCGGGAGTTACTTCTGCACCAGGTGGACAGCGAATCCGCCCACCTCGCCGTCCAGATAGATGGCCTTGGTCTTGCCCTTGCCGTCGGTCTTGCGGGTGGACTCGTTGAAGGTCACGCCCTGGAGGCCCAGGTGGTACATGGCCCGGTCCACGCTGTTGGTGCCGATGGCGATGTGGCCGTACTTGCCCAGGTAGGGGCTCTTCATGCACTCCACCGCGCTGCCGGCAAAGACAGAGGAGTTGCCCGGCTTATACTCCAGGCCGAACAGGGCGCAGAAGGTCTTGGCAGTCTTTTCGGCCTCGGCCTCGTCGGCGCAGTTGATGCCCACGTGCTTCAGCTCAAAGCCCAGCATGGTCTGGACCGCCTCCCGGCAGATGCGGGTGATCTCGTCCCACCGCTCGCCCTCGATCAAGTCCTTCTTCACCATCCAGGTGCCGCCGCAGGCCACGATCTTGTCAAAGCTCAGGTAGTCCATCAGGTTCTTGGTGTTCACCCCTCCGGTGGGCATCCAGTGGAGGGTGGTGTAGGGGCCGGCCAGGGCCTTCAGCTTGGCCACGCCGCCGTTCTGCTCCGCGGGGAAGAACTTCACCACGTCCAGGCCCATGCTCATGGCCTGCTCCATCTCGCCGGGGGTGGCGGTGCCGGGCATCATGGGCACGCCCTTGTCGATGACGTAGCGGGTGACCACGGGGTTGAAGCCGGGGCTGACGATAAACTGGGCCCCGGCGGCGATGGCCCGGTCGGCCTGCTCGGTGGTGAGAACCGTGCCGGCTCCCACCAGCATGTCGGGGACCTCGTTAACAATGCGGCGGATGGCCTCCTCGCCGGCGGCGGTGCGGAAGGTGACTTCGGCGGCAGGCAGACCGCCCTTTACCAGGGCTTGAGCCAGGGGGACCGCCTTGTCGGCGTCGTCAATGGCAATGACCGGAATGACGCCGATTTGATACACTCGCTGAAGAACTTCGTTCATATTGC
>CALXGC010000064.1 GCA_944387755.1 uncultured Oscillospiraceae bacterium | reverse complement strand
CTTCGGGGGAGGTGCCGAGCGAAGCGAGGCGGAAGGGGTTTAACCGGCGGGCGGGTCTTGGACCCGCCCCTACGGCAGCAACGGACGTGTGTAGGGCGCGCCGACGCCCGCCCGCCCGCCAGAGGGGGGGGGCACAGTGTGCGCCCGCCGGACGAGGCAAGAGGCGCCGAGCGAAGCGAGGCGGAAGGGGGTTAACCGGCGGGCGGCCGCAAAGGCCGCCCCTACGGCAACAACGGACGTGTGTAGGGCGCGACGACCCCGGCGCGCCGCCAAAGCCTCCCCCTTCGGGGGAGGTGCCGAGCGAAGCGAGGCGGAGGGGGTAAAACCGACGGCCCGGCGCGCCCAAAAGCCTCCCCCTTGGGGGGCAAATGGCGTTTGGCTCAGGTGCGGCGGCTGAAAATTTTCTCCAGCAGCTCCCAGTCCTCCCAGTCGTTGCCTCTGTCGGAGGCGGGTTCCTGTCTGGCCGGAGCGGCGGGCGCCGGTTCGGCAGGCTTCGGGGCCGGCTGAGGAGCGGGGGCGGGCTTGGGGGGTTCCGGCTGGGCGGCTCTCTGCTCCTCCACCCGCTCTCCCGCCTTGGTGAAGGGCTGGGTGATGGGGTCGGCCGCGTCCTCCTCCTCGAAGCCGGTGGCGATGACGGTGACGCGGATTTCGTCGTCCAGATTCTCGTCGAAGGTAGCGCCGAAGATGATATTGGCCTCAGGGTTGGCGGCCTCCTGAACCAGATGGGCGGCAGTCTCTACCTCGTCCAGGCTGATGTCCATAGAACCGGTGATGTTGATGAGCACGCCCTTTGCGCCGTTGATGGAGGTCTCCAGCAGGGGGCTGGAGATGGCCATTTTGGCCGCGTCCTCCGCCTTATTTTTCCCGGCGGCCCGGCCCACGCCCATGTGGGCCCGGCCGGCGTTTTTCATAATGGCGGACACGTCGGCGAAGTCCAGGTTGATATACCCGGTGTCTTTAATCAGGTCGGAGATGGACTGCACGGCCTGCTGAAGCACGTCGTCGGCAATCTCAAAGGCGTTGCGCATGGTGATTCTCTGGTCGGTGGCCAGCTTCAGCCGCTCGTTGGGGATGATGACCAGGGAGTCCACCTTGCTGCGCAGCTCGGCAATGCCGCCCTCGGCCTGCTTCATGCGGCGGCTGCCCTCGAAGCGGAAGGGCTTTGTCACCACGCCCACGGTGAGAATGCCCTGTTCCTTGGCGATATCGGCCACAATGGGCGCGGCGCCGGTGCCGGTGCCGCCCCCCATGCCGGCGGTGATGAAGACCATGTCGGCGTCCTCCAGGGCCTTGGAGATCTGGCTGCGGTTTTCCTCGGCGGACTTGCGGCCCACCTCCGGGTCGGAGCCGGCCCCCTGGCCGTTGGTCAGCTTCTCGCCGATTTGAATCTTATAGGTGGCGGCGGAGACTGCCAGCGCCTGCTTATCGGTGTTGACGGCGATGAAGTCCACGCCCTTGGTGCCGGTGCGGACCATGCGGTTGACCACGTTGTTGCCGCCGCCGCCCACGCCGATGACTTTGATGTTCACTACGCTCTCAGGACCGGTGTCCATTCCGAAGGCCATATCTGCTCCTCCTAAGTCAATAGTCAAAATCTCCCGCAGGTATGTCCCTGGGCAGATGATAGTATCCTCAAGATAGTACCTCTCATTGTATTCCACTTTCTCAAGCAGGTCAAGAGAAAAAGGGAGAATTCTGTAAACTTTCCAGCGGTGTCAGGCGCCCTCCGGGGTGAACACCGCCGCATACCCCTCCTGGGAGAGGGTCAGGTCGATGGTTCCCGCGGCCTGGGGGCCCAGCTCCTGGAGCTGGTTCTCCGCCACGGCGTCCAGCACCTTCAGGGAATATGTCATTTCCTGGCCCAGGGGCAGCCGGACCCAGAAGCGGTCCTGATAGCGCATTCCCACCCAGGCGGCGCGGGTCAGGTCGATGGAGGACACCTGGTCCAGCTCCTCCCGCTCCTCCAGGGCGTCCAGCAGCTCCCGGAGGACCTCCAGGCGGTAGTGCTGACTGTCGGGCACGGAGACCATGGTCCCCGGCTGAGGGCCGTACAGCGTCAGCCCCGTCACCGCCGGCACGGCGGCGTCCTCCGGCGCCGGCTCCAGCAGCTTGCCGGTCCGGCTGATCAGCCACGGCCGGTCGGAGAGGGCGGGTTTCTCCTCCCCGTCCTCTTCGTTTTCTTCGTCCGCCCCGTCCACCGGCTCTTCCGGGTCCTGATAGACCTGGATACTGGCCGCCGCCGCCCACTCCGTCACCTGGATGGTCAGGGTGCTGGGCAGGCCCCGGCGGATCTCCACCTGGTTGACATAGGGGAGCTGCCAGGCGATCTGTCCCCCCACATAGCTCTTGCTCATCCAGAACATATTGTCCCCCAGCTCTATGCCGGAGGCGGCGATAATCTCCTCGGCGCTATAGCGGCTGTTGCCCGTCACGGCGATGGTCTCCACCTGAAAGAACACCGTGGCGCCCAGGGTCGCCGCCGCCGCCAGGGCCGCGCCGCACAGCAGCTTGAAGAGCAGGCCAAACCTCCGCCTTCTTCTGGTTCGATTGCGCCGCACAGACGCCATACCGCTCCCTCCGTTTCTCTATTCTCTCAGCCGCACGTCCGCCCCCAGGGCGGCCAGCTGGACCTCCAGGTCCTCATAGCCCCGGCGGATGTGCTCCAGGCCGCTGACCTGACAGGTCCCCTCCGCCGCCAGAGCGGCGACTGCCAGGGCCGCCGCCCCCCGCAGGTCGGTCCCCCGGACTCTGGCTCCCCGGAGGCACCTCCCCGTCACCACCGCCACCCGGCCGGCAAGCTGGATGTCCGCCCCCATGCGGACCAGCTCATCCACATGGCGGTAGCGGTTGGCAAACAGGTTCTCCACAAACATGGTGGTCCCCCGCCCCCCGGCCAGAGCGGCCATCAGCACCGCCTGGGCGTCGGTGGGAAACCCCGGATAGGGGGCCGTGCGCACCGGCCGGATCCCCCCCAGCCGCCCCCGGCTCTCCAGCCGGAGGCCGTCCCGCCGGGCCTCCACCTCACAGCCCGCCGCCTCCAGGCAGGCGGACACCGCCGTCAGGGCGGAGGGGGAGACGCCCTCCAGCTCCAGGCGGCCCCCCGCCGCCCCCGCCGCGCATAAGTATGTGGCCGCCGCAATGCGGTCCCCCATGACGGCGTACTCCGCCGGATGCAGGGGGCGGCCGCCCTCAATTTGAATCACCGGGCTGCCCGCCCCGGACACCCGCGCCCCCATGGCGTTTAAAAAATTCTGCAAATCCACAATCTCCGGCTCCCGCGCCGCCCCCACCAGGGTGGTGGTCCCCTCCGCCCCGCAGGCCGCCAGCAGAAGGTTCTCCGTGGCCCCTACGCTGGGGAGCGGCAGGCACAGCTCCCGGCCGGACAGCCGCCCCGCCGTGCACAACAGCCGCCCGTGGGCCTCCCGTATCTCCGCCCCCAGCTCCCGCAGGACCAGCAGGTGCAGGTCGATGGGCCGGGGGCCCAGCTCGCAGCCGCCGGGACAGCTCACCTCCGCCCGGCCCATCCGGGCCAGCATGGCCCCCAGAAACAGAATGGAGGAGCGCATCTCCCGCATCAGCCGGTCCGGTATCCGGAAGTCCGCGGGCTGGGCGGCGTCCACCAACAGGGCCTCCCCCTCCCGCCGGACCGTGCAGCCCAGCAGGCGCAGAATTTCGCACGCGGCCTCCACATCGGTCAGCCGGGGGCAGTTGTGCAGCACGCTCTGCCCAGGGGCCAGCAGCGCCGCCGCCAGAATGGGCAGCGCGCTGTTCTTCGCCCCCTGGACCCTCAGCCGCCCGGACAGCGGCCTCCCGCCCCGGATTTCAAGGTAACTCATAGGACAGCCTCCAATCTGTGCTCAATTCAGGCCATCCTATGCGGTTTTTTAAAATTTGGTCTCGCCGCCTCTCCCCAAAAAGCCTTCCCCCCCACCGGGGGAAAGGCGGCCCGAAGGGCCGGATGAGGGGGCGGACATATCCGTGGGGCGCGACGGCCCCGGCGCGCCCACCGTGGCATTCACGGGCGGCCGTATGCGTGGGGCGCGACGACCCGGCGCGCCGCCAAAGCCTCCCCCTTCGGGGGAGGTGCCGGGCGCAGCGAGGCGGAAGGGGGTTAACCGGCGGGCGGCCGCAAGGGCCGCCCCTACGGCAGCAGGCCCATGAGGGTCTGATAGATTTTCTCTCCCGCGTCGGGGACGGCCATGCTGTTCAGGGCGCGGATCATGCCGTCCCGGCGGGGGGCGTCGTCCAGCAGGGCGGCGGCCTGTTCATAGAGCACGTCTCCGGGGCAGTCCTTCTCCAGCAGGAGCACCGCCGCCCCCTGGTTGGCCAGCACGCGGGCGTTTTTCTCCTGGTGGTTGGCGGTGACGTTGGGGGAGGGAACCAGGATGGAGGGCTTGGCGATGGCGGTGAGCTCTGAGATGGTGGACGCCCCCGCCCGGCACAGGACCACGTCGGCGGCGTCCATCACCAGGGGCATGTCGTAGATGTACTCCCGGACCTCAATGCCGGTGCCCTCCAGCTTCACCCCCCGGCGGAGCAGCTCCTCCTGCATCCAGGCGAAATCCCGGCCCGCCCCGTGGATGTGGCGGAAGGGAGCGCCCTCTTTGACCTCCCGCTCCAGGAAGTCCGCCATGCGGCGGTTCATCACCTCCGCCCCCAGGGACCCCCAGTAGGACAGCAGCAGCGGCCGCCCGTCCGTCAGGCCCAGCTTCTCCCGCGCCTCCCGGCGGGTGTACCGGAAGAAATCCCCCCGCACCGGCGTGCCGGTGACAACCACCTTCTCCGGGCTGTCGTAGTGGCTGCGGCTCTCCTCAAAGCCCACCATGACGCAGTCCACCACCTTGGACAGGGCCTTGGTGGTGAGGCCGGGGACGGCGTTGGACTCGTGGACGGCGGTGGGGATGTGCCGCCGGGCGGCCTCCCGCACCACGGGGAAGGAGGCGTAGCCCCCCGTCCCCACCACCAGGTCCGGCTTGAACTCGTCCAGAATACGCCTGGCCTGTCCCCTGGACTTCTGCATGTTCAGCAGCGTCCCGAAGTTGTGGGCCAGGTCCGCCGGAGCCAGGGAGCGGTGGAAGTTGGTGATGGTGACGGTCTCAATCTGGTAGCCCTCCTTGGGGACCAGGCGGGTCTCCATCCCCCCGTCCGCCCCCACGAAGAGCACCCGGCACCCCGGATGGCGGGCCTGAAAAATACGGGCCAGCGCCACCGCGGGGTTCACATGTCCGGCGGTCCCGCCGCAGGTAAACAAAACGTTCATATCAGCACCTCTTTGTGTCAGATGGAGTCAGTCGTTTTTGGGCGGGCGGATCTGCCGGGAGATACTCAGCACCATCCCCATCTCGGCAAGCTGGACAACCAGGGCCGTGCCGCCATAGCTGAAGAAGGGCAGGGAAATTCCGGTGTTGGGCAGCAGATTTGTCACCACCGCGATGTTCAGAAACACCTGGGCGGCCAGCAGGGTGATAATCCCCACAATGGTCAGCGCGCCGAACCGGTCCCTGGCATGGAGGGCCAGCCAGTACCCCCGCAGAATCAGCAGGGAGAACAGCGCCAGCACCAGCACTCCCCCTACAAAGCCCAGCTCCTCCACCAGGACGGGGAAGACAAAGTCGTTCTCCGGCTCTGGAATGTAGAGCATTTTCTGCATACTGTTGCCCAGGCCCTTCCCCAGCAGGCCGCCGGAACCGATGGCGATGAGGGACTGCACCGTCTGATAGCCCTTCTCCGCCCGGAATTCCCACGGGTCCCGCCACAGCTCCAGGCGGTCCAGCATATAGGGGTGGGTCGCAATGACCACCGCCGCCGCCGCCGCCGCCGACAGCCCGCCCACGGCGAACCAGCCCAGATGTATCCCGGCGGCAAACAGCACCGACGCCCCGCCCGCCAGAATCAGCAGCGTGCCCGACAGATGGGGCTGCTTAATCACCAGAAGGGAAACTCCCCCCAGCACCAGAACGTAGGGAATCAGCTCAATCAGTCCAATCCGCTCCATGCGGTTGACCATCCGCCCCGCCAGCGTCCGGTTCTTGAAGCGAATGACCCGCCTGGTATCCCGCCTGCTCAGACGGCTGGCAAAAAATACAATGACCGCAACCTTGGCCAGCTCCGAGGGCTGAAACTCCACTCCAAAGTTCAGCCACCGCCGGGCGTCGTTGTGCTCCACTCCCAGAGGGGTGTATACCAAAAGCAGCAGAAAAATGGAGCCTATCAGCCCCAGCGGCGCCAGCACCCGGTAGGTCTGATAGTTAATCTTGGAGACAATCACCATCGCCGTCAGGCCAAGCAGCGCGAATTTCGCCTGGTTGACCAGGTACAGGGTGGACGCCCCCGGCTCGTGCTCGCTGTTGTAGTACCCCGTGGCATAGGACGCGGAGAACATCATAATCATCCCTATCCCCAGCAGCAGCAGCACCAACATCAGAAAGGGCAGGTCTATGGGCCCGCGGGCAAGCTGCTCCTGGGCGGTCAAATCACGTTTCGGCTTTCGGGCCATGAGACACTCCTTTCTGTCTGGGCCGCCCCTGCGGCAACAACGGACGTTGTGCGCACCAAAGCCTTCCCCCCACAGGGGGGAAGGTGGCCCGAAGGGCCGGATGAGGGGGCAAACGTTTGCGTGGGGCACGGCGGCCCGGCGCGCCCAAAAGCCTCCCCTTGGGAGGCGGAGGGCGCTTCTACATAGGATACCGGTTCATCACGCCCAGGAAGGCCAGCAGGCACAATACCAGGGTGGTCCCGGAGAAGACGCAGAACAGCTTGGTCTCGCTCCAGCCGCCCATCTCCAGGTGGTGGTGGAGGGGCGCCATGCGGAAGAAGCGCTTGCCGCCGGTTTTTTTGAAATAGACCACCTGAATGATGTCGGACAGGACCTCCAGCACATAGACCAGGCCCACGATGGGGAGCATGAGGGGCAGGTCCAGGGCGAAGGCCAGGCCGCACACCGCGCCTCCCAGGAAGAGGGACCCGGTGTCCCCCATAAACACCTTGGCGGGGTGGAAGTTGTAGATGAGGAAGGCGGCCAGTCCTCCCGCCAGGGCGGCGGCGGCGACCACCAGGTCTGTGCGGCCGTACCAGGCGGACACCGCCACATAGCAGAGCATAACCGGCAGCGTCACGCCGGTGGCCAGGCCGTCCACGCCGTCGGTGAGGTTGACGGCGTTCACCGTCCCCACCATGACAAAGGCGGCAAAGACCATGTAGGCAATCCAGGGAATGCCCACAATCTCAATGTTGAGGAAGGGGATGTACAGGTCGGGGGTCAGATAGCCGTCCCGGCGCAGGAGGATGGTAAACACGATGGCCGCCGCCAGCTGCAAAAAGAACTTCTGGGGGGCGGTGAGCCCCTCGTTGGCGTGGTGGCGCAGCTTCTGCAGATCGTCCACAAAGCCGATGGCGCCGAACACCAGGGCGAACAGAAAGACCACCAGGTGGTTGTGCAGGCCGCTCTGAAGGTGTCCCCAGCCGGCGGTGAGCACCGCAATCCCCATGCCCAAAATGAACATCAGCCCCCCCATGGTGGGCGTGCCCTGTTTGGACATGTGCCAGGTGGGTCCATCCTCCCGGATGGACTGCCCCGCCTTCAGGCGGCGGAGAATGGGAATCAGAATCTGTCCGGCGATGGCGGTGACGCCAAAGGCCACAATGAAGCTGAGAATGTATGTCATCGGTCAAACCCTCCAGGCTTTCTTTCTTTTGGGGCGCGCCGCTCCGGCGGCGGTGGTATTATACTACACCTGCCGGAAGATTACCAGCCCTTTCCCGGTGCAGCGCCCGCTCCTGAAAATAATCCGCCACCACTTCCCGCTCGTCCAGGGGGCGGCGGACGCCGTCAATCTCCTGATAGGTCTCGTGGCCCTTCCCCGCCAGGATAATCACGTCCCCCGGCCGGCCCTGGGCCAGGCACCAGCGGATGGCCGTCCTCCGGTCGGGCTCCACATGGATCTCCCCGCCGGGGCCGGTCATGCCCGCGAGAATCTCCGCTATGATGTCCATAGGGTCCTCCGTGCGGGGGTTGTCGGACGTCACCACCGCCGCGTCGGCCAGCTCCCGGACCACCGCCCCCATAATGGGCCGCTTGCTCCTGTCCGGGTCCCCGCCGCAGCCGAACAGGCAGATCAGCCGCCCGGCGGTAAAGTCCCGCGCCGCCGTCAGGATGTTCTCCAGGGCGTTGGGGGTGTGGGCGTAGTCGATCATCACCGTGTAGGCGGTGGGGGTGGGGACCACCTCCGCCCGGCCCCTGACGCCCCGGCTCCAGCGCATGGCGGCGGCGGTCTCCTGGAGGCTCAGGCCCAGGCACAGCCCGCAGGAGGCGGCGGCCAGGGCGTTGTAGATGGTAAAGCCGCCGGGAATGGGCAGGTGAATCCGGGCGATGGACTCCCGCGTCACCGCCTCAAACTCCACATGGCCGGGGAACAGGCGGATATTCTTCGCGGTGAGGCCGGCAAAGTCCTTGTTCTCCGAGTAGGTAAACACCGGACACTCCACCTGCTCCCGGTACCAGCGCCCCGCCTCGTCGTCCAGATTGAGCACCGCCATCCGGCACTGCCGGAACAGCAGCCCCTTGGCCGCCCGGTAGGCCTCCATGGTCCCGTGGTAGTCCAGGTGGTCCTGGGTCAGGTTGGTGAACACCCCCACCGCAAACTCCAGCCCCTCCACCCGGCGCTGGGCCAGGGCGTGGGAGGACACCTCCATCACCGCATGGGTGCAGCCCGCGTCCGCCATCCGCCGCAGCAGGCCCTGAATTTCATAGCTCTCCGGCGTGGTGCGCCGGGCAGGGAGGCTGAGGGCGCCAATCTGGTTCTCCACCGTGCCGATAAGCCCCGCCTGGGTCCCCAGGGCCCGCTCCAGCATATTCTTGATGAGGCAGGCGGTGGTGGTCTTGCCGTTGGTCCCCGTTACCCCGACGAGCACCAGCTCCCGCCCCGGATGTCCGAACCAGTTGGCCGAAGCCAGCGCCAGCGCCCGCCGGGCGTCCGGCGCAGCCAGCCAGGGCCCCGACTCCTCCGGCGGCTCCTGACACACAACCGCCGCCGCCCCCTTCTCCAGGGCCTCCGGAATGTACCGCGCCCCGTCCTCCGCCGCCCCCGGCAGCGCAAAGAACAGCGCGCCGGGCTCCAGGGTCCGGGTGTCGTAGGATATGGAAGTGATTTCCAATTCTTGGTTGAACATTTCCCCCGCAAGGGGGACGCCGCGCAGCAATTCGCACAGCTTCACATCAATCACCCCTTACGGGCAAAATTTCATTTTCTCTCCTGGGCCCCTTCCCCGCCGGGTGTGTAGGGGCAAACGTATCCGTGGGGCGCGACGGCCCGGCGCGCCCGCTGTGGTATTCACGGGCGGCCGCAAGGGCCGCCCCTACGCAGACAACGGACGTTGTGCGTCCCAAAAGCCTTCCCCCCGCAGGGGGGAAGGTGGCACGGCCGAAGGCCGTGACGGATGAGGGGGCAAACGTGTGCGTGGGGCGCGACGACCCCGGCGCGCCTGTCCTTGTAGGGGCGCACATTGTGCGCCCGCCTGCCGGGGCCAAACCGGCGGGCATATGTGTGGAACGCAATCCCCCGCCGCCTTCGGCGGCACCCCCTTTCAAAAGGGGGCAAATGGCGGACGTAT
>CALXGC010000063.1 GCA_944387755.1 uncultured Oscillospiraceae bacterium | reverse complement strand
AACCCCGTCGTCAACCCCGCTGAGCTGAAGGTGGACGTGGACCGCGCCCAGGCTTGGATCAAGACCGGCGCTCAGCCCACGGAGACCGTCCGTGATCTGCTGAAAAAAGCCGGCGCACTCTAAGGCTGGAGGTCTGCACAATGAAAGAGCTTCTGACCTATGTGGCCCGGAACCTGGTGGACCACCCGGAGCAGGTCTCCGTGACGGAGGTCCAGGCCGACGGCGAGACGGTTTTGGAACTGCGCGTCGCCCCGGAGGACACCGGCAAGGTGATCGGCCGCCAGGGCCGCATTGCCAAAGAGATCCGCACCCTGATCCGGTCCGCGGCCCAGCGGTCCGGCAGGCGGGTTTCCGTGGAAATTGTCGATTGAGCCCCCTTTCACAAGAGTCTCCTGCCCGCGCCTGTGCGCCGCAGGAGATTTTTTGTACCCCATCGATGAGGAAAGGAAGGTTGCTGTGAAGCAGCAGTATCTGGAAGTGGGAAAAGTCACCGGCGTCCACGGCCTGATGGGCGAGGTGCGGGTCCAGCCCTGGGCGGACTCCCCGGAGTTTCTGTGCCGGTTCAAGACCCTCTATGTGGACGAGACCCGCTGGCCCATCCAGGTGGAGCGGGCCAGAGTCCACAAAAACATGGTGATCGTCAAGTTTAAGGACCTCACCGACGTCAACAGCGCCCTGGCCATGCGCAACGCCATTTTGTATATCGACCGGAAGGACGCGCAGCTGCCGGAGGGCAGCTTCTTCCTGGCCGACCTGATGGGCATGGAGGTGCGGGACGCCAAAAACGGCGAGGTGCTGGGCAGCATCGCCGACGTGCTCACCCTGCCCGCCAACAACGTGTATGTGGTCCGGGGCGGCGCGCGGGAGTGGATGATTCCCGCCGTGAAGGAATTTGTCGTCCAGGTCAACGTGGACGAAAATTATATGCTGATTAACCGGGTGGAGGGGCTCTGAGCCCCTCCGCCTGCGCTGTTTTGGCTGGAGGTGCGCCATGTTTCGCAGATTTCTCCGCTTCTCTCTGGAGAGGCAGCTCTTTGTCAGTTTTGCGGGCTTCGCCGCCGTGCTGCTGCTGCTGACCATGGGCATCAGCCTGACGCGGGACATCAACCGCCAGCTTCAGTCCACCGACGCGCTGATCCGGAGCACCGCCGCCTACATCGCCTCTCTGGAGCCGGTAAAGGAGATGCTCCGGCAGGGCTATCCCGACCCCGACGTGGCCGCCCAGCTGGACGCCCTGACGGAGAGTTTAACGGATTTGCAGGTCATTGTGGTCTGCGACGCCAACAGCCTGCGCTTCTACCACACCAGCCGCCAGGAGGGGGGCGACTCCTTTGTGGAGGGGGACCAGGAGGCCGCCCTCCGGGGGAGCGCACCCTATATCACCACCGGCTACGGCACCTACGGCACTCAGCGCCGGGCCTTCCACGGGGTGGAGGACGCCGACGGGACCATTTTGGGCTTTGTGATGACGTCGGTATTTACGGCGGAGATCTCCGCCCATATTCAAAGCCAGGTGACGTACGCGCTGTTTCTGCTGGTGGGAATTCTGCTGGTGGCCCTGGGACTGTCCAGGGGGCTGGTGGCGCTGCTGCGCAGCTCCCTGCTGGGCTACCACCCCACGGAGCTGCTGGAGCTCTATCTTCAGCAGGAGGATGTGCTCAACGCGGTGGAGGACGGCCTGGTCGCCACCGACCCCAAGGGCAGGGTGGTCTTCGCCAACCAGGCGGCCTGCCGCCTGCTCCAGGCCGGGGCCAAGACCCTCAGGGGCCGGAAGCTCAGCCAGGTCTTTCAGGAGAGCGCCTGCGTCCAGGCGGCCCGCACCGGCCAGGCGGTGCACAACCGCTCCTGCGTCATCGGCAACCGCCAGGTGCTGGTGAGCGAGGTCCCCATCCCCGGCCAGCCGGGATACAGCGGCGTGCTCAGCGTCTTTCACGACAAGACCGAGCTGCAGAAACTGTCCGACGAGCTCTCCGGCGCCCAGTACATGCTGGACACCCTGCGCTTTTTCAACCACGAGTTTATGAACAAGCTCCACGTCATTCTGGGCTACCTCCAGACGGGGGAGACGGAGAAGGCCGCCTCGTTTATCATCAACACCAGCCTGGTGTCCAGCCAGTCCATCCGGGCCACGGCGGACTGTATCCGGGTCTCCCGCCTGTGCGCCCTGGTGATTGGCAAAATGATGCACGCCGCGGAGCTGGGCATCCGGCTGACGGTGGCGCCGGACAGCTTCTGCCGCCAGGAGGACCTGCTGCTGCCGGAGGAGGACTGCGCCGCCATTGTGGGCAACCTGCTGGAGAACGCCGTGGAGGAGCTCTCACGGGGGGAGCACGAGGTGCGGGAGATCCGCCTGGCTCTCTACTGCCGGCCGGACTGCAACGTGATTGTCTGCGAGGACACCGGCGGCGGCATTCCGCCGGAGCTCCAGCCCCATATTTTCGAGAAGGGGGTCTCCTCCAAGGGGGAGGGACGGGGACTGGGCCTGTGTCTCATCCGCCAGCTGGTGGACCGCTGGCAGGGGACCATTGACGTGATGACCGAGGCGGAGGCGGGGACCTGTTTTACCCTTACCTTCACCAAGCGGTCCGATTCCAATTCCAAAGGAGAGGAGGCGTGAGCATGGCCTTTCAGGTGATGATTATTGAGGACGACCCCATGGTGGCCGCCATCGACCGGCAGTATGTGGAGAGCGACCCCCGCTTTCAGGCGTCCCATGTGCTGAAAAGCGGGGGAGAGGCCCTGAAGGTCCTGGAGACCCAACGGCCGGATCTGATTATTTTGGATTACTACACCCCCGCCATGGACGGGCTGGAATTTGTGGACCGGCTCCACGCCATGGGGCAGTACCCCTCTATTATTATGGTGACGTCGGCCAACGACCGGGAGATTGTCCAGGGCCTGCTGTCCAGGGGGGTGCTGGACTATCTGGTGAAGCCCTTCGTCTTCGCCCGGTTCCGGCAGGCCATGGAGAAGTTCCTCCAGATGCGGGAGCTGCTCTCCGCCGAAGGGGAGGGCAGCCTGGACCAGCAGGCCATCGACCAGCTGATGCGCCGCCAGGAGCGGCCGGAGGCGGGGGGCGTCCAGATGAGCAAGGGCCTCAACGCCGCCACCCTGACGCGGGTGCGGGCTTTTCTGGCCTCCACCCAGGGCCAGGCCCTCACCAGCGAGGAGATTGCCGAGCAGGTCCGCCTGTCCCGCATTACCATCCGCCGGTATGTGAACTATATGGTGGAGACCGGCGAGCTTACCAGCTCCATCGACTATCAGACCGGCGGGCGTCCGTCCATCCGCTACCGCTGCACCGGCCGGGGAGAGGGAACGCCGCGGTGAACGAAAGTTACGAAAGCCGTCCGGCCCGCCGGACGGCTTTTTTTACGCCGCTTTTTGCTTTTTTTCAAAAAGAAGAATTTTTGTGACGAAAAATGCCGGAATTTGCAGTTTCTTAATGGCTTAACAGGATTTTTATTCGTTTTATTTAATTACAAAAATTGACTTGCCTCCGGAATCTGAGTATACTTGCCCACGAAAGAGGAGCGGTTTGGACCCGCAGTGAGGGAGAATCAGAGGAGAAAGAGACGCCGCGGCGCGCAGCGCCGCCTACAGTCCAGGACCGGGCCTCAATCCTTTATTTTTTGATTCGCCGGCCGTGTGCAGACGGACCGGCGGAAAGGAAGTGTTTGTTGTATGTTGGAGATTTCCTTCGACGTCATGCAAAGCGCGGCCATCGCGGCGCTGGTGGCTCTGGTGGGACGGGCCGTGGTAAAGCGGGTCAAGTTCTTCCAGACCTACTGCGTGCCCGGCGTTGTGGTCGCCGGCCTGGCGGTCAGCATTGTGCTGGGTATTCTCCGGGCGGGAAACATTCTGCAGGTCAACTTCGACGTGGCCGTGCTGAAGGAGTGGTTCATGGACATCTTCTTCACCGGCGTGGGCCTGACCGCCTCCTGGAAGCTGATTAAGTCCGGCGGTAAGGTGTGTATCGGCATTGCCATTGCCACCATCGGCCTGATTCTGTGGCAGGACGTGCTGGGTGTGGTGCTGGCCATGGGCTTCGGAATGCACCCCCTCCAGGGCCTGGGCCTGGGCTCCCTGTCCCTGATGGGCGGCGTGGGCACCTCCGGCGCCATCGCCCCCACCTACGAGGCCCTGGGCGCTGAGAACGCCACAGTGCTGGCCATTATGTGCGCCACCTTCGGCATGGTGTTCGCCAGCCTCACCGGCGGCCCCGTGGCCCGTATGCTGATTAAGCGCCACAACCTCCACGGCGAGGACCGTGCGGAGACCGAAAAGGAAGAGGTCTTTGCGCTGAACAACAAGAACCTGCTCACCAGCGTGTGCCTCATCATTGTCTCCGCCGGCCTGGGCTCCTACATCGCCATTCTGGCCGGTAAGGTCCCCATGATTGAGTTCCCCTACTTCATCGGCTGTATGATCGGCGGCATCATCGTCCGCAACGTTCTGGACGCCATCCACGTGGAGGTCCGGGCGGAGGAGCTGGACGCCTTCGGCGACATCTGCCTGGAGATCTTCCTGGGCATGACCATGATGACCATCGACGTGACCAAGATTCTGGGCGTTGTGGGTCCCTTCGTGGTGATCTTCGCCGCCCAGGTGATCACCACCTGCATCTTCTGCTACATCGTCACCTTCCGCTGCTGCGGCAGCAACTATGACGCCGCCGTCATCGTGGCCGGCCACATCGGCATGGGCCTGGGCAACGGCCCCAACACCATGGCCAACGAGAAGGCCGTTATGGCTGAGCACGGCTTCTCCCGCATTGGCTGGGTGGTCTATCCGCCCTTCGGCCTGCTGGTGCTGGATGTGTTCAACCCCATCTTCTGCTCGGTGATTGCGGAGCCTCTGACCAAGTTCCTGGGCTATATGCCGGCAGCATAACCCAAAAAACGGACGCTCTCTTCTCCCAAGCCCCCGCTCCCGGACGGAGCGGGGGCGTTTTTTTGCAGGGACCCGGAAAACTTTAGACATTCTTTAAGCTTTCTTTGCGTGGAATCAACCTTTCTCCCCTATACTGGGGACCGTAGAGAAACCCACAGTCCCCCATGGAGGGGAATACAGAAAGGTGAACTCATATGTCAGAATTTGTATTGCAGACGCGGGGTCTGACCCGGCGGTACGGCCGGACCCTGGCCCTGGACCACGCCGGCCTGTCCATTGAAAAGGGACAGATTTTCGGCCTGGTGGGCCGCAACGGGGCGGGGAAGACCACCCTCATCCGCCTCATCTCCGGCCAGTCCAACCCCACCGGGGGAGAGATTGTCCTCTTTGGGGCCTCCTCTCCCGCCGCCCTGAACCGGGCCCGGGCCCGCACCGGCGCGATGGTGGAGATTCCCTCCTTCTATCCCTACTTGACGGCCCGGCAGAATTTGTAGTACTATCGCATTCAGCGGGGCATACCGGGGCGGGACTGCGTGGACGAGGCCCTGGAGCAGGTCCGTCTGACGGACACGGGGAAGAAGAAGTTCAGGACCTTTTCCTTGGGGATGAAGCAGCGCCTGGGCCTGGCCCTGGCTCTGATGAATCAGCCGGAGCTCCTCCTGCTGGACGAACCCATCAACGGCCTGGACCCGGAGGGAATTGTGGAGTTCCGGGACCTGCTGCTCCGGCTGAACCGGGAGCGGCAGACCACCATTCTCATCTCCAGCCACATCCTCTCCGAGCTGTCCGCCCTGGCGGACCACTACGCCTTCATTGAACAGGGCCGGGTGCTGGAGTCCATCTCCGCCCAGCGCCTGCGGGAGAAGTGCCGGGAGTGTCTGGAGCTTGCGGTGGACGACCCGGCCCGGGCCGCCCAGGTGCTGGAGGAGCAGCTGGGCACCCGGGATTTCGAGGTGCTGCCCCAGAAAAAGCTGCGGCTGTACGCCTTTCTGGACCAGCCCCAGACGGTGAACCGGACCCTGCTGGAGAACGGCGTGGGCCTTATCTCCGCCCGGCAGCGGGACAGCAGTCTGGAGGACTATTTTCTCTCCCTCATTGGAGCCCATCACGACGGCTCTGCGGGAAAGGAGGGATTTTAATGCTCCGCTCTCTTCACGCCGAGTGCTATAAGGTGTTCCACCGGCTCTACTTCCAGGTGAGCGCCCTCCTGTGCGCCCTGTTCGCCGGGGGTATGGTCTTCTGCCTGTACCTGATCAAAACCGAGGCCGGGGGCGAGACCATCATCACCATGCCCTTCGCCGTGTCCGCCCTGCTGTTCGGCATGGTGATGGGCGTCTATCTGGTGATTATCGGGGTGGACATGGTCTTCTCCGACCAGTACAAGTTCAACACCCTGAAAAACGAGGTCTCTTACGGGGTGGGCCGCAGCCGCATCTACCTGTCCCGGTGGGCGGCCGCCCTGCTGGTGATGGCCCTGCTGTACCTGATTCTGGTGGCCGTCTACGCCCTGGGCAGCCTGATTCTCCTGGGCCTGCCCACGCCGGAGGAGGCCCAGGCCATGTACGGGGTGGGGGTGGGCCGCTGCGTGGGCAACGCCTTCCGCACCCTGGGCCTGTACACCCTGGCGGCCTTCCCCCTGTGGCTGGGGGGCATGTCCGCCGCCCTGGCCTGCTACTTCCTCATCGGCAACTCCACCATGGCCGCCTTCAGCTACATGGGAATCCTGGTGGCGCTGCCCGCTGTTTTGGATAAGCTGGGCGCCTATGTGAACCCCTTTTTCACCCAGCTCTACCACCTGACCCTCATCTATCACATGAACGAGCTGCCTCTGGGGGACCTGGACTGGACGAAGACCGGCGTCTGCTGGCTGGTGGGCCTGGGGTGGACGGTCCTCTCCACCGCTGTGGGCCTGGTTTTGTTCGGACGGAAGGAGATCAAGTAAGGGAAAGCCTTCCCCCTTTTAGGGGGAAGGTGGCACGGCCGAAGGCCGTGACGGATGAGGGTGCGTTTGTTCCACTTACCACCTTCCCCTCATCCGCCTCGCTTTGCTCGGCACCTTCCCCCCTGAGGGGGGAAGGCTCACGGCTTTATACTTGCGATACTAATTTGAAGGAGGTCTATCTTCCATGAAAAAATGGTTCTGTGCCGCCGCGGCCCTGGCTCTGCTGGCCGCGCTGGTCCTCCGCTTCTGCCCCAGGGGGCGCGGGTCATGGGGAACCTGATCCGGGCGGAATTTTACCGCATCCGCTGCCAGCGGTGGGGGGTGCTGGCCCTGGCGGGGGTGCTGCTGGGGGGCGTGGCGCTGTTCACCGCCGCCTGCGCCCTGCCGCCCCAGAGCGGAGATGCGGCGCTCCTGTTCCAGACCATAGAGTACTCCGCCATCCTGGGCATGTTCTTCGCCATGCTGTGCGCCGACCTGGCCAGCGCAAAGGTGAACGGCAGGCAGGTGCTGCTGAAAAATGAGGCGGTGTTCGGCGTCTCCCGCTGTCAGATGTACCTGTCCCGGCTGTGTACCGCCGTTCTGCTGGGAATCGCCCTGGTGCTGGCCATGACCCTGCTGGCCCTGCTGCTCTCCCTGCTGCTTCTGCCTGGGCTGGGGGAGCTGCCGGAGGAGCTGACGCGGTACGCTCTGGTCATGTTCACCGCCCTCCCCCTGTGGATGGCCTCCGCCGGGCTGTTCCTGTGCCTGAAATTTATCTGCCGCTCCGGGGCCATGGCGGGATTTCTCCAGGCGGCCTACTACTTCATCGGCTTTCCCATCCTGGGGACGGTGGTCACGTCTATTCCGAAGGAGGGGAGGAGCGGCTTTCTCAGCTCTCTGCTCTATAACCTCCACCCCATGACTCCCTTCTGGAACGGAGACATGGCGGCGGAGCATCTCGACACCGGGACCTCCATCACCATGAACCCGGAGGCCTTTGTGGACGCTCCCCCGCCTGTGCTCCACTGCTGGGCCCTGGGGGCGGTGTGGCTCATCGCCTCCTCCGCCCTGGCGGTTTGGGTCTTGCAGCGGCGGGAGCTGCGGTGATGGAGCGCGGGGACTGGAAGTTTTGTATCACCGTCCGGAGCGGCGCGCCCTGCAAGGGGCGGGACCTCACCGGCGGGGGCAAGCCCCGCCCTGCATGGCAGGCGGCAGCTTCCGGGGCGGGCGGCCGCATGGGGCCGCCCCTACATTCAAAATCCAACAACGGGGGATTTTTATGCTCATTCTCCTGATTCTCATTTTCATCCTGCTGGCGGCGGTACTGTATCTGCGGTACCGCCGCGGGCGCGCTCTGCGCCGGGCGGCGGACGACCTGAAGGCGGCCCGGACCGCGCCGGGGAACCGCCTGCGGCTGTACGCTCCGGACCGGGAGCTGGAGGAGCTGCTGGCCCAGATCAACGGCCTGTTGGAGGACAAGGAGCGGGAGACCCGCGCCCTGCGCAGCCGGGAGGAGAGCCTGCGGCGGCAGATTGCCAACGTCTCCCACGACCTGCGCACCCCGCTCACCTCGATTTTAGGCTATCTCCAGCTTCTGGGCCGGGAGGACGTCTCCCCGGAGGAGACCCGGCACTGCCTGGAGATTGTGGAGGGCCGGGCCAGAGTCTTACAGGACCTTATTACCTCCTTCTATGACCTGTCCCGCATCGAGGGGGGCGAGTACCCCCTGAAGCGCCAGGCGGTGGACCTGCGCCGGGCGCTGGAGCCGCTGCTGGCCGGATTTTATGAGGATTTTGAGCGGGCGGGCTTCCAGGTGACGGTGGAGCTGGCGGACAATCTGCCCCCCGTCCAGGCCGATCCAGGGGCTGTTACCCGGATTCTCACCAATCTCACCGGCAACGCCCTGAAGCACGGGAGCAGAACCCTGAATATCCGCCTGTACCGGGAGAAAGATACCCTTGTGACCTCCTTCTCCAACGACGCCCCCAGACTCACCCAGGAGGACGTGCTCCGGGTGTTTGAGCGCTTTTATACCGCCGACCAGATGCGCACCGGCCAAAACACCGGCCTGGGGCTGGCCATCGTCAAAGCCCTGGCGGAGCGCATGGGCCACGCCGCCTTCGCCCGGCTGGAGGAGGGCGTGTTTACAGTTGGAGTGCGCTGGAACCTGTCATAGCAGCAAAAAAGTCCCGCCGCTGGCTGCGGCGGGACTTTTTTTGTCAGGAAGCGCTGTACTGCTTCAGTTGGCTGAAGAGCTGCCGGAGGTCCTCCGGGGAGACGGTCCTCCTGTGGGCCAGCAGATTCCGCAGCCGGTAGAGCAGGCGGACGGTCTGATGGGCGGCGGGCGGGAGGACAAGCCCCCTCTGCTCCTCGCAGTGGACCAGGTGCCGCAGCTCCATGTCGTCCGGCGTCCGGATGACGTGTCCCCAGTCGTCGGTGTAGGGGAGCACGCGCTGAATCTCCCGCCCATAGCGGGGAATGAGAAGCTGCTGAAGCTGTTCGATGGCCGGGTAGACGGTCTGAATCTGCGCCTTCCAGACGGCGTAGTTTCGCTGGCTGTCTCCGCAGGCCGGGACCAGGGCGGCGATGCGTCCCTCCGGGTCCTGGGGGAACTCCGGGTCGCTCACCAGGGCGGCGATGCGCTCCGGGTCGTTCCCCGCCGCGCTGCAGGCCAGGCGGCACAGATAGACCTTCAATTCCGCGTCCTCCGCCGACTCCGGGAGGTTCATCATGGCGAACAGCAGCAGGTCGAATTCAGAGGCCGTTCCGGCGGAGACGGTGCGCACATTCTTGCTCACCCCGCCGCAGGCCGCGCCCTCGCACACCACCCGGAAGCCCGCCTTCCGCCGGGCGAGCTGTCCGCTCAGCTCCAGCCAGGGGGCGGCAAGCTCCGGGTCGTCCAGGCCGCTGACCCATAAAATCGTATAGGTCAAAATCCTCCGGCTGTCCAGAAACTCCCACAGCTTCATGGCGGGCAGGTAGTCCAGACGCCTGTCGGGGGCCAGGGAGAAGACCGCCTCCTCCGGGGCGGCGCCCTCCTCCCCCCGGATAAACTCCAGGTTGACGGAGCTGTCCGTCTCGCTGAGATTGGAGCGGACCAGCCGGTGCAGCTCCTCCGGCCAGGCCGGGCGGCCCTGAATCCACAGGGTGCCCGGTCCCAGAAGGGTCTGACAGATGTTCTCCAGGGTCTGCCGGGGGCCGGGGGTCTGTTCCCACCACAGCGCCCAGCGGGTCTGTATGTCTCTCATCGCCGTTCCGCCTCATTTACCATAATTTCCACCAGGACGTTCTCCACCTGCTCCTTGTCGCCCAGCATGTGCCGGAAGCTGATGCGGTTGAAGATATAGGTGGCCTCCTCGCCGGAGCCCTTCTTCCGCAGGACGTTCAGGTCGATCAGCTCGTCCAGCAGGACCTGAACCTGGTTGAGGGACAGCGCCGTGATGGAGGAGAGGTCCAGCTCCGTACAGGTCTGGTACAGGGTCTGAACGGAGCAGCCGTTGGCCGCCTGCTCCGGGTCCTGGAAGCAGCAGTAGGCCAGCACATAGGCCAGGGTCCGGTAGTAGCCCTTCTCCTCCTGGTCGATACCCAGGGTGATCATGAACTTCTCCCGGATGTTGTCCTGGAACCCCTGGTCCTTCAGCAGGGTGAGGATCTGGGCGTCCTTGAGCTCATAGGGGGGCTCCCGCTCCACATCGCCGCGGCCGCCCTTGCCCACGGAGCTGACCAGGCGGCTGGCATAGAACTGAATCAGGCCGGGGTAGTAGTTGGTGGAGGAGAGAATCTGGGCGATGAGGTGGGTGTTCTCCTTCTTCAGCCGGAAGCCCAGATAGGACAGGGGGCGCTCCAGCAGCTCGCTGGCCTCCCGGAAGGGGAGGGGCTTGATGGTGACGGCCCCCAGCTTGGGCAGGTTCAGATTGGAGTTGACCGACTGCTCGTGGAACTTCATCACGTTGTGCAGGCCGGCCAGCACAAATTTGAAGCGGTTGTCCGACTCGGTCTGGATGCGCTCCAGGCACTCGATGGGCAGGTATTTGCTCTCCGCCGAGGTGCTCAGGAAGTTGTCCGCCTCGTCCAGCAGCAGCAGGAAGCGGCGGATCTGCCGGGTCTTAATCTCGTTGACCAGCTTCCGTGCCAGCTCCGGCCAGGTGATGGCGCCGCTGTCCGGGGGCAGCAGGCGCTCGTCCTGGAGCCTCTGGTAGATGCGCACGGCGGCGGACGCCGCAGTCTCCTGCTTGATGTCCAGATAGATGGACCACTGCCGGCCGCTCCGGTTGTCCACCAGCTTGCTGGCCCGGCGGAGCAGGGCCGTCTTGCCCAGCTGCCGTCCGCCGTAGATGATGTTGGCTCCGCCGGGGTCGATGACCTGTTCCAGCTCGCTTCTCCGGCCGATGAACATCTCCGGGCAGATGTCGGTGACGCTGTTTTCCGTGTAGGGGTTGAGATAGTGGAAGGGGAGGGCGCATTTCAGGAACACGTTCCACCGCTCGCTCTGCGGCTGGTTGGCCAGGTGCAGAATCATCACCCGGTCCAGAATCAGATAGGGGGTCAGATTCTGATTTTCCGTCTTAATCTTCTGGGCCAGCTTCCGGCGGTCCGACAGGGACATGGTGGTGTCCGCCAGAATCACGGAGGGGCCTGTGACGGCGGCGTTGATCAGGCGCCGGATTTCCGTGTTCATGGTCACGGCGTCTTTTATGCCGGAGAGGAGGAACACGTTCAGGCCGTTTTTCAGCATTTCGGTGCCATAGGCCCCGATGGGGTGGGGATAGTCGAGAATAATCTCCGGGGCCGCGAAGGTGAGGAAGCAGTGTTCCCTGCTTCGGATATTCACAGAGGCCACGGTCAGGCGCATACTGTCAAACAGCTTGCGCAGTTTGTCGGAGATGCTGTTGTCCGGGTTGCCGTTGGAGAAGGGCCAGCTCTCCAGCATATCCCGGCCGTTGCGGACCAGGCTGGCACCGTCGCCCCGGTGGGCGCGGACGAATACCTCCGGAAGCTTGTTCTCCCGGTAGCCGGCGTCCCGCGCCCCGGAGAGCAGGGCGGAGTAGCCGGAGATAAATTTGGTCAGCTCGGTGGTCTCCGCCGTGAGCATGTTGTTCTCCGGGACCTCCCGGCACTGCTCCTTCTCCACCCGGTCCATGTAGTCCTGGGCCACGGCGTACATCTGGCGGCCGATCATCTCCTCCACGGAGCGGAAGATGGGCCACTCCTCGCCGGTCTGGCTGCGCAGGCTGGCCAGGCGCTGCTGATAGACCTGCTTGCGGGACTCGGCGCTGCGCTGGAGAATCTCCAGATAGGCGTCCATGGTCCGGAAGTAGAAGCCGAAGTTGCAGGTCTCCTCATAGTGGAGCTTCCGGCGCTCCATGTCGGCGGTGATCTCGTCGATGCGGTTGGCCTCCGCCACCCACTCATAGTTGTCCGCCATCTCCAGGCGGGCGAAGAACTCGTTCTCCAGGGGGCCGATTTTGGCGCGGACCGCCGGGATGTTCAGCTCCACGGAGTAGTGCGGCGGCCAGGAGAACTCGCCGCCGGCGTCCTCCAGATAGCGCTGGATCAGCTGGGCGCTGCCGTAGTCGCAGCCGTCGCTGGTCTTCTCCGGCTCGAAAATCCGCCGGAGCACCGTGTCCCAGTCCTGCTCCGGGTCCTGGCTGGCCTTGACAATCCGCTTGCAGATGTTATAGGGCTCGGTCTCCGCGAAGTCCTCCTCCAGATAGGGAATGCAGCGCCCGTCCAGCTCCACCCGGTTGCCGTACAGGAAGCACAGATAGAAGTACTGCCGCCAGTTGGGGTTGTAGCCGCCGCCCAGGCGGTTGAGCAGGTCCTGTATGGTCTTGCGGAGGATGGCCAGGGCGGCCCCGTCCAGGGTCCCGCTCTCCGCGGAGGCCTCCCGCAGCTCCTCCTCCGCCTCCCCCAGCAGCGCCTGCAGTCTGGGGCGGAACTCGTCCAGCAGCCGGGCGTCCCGCCGGGTGTCGGAGTAGGCCTGGCTGTCCCCGCACAGGACGGCCCAGGTGATGGCCGTGGAGATAACCTTGGCCATGCGGTTGACGATGGTGTTCTTCGCGGCGCCCTTCAGCTTATCGTTTTTGTTAAAAATACTCTTCTGTCTGCTCCAGACGTCGTTTGCATAGGCCTCCATGGCCGTGATGGACAGGTCGTCCGCGCTGCACGCGCCGGCAGGCAGCTCTCCGCCGGCCAGGAAGGGGCGCATGGTCTTCAGAATGGAGGAGGTGATCTCCGGGTCCTGGTTCTGGATGCCGGTGAGAATCTGGTGGAAGCTGCTCTCCGGGCCGAACAGGTCCTGCATGGTCCCCTTGACCAGCTTGCTGTCCACATGGGTCTCTGTCAGGCGGCTGTTGAGCAGCGCCTCCGCCCGCTTGGCGCACTGCTCCATCTGCTGCTGGTGGGTCTCCGAGTCCTGTAAGGCGTTGAGCACCCCCCGGTCGAAGCCGCGCTTGACCTTTTGAAACGCCTGGTGGAGCAGGAAGAGGGCGTCCTTCAGGCTGGGGGCCAGGGAGTAGAGCAGGTTCTGGTCCAGAATCGCCTGACTGCCGGGGCCGTAGTAGGCCTCCATCCGGGCGTCGGAGGAGAAAAACATCCGCAGGTAGGCGGACAGGCCCAGGGCGTCATAGCCGAACTTCTCGCCGTAGCCCTCCTGGAACACCTGTTGAATCTCGGTGTACTTATAGTTTTTCTCCAGGGCGGGGTCGTCGGCGGCATAGGCCAGCTGGATGTATGCGTTCTTATCCTCCGGACTTTTTCTGGCCAGGGCCCGCGCCAGGGTCAGGGCGTAGGGAAATTTGTCCTCTTCAAACAGCTGGAAGCACTTTTCCCGGAAGGCCGCCCCGTCCCGCCCCTCCGGAGAGGGGGCGGGCTCCGGTTCAGGCTCCGGCGGAACAGGGGGCTCCGGTTCAGGCTCCGGCGGGACGGGGGGTTCCGGTTCAGGCTCCGGCGGAACGGGGGGGTCCGGTTCAGGCTCCGGCGGAACAGGGGGTTC
>CALXGC010000062.1 GCA_944387755.1 uncultured Oscillospiraceae bacterium | reverse complement strand
GCTTCAACACCCTGTGGCGTTACTTCGCCTGGTCCAACCAGACCCTGTCCCTGTTCGCCTTTGTATGTATCTCCGTGTGGCTGTTTGAGAGCGGCAAGTCTAAGTTCGTGTGGATGCCCCTGATTCCCGGCGCGTTCTACACCTTCATCTGCTCCAGCTTCATCTCCAACGCCGCCATCGGCTTTAACCTGCCCTGGACCGTCGCCTATCCCATCGGCGCGGTGCTGACCGTCGCCTACGTTGTGGCTATCGTCACCTACGGCAAAAAGCGCGCGGCCCGGAAGGCGCTCCAGCACTGATTGCTCTATCCCCAAAATTCCGCAAAGCGGACCCGGCAGACGCCGGGTCCGCTTTTTTATCGCTTGGGGCGGGCTTTGAACAGCAGCGCCGCCAAAAAGCCGAAGAAGACGGCGGCGGCAATTCCCCCCGCCGCCGCGGTGAGGCCGCCGGTGAGGACCCCCAGCGGGCCCTGCTCCTCCACCGCGGTCTTTACCCCCTTCGCCAGGGTGTATCCAAAGCCGGTGAGGGGCACCGTGGCCCCCGCCCCGGCCCAGTCCACCAGGGGCTGGTAGAGGCCCAGCCCTCCCAGAATCACCCCGGCGGTGACATAGCACACCAGAATGCGCGCCGGCGTGAGGCCGGTGCGGTCAATGAGCACCTGTCCCAGGGCGCACAGGGCGCCGCCGCAGAGAAACGCGCTGCAATATTCCATGGTCTTCTCTCCTCTCAATCGCGGCCGCCGGGCGGAGCCGACGCAAAGGCCACGGCGTGGCAGATGCCGGGGATGGACTCCCCCTGAAGGGCGGTGGTGGGGGAGTGCAGGGCCCCGGTGGGACAGAAGAGCAGGCGCTTCCACCGCCCCGCCCGCAGGCCGGGCAGCAGCTCCCCCGCCAGCACCGAGGCGCAGCACCCGCACCCCGACCCGCCGCAGTGGACGTCCTGCCGCCTGGGGTCGAAGATCAGCCGGCCGCAGTCGGTATAGTTGGAGGACAGGTCCACCCCGTCCCGGCGGAACAGCTCCAGCAGCAGCTCTCCCCCCAGCTCCCCCAGGTCGCCGGTGACAATGCGGTCGTAAAAATCCGGCCCCCGCCCCGTCTCCCGGAAGTGGGCGGAGAGGGTGTCGTAGGCGGCGGGAGCCATGGCCGCCCCCATGTTGTTGGTGTCTGTGACGCCCTTGTCCACAATCCGCCCCACGGTGGCGTGGGTGAGCCAGGGGCCCGGCTCCCCCTCCGTCCCCCGCTCCAGAATCACCGCCCCGGCGCCTGTGACGGTCCACTGGGCGGTGGGCGTGCGCTGGCCCCCGTACTCCAGCGGCGTGCGGTACTGCCGCTCCGCGGTACAGAAGTGGGAGGAGGCCGACGCGGCCATCCGCCGCCCAAATCCACTCTCCAGCGCCAGCGCCGCCAGAATGAGCCCCTCCCCCATGGTGGAGCAGGCCCCGTAGAGCCCCAGAAAGGGCACGTCCTGCCCCCGCGCGGCGTAGGAGGAGCTGACGCACTGGTTGAGCAGGTCCCCGGCAAACAGCCCGTCCAGCTCCTGGACGGACAGCCCGCCCTTCTCCAGAGCCAGCGACAGGGCCTTCCTCTGCATGGCCTGCTCCGCCCGCTCCCAGGTGTCCGCCCCAAAGGCGTCGTCTGGGTCGATATAGTCAAAACAGGCGGACAGCGGGCCCTCCCCCTCCATGCGCCCCACCGCGCTGCCCCAGGCGCACACCGGGAGCGGCCCAAACGCCGCCGTCTGACGGCCCAGCCGTCTGGCCATCACACGCACCTCCTTCCGGTCCCATTGCCGCTATTGTACCCGGCGGCTTGAAAAATATGCCCATGAAAAACGGATTTTTGTGGAAAAGGGACAGGAGGGGTGCTATAATAGAGGGCGAGGTATGGGGAAGCCCCTGCGGGCCGGAGGGCCGGGGCCCCAGAAGAGAGGAGCAGCAGCTATGCGGACCATACAGGAAATCGACCGCGACCTGGAGCGCACCCGTCAAAAGCTGGAGCGCGCCAGGAAGCTGGACGTCATATTGAAGGATCTCAAAGCCCAGAGCGTCCACCGCCGCCAGGTGGAGGAGGAGGCCCGCCGCACGCTGGAGAAGGAACAGGGCGACGTGACCGAGCTGGAGCGGATGTCGCTGGTGTCGTTTCTGGCCCGGCTCCGGGGCAATCTGGACGCCCGCCGGGAGGAGGAGCGCCGGGAGGCCGCCCTGGCCAAGGCCCGGTATGACGCGGCCCGCTGGGATTTGGAGGACCTGGAGAAGCGCTTCCGGGAGGCGCGCCGGGAGCGGGAGAAGCTGGGCGGCCAGGAGACCATCTACCAGGCCTTTCTGGACGAGAAGGAGGCGGCGCTGCGCCTTCTGGACTCCCCCCAGTCCCAGCGGCTGAGCCAGATTGTCCAGGCACTGGAGCTGGCCGTGGGCCAGCTCCGGGAGGTGCAGGAGGCCCTCCAGGCCGGCCGCCGGGCCCTTCAGGCCCTGGAGGTCATGGCCCAGAATCTGGACAGCGCCGCCAACCTGGGGACCTGGGACATCCTGGGGGGCGGTACGCTGGTGACGTTCGCCAAGCAGGGCTGCCTGGACGACGCCCAGGACGCCGCCTATGAGGCCCGCAAGGCCCTCAGCCGCTTTCAAAACGAGCTGGCCGACGTGGCGGCGGAGGACATCCCCGACGTGTCCCTGGACGGCCTGACCGCCTTCGCAGACTACTTCTTCGACGGCCTCTTCGCGGACCTGTTCGTCCAGAGCCGCATTCAGCACGCCCAGAACCAGACCGCCGCCGTCACCCGGCAGGTGCAGAGCCTGCTGTACAGCCTCCGCCGGGACTGGGACAGCCTGGAGAAGCAAAAAGAGCGCCTGGAGCAGGAGCGGGAAGCGCTCCTGGCCCAGGAGACGCCCCCGGACGCCCTGGAGGAGGTGCTGGCATGACGCCCTTGGAACAGCTTCAGCAGTGGATTGATCAGAGCCGCTCCATTGTCTTCTTCGGCGGCGCAGGGGTCAGCACCGAGTCCGGCATCCCCGACTTCCGCAGCCCCGACGGCCTGTACCGCCAGCGCTATAAATTTCCCCCGGAGGCCATGCTCAGCCGGAGCTTCTTTGACGAGAATCCGGAGGAGTTCTTCCGCTTCTACCGGGACAAAATGCTCGCCCCGGACGCAAAGCCCAACGCCGCCCACAAAAAGCTGGCTGAGCTGGAGGCGGCGGGCCGGCTGCGCAGCGTCGTCACCCAGAACGTCGGCGGCCTGCATCAGGCGGCGGGCTCCCGGCGGGTGTGGGAGCTCCACGGCTCCGTCCTGCGCAACCACTGTATGCAGTGCGGAACCGCCTATCCCCTCTCCGCCGTGGCGGAGAGCAGCGGCGTCCCCCGCTGCTCCTGCGGCGGGATTATCAAGCCCGACGTGGTGCTGTATGAGGAGAGCCTGGACGCCGGCGTGCTCCAGGGCGCCCTTCAGGACATTCAGGAGGCGGATATGCTCATTGTGGGGGGCACCTCGCTGGTGGTCTACCCCGCCGCCGGACTGATCCAGTACTACCGGGGAAACCGGCTGGCGTTTATCAACAAGTCCCTCACCCCCTATGACCGCCGGGCCAACCTGGTCCTCTACGGCGCCATCGGAGAGATTTTGGGACAGATTCAGGTTCATCCATAAAAATAACCTCCAGAGAGCGGCTACGGGCTGCTCCCTGGAGGTTTTTTCAGCGGCTGCGGAAGGCGAAGAAGCGCTGTCCGAAGTAGTTCAGCGCCACAAACAGGCAGGACCCGGCCAGCATGGACAGGTTGCCCTGGAGCTGTCCGCTCCAATCCGTCCCGGACAGGAGCCAGGCCGTCGCCGGCTTGGCCAGGCCATAGGCCAGGGCCCAGCACACGGCGATGTTCAGGGCAAAGCGCAGGACCACCTGCACGCCCCTCTCCCGGCTGCGGAAGGTGAAGTGCTTATTGAGAAAAAAGCTCACCGCGCTGCCCACAACATAGTTGGCGGCGGAGGAGAGCCAGTACCCCGCGTCCCCCCAGGCGTGGAGGCCCGCCAGGTTATATAGGCCGAACATCACCCCATAGCCCACCGCGGTGTTCACCAGCCCCACCAGGATAAAGCGGAACAGCGTGGGGTCCAGCAGGGCGCGGAGCTTATCTCTCATGCTTTTCCCCTCCGCAGCGGTCCTCCACAATGTACCGGGGCCGGTCCTTGATCTCCTCGTAAATTTTGGCGATGTAGTAGCCCAGAATGCCCAGACAGACCATCAGTGCGCTGCCGATGAGCAGGAGGAGCAGAATCACGGTGGTAAAGCCCTCCAGGGCCTGGCCGTTGAGCTTCTGCCACAGGGAGTGGACCCCCAGCGCCAGGGAGCACACAAAGACCAGCACCCCCAGAATGGTGACAACCTGAAGGGGCGCGGTGGAGAAGGCGGCCAGGTTGGTGACGGCGTACCGGGTGAGGCTGCGCAGGGACCACTTGGAGCTGCCCGCCGCCCTGGGCTGGACCTCGAACTCCACCTGGGCGGTCTCGAAGCCAATCCAGGAGGAGAGGGCCCGGAAGAAGGCGTTCTTCTCCCGCATGGCCACCAGCACGTCCACCGCCCGCCGGTCCAGCAGCTTGAAGTCGGAGGCCCTGGACATGTCAATCTGGGTGGCGCCGCTTAAAAAGCGGTAGAACGTCCGGGCGGCAAAGGTGTGAAAGAGACTCTCCCGGCCCCGGCTTACCTTGACTCCCTCCACAATCTGCCACCCCTGCTGCCAGAGGCGGTACATATCCAGAATCTTCTCCGGCGGGTGCTGCAAATCGCAGTCCAGCACCACACAGCAGTCCCCCCTCGCCTGGGCCAGGCCGGCAAAGATGGCGGACTCCTTGCCGAAGTTCCGGGAGAAGCGGATGCCCCGCACCTGGGGGCGGCGGGCGACGGCCTCCTGAATGGCCCGCCAGGTGTGGTCTCTGGAGCCGTCGTTGACAAAGATCAGCTCGTGGTCAATGCCCGCCTGGGACAGCAGGGCGCCGATGGTCTCCGCCGCCAGAGGGATGGACTCCTCCTCGTTGTAGGCGGGCAGCACCACGGACAGCAGCCCGGAGCGGAGCGCAGTGGAAGTCTCCATGGGTTCATCTCCTGTTTTCATAGGCCAGCTCATAGCCGCTCTTGGGGGTGTACTCCTCCTGGAGCTTCACCACCACCCGGCCGTCCAGCATCTGCACGGAGCCCTCCGCCGGGTAGAGGGGCATGGCCTGGAAGGCCTCCGACCGGGAGACGGCAAGCATGGTCTCCTCCTCCGGCTCGGCGATGGGCACGTTGAGCCAGTCGTTGAAGTAGTAGTAGATGTGCTTGTTCAGGGGGGCCGCCGTGTCCAGGGGGACGCTGTAGTGGTCCACCAGGGCATAGCTGGGAATGTCCTGGTAAATGCGGCCGCTGGGGAAGGCGCCGATGACCAGCACCTCCTCCTCCCCGGTGTAGCCGGGGCAGCTCTCAATGCGGGAGAGCAGCCGGGTGGCATAGCTGAGGGTGGCCCGGTGGGCCTGGGCCGAGGCGGTATAGAGCAGGTTGTTGATGTTGGCCCCGTACAGAATCAGGCCGGCCATACAGGCGGCCAGGGCGCAGGAGGCCGCCGCCCCGCCTCTGGGCCGGGGCAGAAAGCTCAGCCCCATGTCGGCCGACAGCAGCACCGCCAGGTACACCAGCACATAGGCGTACTTCATCAGGGGGGTGGCGTCGGAGAAGGGGGAGATAATCTGGGCAAAGCCCACCGCCAGAGGCAGCAGCGCCCCCAGAACCAGCACTCCCGCCACCCGCCAGGGCTCCCGCCACAAAACCCGGCGGCGGAACAGGGCCAGCAGGCACGCCGCCGTCAGCCCCAGGGCCAGCAGGTCCAGCGCCGCCATCCACGGCGTGGTGAAGGTGTTGGAGCCGCCGGGCCAGAAGAAGAAGACGAACACCTGCTTATAGACGGACACAATCAGGCCGGGCAGGCGGGCGAGAGGATAGCCGCTTCCCGCCTCGCTCATGCCCAGGTAATCCAGCAGCTCCAGGTCCTTCACCGCCAGAAAGACCTGCAAAATGCCATAGTACAGCGCGGCCCCCAGGGCCAGAAAGCCCGCCAGGCGGAAGCCCAGCCGCGCCGTCCCCCCCAGGGTGGCGCGGGGGTTCAGGCACGCCCGGAACACCGCCAGCAGCGACAGGGCCACCGCCACCGCGGCATAGGCCTGGTAAATCCCCATGGACAGGGCCAGCAGCAGGCACCCGGCCAGAATCCGGGGCCATCCGCCCCCCTTGGCCAGCCACACCGACAGCACCGCCAGAAAAATGGCCAGACAGTAGGCAGAGGCGGTGAACATATAGAGAAACGCGTACCCCATACAGGGGAAGGCGGCCATCAGCGCCCCGGCCAGGGCGGACAGCGCCCGGCTGTGGAAGCGCAGGACCGCCGCCACTCCTGCCGCCGCCAGGGCCAGAAAGACCATGGAGAGAAAGCCAATCAGCGCCGGCATCTGGGTGAAGCCGTTGAGGGCCGAGGCGTAGTGGAGAAACCACCGGCCGGACACGGTCATCTGCTGGGGGTCAAACACCCGGCTGAGTCCGTCGGAGTTGGGAATGATATTGGTAAAGGCAAACAGGTGGACCAGATACCCCGTCAGAAAACAGGCCAAAAAGGCCGCGCGCTGACAGGGCGTTGTCCGCTGCCGCAGGCGGGAAAGAATACGGTCAAGTGGCATAGCAAACTCTCCTTCCGGGGGATGTTGGGGGACGTCAGCCCCTGGACTTCTCCTTGCCGGCGGCCTCCCGGATGGCGATGCGCCACACGCCGGTGCGGGGCAGGCTCTTGGCGACGGCGCGCTGGAAGTTGTCCCCCGTCATGTTGGCGGGGGTGAGCTTCTCACACAGCGCCCGGAGGGCGAGAATCTTCTCCTGGTCCTCCGTCACCTCCGCGGCCTCCCCCGTCACGCTGGCGGACTGAAAATAGGTGGTGAACTTGTCCTCCGCCGCCTGGTTCTCCGCCACGAAGGACAGGCAGACCTGGGGATTTTTCCGCAGCAGGTCCAGCTTAGTCCCCTCCAGGGCGCAGTGGAAGTACAAAACGTCCCCCACCCGCACCAGGGACAGGGGCACGCAGTAGGGCCGGTCCCCATCGGTCATGGCGGCCACGCCGTAGGCGCAGCGGTCTATCACATCGTAAGCAAAGGCGCGGTCCCGCTCCCGGTCAGTTCTTCTCATCATTGCCCTCCTCTTCCGCCGCCTGCTCTTTGGACAGCAGGGCGGCAATCTTGTGGTACAGCGACTCCGGCGTCCGCTGGAAGCGGGTGGTCAGCGTCTGCCCCTGCTCCAGCGAGGGGTAGAGCAGCTTCAGCTCCATCAGCGGCCCGCTGTCGTCGGCCAGATAGAGCCGGACGGTGCAGGTCCCGTCCGGATGGGGCGTCAGGTCTGTCTGCACCAGCGCCTTCCGCCGCAGCACGTCGTTGAGCCGGACCAGATTCTCGTCGCAGTGCATCCGCACAGAGTAGGGCAGGCTGCTCTCGCAGATCTCGCTGTTGCGCCGCCCCTTCCCGGTGATGGAGAACAGCTCCCCCTCCCGCTCCAGGTGGCCGGTCTCTACCAGGTGGTCCACCGCCTCGGTGAGGGAGAAGTAGTCCACCCCCGCGTCGCACAGGGCCACGTCCAGAAGCTGTAAAAAAGTAATGGGCGCGGCGGTACGGGCCATGATATAGAGCACCAAAAGCTTCAAATCCAGTTCGCTCTGAATAAAACCTGTTCTGGCCATGGAAAACCTCCTGAATGGAACAAAGTCCGGCGTTCTTTTTATTATACCGAAAAAGCGGGCAAAGAACAAGTCCGCTCTTGTCCCGAAATCCGGAGGAAATGTGGACTTCCCCGCCGTCCTATGGTATACTGCCTGGCAAAGGGGGACAAAACATGAAGACAAACGACAGAAAAATTACGGATCTGATGGCCGCCGTCCACACCGGCAAAATACAGCTTCCGGATTTTCAGCGGGGCTGGGTCTGGGACGACGCCAGAATCAGAAGCCTGATTGCCAGCATTATCAGCGGCTATCCCGTGGGCGCGGCGATGTTCCTGGAGTATGGCAGCGAGAGCCTCCGCTTTCAATACCGCACCATCGAGGGCGCGCCCGCCGCCGGTACGCCGCCCATCGAGCTGATTCTGGACGGCCAGCAGCGGCTTACCTCCATCTACGCCGCCCTCTTCTGCAAAAACCCGGTGCCCACCAAGACGGACAAGGACCAGGAGATCCGCCGCTTTTATTATGTCGATATGGAGAAGGTGCTGGACGCGGCGGCGGACCGCACGGAGGCCATTGTCTCCGTGCCGGAGACCCGCCGGCTGACCTCCAACTTCGGCCGCAGGGTTGACCTGGACCTCTCCTCCCCGGAGCTGGAATACCAGAAGAAGAAATTTCCCCTCAACTATATCCTGGACCCCGTCAAGTACAACCAGTGGCAGATGGGCTTCATGCAGTACTACCAGTACGACGCCGCGGCGGCCAAGCTCTACACAGAGTTTTTAACCAAGGTCATCGTCCCGGTTGGACAGTACACCATCCCCGTTATCACCCTGGACAAGGACACGCCCAAGGAGGCGGTGTGCCAGGTGTTCGAAAACGTCAACACCGGGGGCGTCTCCCTCACCGTGTTCGAACTGGTGACGGCGGTGTTCGCCATGGACGACTTCGATCTGCGCCGGGACTGGGAGGAGCGCCGGCAGAAATACTTCTCCGGCGACCTGCTGTCCGTCTCCTCCGCCACGGATTTCCTCACGGCGTGCACCCTGCTGGCCTCCTTCCAGAGGGGCGGCGCCGTGAGCTGCAAAAAGAAGGACGTCCTGGATTTGAAGCTGGCGGAATATCAGGCCTGCGCCGGCCCCCTCTCGGAGGGCTATTTAGAGGCGGAAAAGTTTTTGCAGGAGGAGCGGATTTTTTCCAGACGGGACCTGCCCTACACCACCCAGCTCATCCCCCTGGCGGTGCTCTGCACCCTGCTGTCCGCCCGGATGCGGGCCTCCAGCGTCCGGGACCAGCTGCGGAAGTGGTACTGGTGCGGCGTGTTCGGCGAGATGTACGGCAGCGCCAACGAGACCCGGTACGTCAACGACGTGGTGGGGGTTATGGCGTGGATGGACAACCCGGACAGCCCGCCCAAGACGGTGCAGGAGTTCTATTTCAACCCCACCCGGCTGCTGTCCCTCCAGACCAGGCAGAGCGCCGCCTATAAGGGCATTATGGCGCTGATTCTGCAAAACCACTGCCGGGACTTCATCAGCGGGCGGGAGATGGACTTCGCCGCCTATCAGGCCGAGCGCATCGACATCCACCATATCTTCCCCAAATACTACTGCGAGAAGCAGAAGCTGCCCAAGGAGAAGTGGAACTCCATCGTCAACAAGACGCCCCTCACCTACTCCACCAACCGGGAGATCGGCGGCGCCGCTCCCAGCGCGTATCTCAAGCGCATTGAGAAAAAGGGCCAGGTCTCCCCGGCCACCCTGGACCAGTATCTGGAGAGCCATCTCATCGGCGTATCCGCCTGCCGCGGCGACAGCTTTGACGCCTATTTCATCCGGCGCGCCGCCGCCCTTCTCGACCGGATTGAGGCCGCCGCCGGTAAGCCGATCGCCGGCCGGGACAGCGAACCGGTGGTGCAGGCCTTCGGCGGCCCGCTGCTCTGACCGGCTGTACGGGAAAGCCGGTTGACTTCCCCGCCGCTTTGGGCTACAATGACGGTACATACCGGCAAGGGGGGACGTCCGCGTGGAGGAAAACCAGATCTGCTGCTTCACAGGGCACCGCCCGGACAAGCTCCCCTGGGGCACATTTGAACAGGACAGCCGGTGCATCGCCCTGAAACAGCGCATCTCCCACGCCCTGGAGGAGGAGTACGCCGCCGGAGCGCGGCACTTCATCTCCGGCATGGCCCGCGGCTCCGACCTGTACTTTGCGGAGGCGGTGCTGGAGCTGCGCCGCCGCCGTTCGGATGTGGCGCTGGAGTGCGCCCGCCCCTGCGAGAGCCAGGCCGACCGCTGGCCGGAGCCGGAACAGCGCCGGTACCGGGCCATCCTGTCCCAGTGCGACTATGAGACGCTGGTACAGCACAGCTATGACCGCTGGTGCATGATGCGCCGCAACCGCTATATGGTGGACCGCTCCAGCCGCCTTCTGGCCGTCTATGACGGCATTCCAAAGGGCGGCACGGCCCAGACCCTGACCTATGCCCTGCGGAAGGGGCTTCATGTCACCATTCTCCCCCCGGAATAGTTTTACAGAAAGAGGAGGCGCACAATTGAACACCCTGATGCACATCTGCTGCGCCCCCTGCGCCAACCGCCCCATCGCCGCCCTGCGGGAGGAGGGCCTGTCCGTCGCCGGCTTCTGGTTCAACCCCAACATCCACCCCTACACGGAGTACCAGGCCAGAAAGCACACCCTGGAGGCGTACGCCAAAGAGATCTCCATGAAGCTGATCATCGGCGGGACCTATGACCTGCGCTCCTTCATTACCCATGTGGCGGACAACATCGACGGCCGGTGCGCCTACTGCTACCGGGTGCGGATGGAGGAGACGGCAAAATACGCCGCGGAGCACGGCTTCGACGCCTTCACCACCTCCCTGCTGGTCTCCCCCTATCAGAATCACGAGGCCATCCGGGCGGCTGCCCAGGCCGCCGGGGACGCCTGGGGCGTGACGTTCCTCTACCGGGATTTCCGCCCCCTGTTCCAGGCCGGGCAGGAGTTTGCCCGCGCCCACGGATTTTATATGCAGAAGTACTGCGGCTGTATCTTCAGCGAGGAGGACCGCTATATGGCGGCGAAGCGGAAGAAGGCGCAGAGAAAATCCAGCTCTCCCCTGGAACCTCCTTGAGAGAGGCGAAGGCCCCTTTCCACAAGCTTTAAAGAGAACAGGAGAGATCTGTATGCGCGATCAAAAAATTCAGACGCTGGTCCTGACCGCCCTTATGACCGCCCTGTGCGCGGTGATGACCATGGTCATTAAAATTCCCTCCCCCATGGGGGGCTACTTCAACCTGGGCGACTGCGCCGTCCTGCTGTCTGCCTGGCTGCTGGGCCCCGTGTGGGGCGCGGCGGCGGCGGGGCTGGGCTCCGCCCTGTCCGACCTGCTGGGCTATCCCCTCTACGCCCCCGCGACCCTGATGATCAAGGCCCTGATGGCCGCCGCAGCCGGCGGCCTGTTCTCCTGGGGCCGCAGCTGCCAGCGCGACGCGGCGTTCCTCCGGCTGACCGGCGGGGCGGCGGCGGAGGCCATTATGGTGACCGGCTACTTCGTCTTTGAAGCCGCTGTGCTGGGCATGGGCCTGGGCGCGGCGGCCAACATCCCCATCAACATCGCCCAGGGCGTCGTGGGCGTCGCCTCCGCCTTCGTGGTGATGACGCTGCTGATCCGGGGCCGGGCCCTGACCCAGCTGCACAGATAAACCCTCTGTCCCTGTTGATTCAGCCGCCGGAGCCCTGCTCCGGCCGCTTAATCCAATACATGTGACTAAGGAGGCTGTTCCCATGAAAGATTCCAACTGCGGGTACTGTATGCGCGGCGAGCTGCTGGATGCCTTCGGCATCTACATCTGCGACCTGAGCGTCAGCTCTCTGATCCTCTTCAAGGAGCAGAGCAAGCCCGGCCGCTGCATCGTGGCCTATAAGGACCACGTCAGCGAGATTGTGGACATCAGCGAGGAGGACCGCAACGCGTTCTTCGCCGACGTCACCCGCGCCGCCAGAGCCATCCACGCGGCCTTCCACCCGGACAAGGTGAACTATGGCGCTTACGGCGACACCGGCTGCCACCTCCACTTCCACCTGGTCCCCAAGTACAAGGGGGGCGACGAGTGGGGCGGCGTGTTCCAGATGAACCCCGGCAAGACCTACCTCACCCAGGCGGAGTACGACGCCATGATTGCGAAAATCAAAGCCAACCTGTGAGCGGACAGCAAAAAAGCGGACCCCGGCGGGGGTCCGCTTTTTCCGCGTTTAAATTCCTTCCGTCTCAGGAACGGCGCCTGCCAGCAGTTCCATCAGGTCCACAATTTCCCCGTTGGCGGGGGGCTCGGCGTCGGGCGCCTCCCGGGTGCTCCGGTAAGCGCCGTCCATGGTGAGGTTCATGGAGACGTCGGGAATCTGGACGTCAAAGACCATCTCCATCTTGTCGCCGCGCATCTCCATGGTCAGAAGGACGTATCCGCTCTCATCCTCCACGCGCATCTCCAGGCCGTAGCCGTTCACCTGGCTGCGGCTGGTGAAGAGCTGGATGTTCATCTGAAGGGCGTCATCCTCCCCCGTCAGGTCCACCAGGCGGTTGATATAGACGGAGCCCTCCTTCTCAAAGGAGCTGTCGGCAAAGGCGTAGTTGAAGATGTCCAGATAGTCCTGGGTGGTGGCGTACTGAGACAGGGGCAGCATATCGCTGCGGAGAATCTCCTCCAGCGCCTGGTCGAAGGACATGTCGGCGCTGGCCGCGTTCAGGGCCAGGATCTCCTCATAGAAGCCGGGGCCGTAGGCCGCGTCATAGATCGCCTTCAGGTCCATGCTGTACCAGGTCTCCGACTCGGTCAGGGCCTCGGACTGGAAGTAGAGCTTCCCGGTCTCCAGGCTGCACCGCAGGTCCATGTCCAGGCTGGGGATGGAGAACTCCGTCTCCCCGTCGCCGGCCTCCAGGGCCAGGTCCGTGCCGAACTGGAAGGCGGTCTGGTTCGTCACCATGTTGTAATCGCCGTCCATGCTCATCTTCGCGCCCTGGGCCTCCATCTTCAGGTCCACGGAGCCGTCCACTTTATAGTTCCCCTCGTTGTATTTGCCGGCGTACTCCATGAACTGGTCCATCAGGTCATAGGTGGCGGTGTTGGCGGCCAGGATGGCGTCCACGTCGTCAACAACGACGGTGTAGGTGTCGGCGTCCCAGCCCACCCGGTAGCCCAGGGCGTCGGCCACCAGGCCCACGGGGATGTAGGTGCGGTCGCTGGCGGGATCAATGTAGGGGGCCACGTCCATCGTGCGGGTGTCTATCACCTGGAGAATGTCCCCGTGGGGACCGGCGGTTTTGTTCCCCTCGTACTGGATGGTAAAGACGTTGGAATCAATGGTGAGCTGGATGGTCAGATCCCCCCGCTTCTCCTCCCCCTGGAAGGAGACATAGGGCATATCCGGCTTGAAGGCGGTGACGGTCCGGGCCTCGCCGTCCCAGAGGATGTTCTGGAACCCCATGGCCTCAAAGGCGGCGGCCATGGGCAGGAACGAGCGGTCGTCCTTCAGAACGGGGGCGGCGTCTGTAAATGTGACAGGCTCCCCGTTGACCAGCAGGGAGAAGTCCCCCTGGTCCGCAGCCAGAGAGGGTGTGCACAGCAGCGCCGCCAGCATACCGCCGCACACAAGGGGCCGCAGGAATTTTTTCATCTGGATTCACTCCTTTTTCTTTCCAGAGCTGTGTTTCCCGTCCCTGGGTGTTTCATCCATTTTGCCCAAAAACGGCGAAAATTTCCGCCCTGGAGTTTGTCAAGATTATCATAGCTTTTTTTCCGGCAAAATGCAAGGGCAATTTTTGGATGCCGCCCGGTGTGAAAATTTTGCAGTACGGCGGGGCGCAATTTTGCGCCTGCCTTTGTCTCTCCTGACAAGAGTGCAATTTTTTCCGAAAAAACGGGTGTTTTTTCCCATAAAACGTGCTATGATTAGGCAGTCACACCGGGAGCGGCGCTCCCGAAAGGAAGGATGGCGCGCATGGCAGACAAGGCGGACCCCATTGGAATCATCGACTCAGGCATCGGCGGCTTCAGCGTTGCGCGGAAAATGCAGCGGCTGCTGCCCCACGAAAACCTGCTCTATTTCGGCGACGGGGGCAACATGCCCTATGGCAACCACAGCGCCGGGAAAATTTTGCGGCTGACCCGCTATATGCTGCGCTTTATGGAACAGCGCCGGGTGAAGGCCCTTCTGGTGGCCTGCAACACCATCTCCTGTCTGATTGGCCAGTACCAGGACGGCCTGGACTTCCCGGTGTTCAGCGTGGTCCAGGCCGGAGCGGAGGCGGCGGCCCGCCTGCCGGCGCATAAAATCGGCGTCATCTCCACCTATTTCACCCACTCCACCCAGTGCTATCCCAAGCTGCTCCGCCAAATTGCGCCGGATAAGCTTGTCATCAGCCGGGGATACTCCGATTTGGCAAAATTTATCGAGCACCACCTGGGAGACCCCGCCGGACAGGAGGTCATCGACCAGAATATCCGGGCCAATCTGGACGAACTGGTCCATGGAGAGAAGATCGACTGCTGCCTGCTGGGGTGCACCCACTACCCCCTGGTGGAGGAGAACATCCAGCGCCTGTATCCGGGACTGCTGCTTCTGGACCCGGCGGACGAGATGGCCCGCGCCGCCGGGGCGTTCCTGGGGGAGAACGGACTGCTCAACGGCCAGAGCGCAAAGGGCGCGCTGGACATCTATACCACCGGCTGCGTGGAGGAGTACCGGGACAAGGCCGTCAAGGCGGGGCTCGACCCGGTCACATCGGTACATCCATATCCCCCTCTGCGGGAGGCATAAACCGGGCGGCTGTTCAGCCGCCCGGTTCGCCTCTCCGGCGGCCGCCCCGCCGGCAGCAGCCGCTGCACAGCCGCCCCCGGTGGTGGAGGGGAAGGGCCTTTCCGCACCGGGCGCAGAAGCGGATGTTGCTGCGCAGGCGGTGGAGCAGAATCTCATTGATCTCCTCCGCCGTCCGCTCCCGGCTGTCATAGAGCCTGTCCTCGTCCACCGGACAGCCGAAGGCCTTGGCGAAGGAGAAGTAGAGGTCCAGCTTCCGGCAGTACAGCTCCAGCTCCGGAAGGGTGGGGTCCTTCTCCGGCATGGCGGGCTGTTCCACCGCCTCCCCCTGCTGCCACTGGCGCAGAAATTGAAAGAACAGCTCCCGCAGGGCCTCCTCCGTCTCGTCAAAGGGAATGTTGGCCGCCCGCAGCTCCTGCTCCCTGGAGAGGACAAAGCCCATCTCCCGCATTTTGGAGATCATCCCGATATAGCGGGAGATGTCCAGCTTGCGGTAGGGCTCCACGGTGGGCATCTGATTCCACTGGGTGAGCACCTCCAGCAGGTCGAAGTCCACCTGGAGCACCAGCTCGGAAAAGCCCACCACCGCGTGCCGGAGGGGCGGAACCGCCGCCTCCAGCCCGGCGCGGATGGCCTCCAGGTCCTGGGTTGCCCCCACATACCCCTTGGGGTACATGCCGTAGCGGCCGGCCCGGCCGGCAATCTGCCGGATCTCCTCCGGCTTCAGCGGCCGGCGCTCCACGCCGTCGAATTTCTCCGTGTCCAGAAAGATAATCCGCCGGATGGGCAGGTTCAGCCCCATCCCGATGGCGTCGGTGGACACGACGTACTCCATCTTCCCCTCCAGAAACCCCTCCATCTGCTTCCGCCGGGTGGAGTAGGGCAGCGCCCCATAGATAATGGCCGGCTCCTTCCCGTTCTGGCGCAGGTCCTCGGCCACGCTGAGCACGCCGGTCTTGGAGAAGGTAATCAGCGCGTCGCCGGGCTGGGCCCGCCGGTAGTCCACCGGATGGGACATGCAGACCAGCGGGGTGGTGCGCTGGTGGACCTGCACCTCATAGGTATCCCCGCAGCTCTCAATCAGCCGGATCAGCAGCTCCCCCGCCTCCGGCGCGGCGCACAGGTGGACCTCCGGGGCCAACACCCCCAGGATGGCCCGCGTCCAGGCGTAGCCCCGCTGGGGGTCGGCAATCATCTGGCACTCGTCGATCACCGCCGCGTCATAGCGCCGCTCCAGGCACAGCTTCTCCGCGGTGGCGGCCATGTGGGTGTCCCCCTCCCGGCAGTCCTCCTCCTCCCCGGTGGAGAGGCTGCACCGCACCCCCGCGTCCAGCAGGGTCTCCTGGGCCTCCAGGGCCAGCAGGCGCAGCGGTGCCAGATAGACCCCCGTCCCGGCCCGCATCAGGCGCTGAAAGCCGGCGTAGGTCTTGCCCGTGTTTGTGCCCCCCAGGTGGAGCACAAAGCGGCGGCGCATCCCTCTGGCCTCCGGATACTCGTCCTTGGGGTTCAGGGCAATCAGCAGGGACAGGCTGGTGCGGATGGCCTGGGGGACGTACCACAGGGACCAGACGGCCCCCAGCTCCTCTGCCAGCAGGCGGGAGGCGGGAAAGTTTTCCGCCCCCAGAAAGCTTCTTAAATCCGCCTCCGGCTGGAGGGCGCAGAACTCCTCCAAAACCTGCCGGGCTGCGGCCCGCAGCACCTGGGGATAGCGTCCAAGGGCCTGTCCGGCTAAGGGGTGGTCCGGACAGGCTCCCAGCCAGCCCCCCGCCTGGGCGAAGTGCTTCAAAATCTCCGGCAGCCGCCGCCCGCTGCACCGCCGCTCCAGGGCGAGAAACTCGCCGGTCCAGGCGGCGGCCTGGGAGACCCGCAGCCCCCGCCCGCCTGCGGAGGGGATGCGGGCCATCAGGGCGGCGTGGTACTGTCCGGCCAGCAGTCCGGCCAGAGATTCGTCCGGTCCGGCCTCCGCCCAGGCCTGGGCCAGGGCGGCGCAGGCCCGCCGGGCGTCCGCCGCCGCCTCCTCGGCGCGCCCCGGAGCCGCCCCGCTCCGTCCGGCGGCAAACTGGGGGCTCTCCTCCGCCAGGAGCACGTCCTGCCGCAGCCAGGCGCGCACCGCGCCCCTCCGCCCGGACAGATAATGGGGCTTTGGGAGCAGCGTCCGCATCAGCCCGCCGGTCCAGCCCCGCTTCTTCAGCAGGGAAATGGTCCAATATTTTTTGTCCTCTCCCTTTGCCATCGCGCCCGCTCCCTTCCGTATACGCCGTATAGTATAGCCGAAAACCGGAAAACCTTCAACCTCTCCCCAGCGCAGAGAACCCCTCCGGCCCACGACGGGCCGGAGGGGTTCTCCGCATGGAGCTTTGCAGTTATACGCCCTGGGCAATCATCGCCTGGGCGATGTTCTGGAAGGAGGCGATGGCGCTGCCGGCCATCAGGTCCTCCCCCAGGCCATACTGACGGGCGGCGTCGGCCGACTCGTCGTAGATGTTGGCCATGATGGCCTGGAGGCGCTGCTCCACCTCGCTGCGGGACCAGCTGTAGCGGATGCTGTTCTGGGCCATCTCCAGGGCGGACATGACCACGCCGCCGGAGCCGGAGGCCCTGGCCCCCGCCATGCGCAGCTTGGGGTTGGACCGCAGCAGGCGCATGGCCTCCGGGGTGGCGGGCATGTTGGCCGCCTCCACATAGTAGGTCACGCCGTTGGTGAGCAGGCGGGCGGCGTCGGCCACGTCCAACTCGTTCTGGGTGGCGCAGGGAATCGCCGCGTCGCCGGGGACCTCCCAGGGACGGCGGCCGGGGAAGTACTCCACACCGAACTGTTTGGCATAGGGCTCCACCCGGTCGCCGCCGCCGGCGCGCATGGACATGAGGAAGTCAAACTTCTCCTGGGTGGTCACGCCCTCCGGGTCATAGATGTAGCCGTCCGGGCCGGAGAGGGTGACGACCCTGCCCCCCAGCTCCGCCGCCTTCCGGCACACGCTGCACGTCATGCTGCCGAAGCCGGAGGCGAGGATGCGCTTGCCCTCCAGGGAGTCCCCCGCCCGCTCCATCATCCGGGTCAGGAAGTAGACGGTGCCGAATCCGGCGGCCTCCAGGCGCATCTTGCTGCCGCCGTAGGTGAGGCCCTTTCCGGTGAGGGCGCTGCTCTCCGCCCGGCCGGTGAGGCGCTTATACTCGCCGTAGAGATAGCCGATCTCACGGGAGCCCACGCCGATGTCGCCGGCGGGCACGTCGGTGTCAGAGCCGATGTAGCGGTACAGGGCGCGCATGAAGCTCTGGCAGAAGCGCATAATCTCCCGCTTGCTCTTTCCGCGGGGGTCAAAATCCGCGCCGCCGGCGGCTCCGCCGATGGGCAGGCCGGTGAGGGCGTTCTTATAGGTCTGCTCAAACCCCAGGAACTTCACCACCGAGGGGGTGACGCCGGGGTGGAAGCGCAGGCCGCCCTTATAGGGGCCGATGGCGCTGTTGAACTGCGCCCGGTAGCCGTGGTTCACATGGACCTGTCCCTGGTCGTCCACCCAGGGCACGCTGAAGGCGAACATCCGCTCCGGCTCCACCATGCGGGTAATCAGGTCCAGCTTCTCATACCTGGCGTCGTCCGCCGCCGGGCTGATGAGCTCCAGCCAGAGCTGCACCGCCTGAATATACTCCGGCTCATAGGGGTACTGCCGCTGCAGATTGCACAGGACGCGGGCTGTATAGTCGTTCACAGGATCTCCCCCTTTACACCAGGCCGTAGGCCAGCATCGCGTTGCCCACCTTCTGGAAGCCGGCGATGTTGGCGCCGGCCACCAGGTCGTCCGCCATGCCGTACTCCTGGGCGGCGCTGACCACGTTGTGATACAGGTCGCCCATAATCTTCTTCAGGTGGGCGTCCACCTCTTCAAAGCTCCAGTAGAAGCGCATGGAGTTCTGGCTCATCTCCAGGGCGGAGACCGCCACGCCGCCGGCGTTGGCCGCCTTGGCGGGGGCGAAGAGGACCTTGGAGCCCTGGAGCAGCTCCACCGCGTCCGGCGTGCAGGGCATGTTGGCGCCCTCGGCCACGGCGAAGCAGCCGTTGGCAATCAGGGCCTTGGCGGCCTCCCCGTTCAGCTCGTTCTGAGTGGCGCAGGGGAGGGCGATGTCGCAGGGGATCTGCCAGATTCCGGCGCAGCCCTCGTGGTACTCCGCGCCGGGGTGGGTGTCCACATACAGGCGGATGCGCTGGCGGTTGACCTCCTTAATCTGCTTGACGCAGGCCAGGTCGATGCCGTTGGGGTCGTAGACATAGCCGTTGGAGTCGGACATGGCCACCACCTTGCCGCCCAGCTGCGTGGCCTTCTCGCAGGCGTAGGTGGCCACGTTGCCGGAGCCGGAGATCACCACCGAGGCTCCGTCGAAGCTGCGTCCGGCGTCTCTCAGCATGTTGTCCGCAAAGTAGCACAGGCCGTAGCCGGTGGCCTCAGTGCGCACCAGGCTTCCGCCGTAGCTGAGGCCCTTGCCGGTGATGGCGCCGGTAAACTCGTTGCGCAGGCGCTTGTACTCGCCGAACAGATAGCCGATCTCACGGGCGCCCACGCCGATGTCGCCGGCGGGCACGTCGGTGTCCGGACCGATATATTTGGCAAGCTCCGACATAAAGCTCTGGCAGAAGCGCATCACCTCGTTGTCCGACTTCCCCTTGGGGTCGAAGTCGCTGCCGCCCTTGCCGCCGCCGATGGGCAGGCCGGTGAGGCTGTTTTTGAAGATCTGCTCAAAGCCCAGGAACTTGATGATGCTCTCGTTCACAGAGGGGTGGAAGCGCAGGCCGCCCTTATAGGGGCCGATGGCGCTGTTGAACTGAATCCGGTAGCCGCGGTTGACGTGGATTCTGCCCTGATCGTCCTCCCAAGGTACCCGGAACTTAATGATCCGCTCCGGCTCCACCAGGCAGTCCATCACGCCCTCCTCCAGATATTCCGGGTGGGCCTCCACCACCGGAGACAGGGAAATCAGAACCTCCCGCACCGCCTGATGAAATTCCGCCTCATAGGGGTTGCGCTGAACCACCCGTTCCATCAGCCCTTCCAAGTACTTGTTGGGAATGTTCATACCGTTTACCTCCTAAAAAATCATGAATTTCCGCGCCGGGAATTTTTGTGCGGACAGAGCGCCGGTTCCACCGCCCGCCGCTGGCCGGACATCAATTTTTGTTGCGTAAGATATGCGCTATTGTAATACCACGTCCATTTTTTGTCAAGTAAAATGCAGGATTTATTTTCGAATCCTGCAATTTTAGGGGTATTTGAAGAAAGTGACAGCTTTTGTTAAAAAATGTTTGTTTAAATTTCCGTCACTTTTTCTCTTGACAGAACTGGAAGCTTTTCTCTCTCCCCCGGCGGCCCTCGCCGCCGGGAACCGGTCTTGCATTTTGGGGGCGGGGACGGTAAGATATAGCGTATCAAAATCATCCTGACTGTGAGGAAATTTTTATGAGACACGCCTCTGTACTCGCCGCGCTGCTGCTCCTGCTCTCCGGCTGCGGCGCGTCCGCCTCCTCCGCTCCGCCGGCCCCGGCGGAGGCCTCCGCCCAGTACGTCTTCACCGACGACCTGGGCCGCACTGTCTCCCTCCCGGAGCGCCCCCGGCGGACGGCCGCCCTCATCGGCAGCTTTGCCGACGTGTGGTGCCTGGCCGGCGGGCGGGACAGCCTGATTGCCGCCGCCCACGACGCCTGGACCTCTTTCGACCTGGGGCTGGACGGCTCCGTGGCCGATTTAGGGGCGGTGAAGGACCCCAATCTGGAGGTCCTTCTGGCCGCCCAGCCCGACTTCATCCTGGCCAGCTGCAACACCGCCGCCAACCTGGAGCTGGAGGACACCTTCCAGCAGGCGGGCATCCCCACAGCCTATTTTGACGTCCAGGACTTTGACGACTATCTGAATATGCTGGAGATCTGCACCCAGCTCACCGGCTGTCCGGAGAACTACCAGACCTACGGCCTGGAGGTGCAGGAGCAGGTGGAGGCCGCCAAAAGCCGGCAGGACGGGTCCGCCCCCAGGGTGCTCACCCTCCGGGCCACCGGCGCAAGCTGCAAAATCAAGGGCAGTCAGGATTTCCTGCTGGGAGAGATGCTCTCCAGCCTGGGCTGCGTCAACGTGGCGGACGGCAGCGGGAGTTTATTGGAGAATCTGAGCCTGGAGGCCATTTTGGCCGCCGACCCGGACTACATCTTTGCCGTGCTCCAGGGCTCCGACGCCGCGGACGCCCAGGAGACGCTGGAAAAAACCCTTCTGTCCAACCCCGCCTGGAACAGCCTCCGGGCCGTCCGGGAGGGAAACTTCTATACGCTGGAACACGCGCTGTACAACCTGAAGCCCAACGCGCGCTGGGGGGAGGCCTATGAAAAACTTGCAGACATCCTCTATCCCTGAGTCCCGCCGGACCGGAAAAATCCTGCTGCTTCTGCTCCTGCTGGCCCTGGGGTCGGGGGTGCTGAGCCTGTTTCTGGGCTCCACCCTCCTCTCCCCCGCTTTGGTGCCCCAGGCCCTGCTGGGCGGGCTGGAGAGCACGGAGGGGGATATTATTCAATACGTCCGCCTGCCCCGCACCTGCGGCTGCCTGCTGGCGGGGGCCGCTCTGGCGGTGTCCGGAGCGGTGATTCAGAGCGTTTTAAACAACCCCCTGGCCGCCCCCAACATCATCGGGGTGAACTCCGGGGCGGGGCTGATGGTGGCGCTGTGGAGCGCCCTCTTCCCCCAATCCGTGGCCCTGGTCCCGCTGGCGGCCTTCCTGGGGGCCTTTCTGGGGGCGGCGCTGGTGCTGTTCATTGCCGAGCGCACAGGGGCCAGCCGCATCACCCTGGTGCTGGCCGGCGTGGCGGTGTCCAACATCTTCGGCGCGGGCATCGACGCCATTGTCACCCTGATTCCCGACGCGGTGCTCAGCTACACCGACTTCCGCATCGGCGGGCTGTCCAACCTGTCCATGGACCGCATCGCCCCCGCCTTCTGGGCGGCGCTTCCCGCCCTGGCGCTGCTGCTCTCCCTGGCCAGCGAGATGGACATCCTCTCCCTGGGCCGGGAGACCGCCCAGAGCCTGGGCCTGCCCGTCAAGCCCCTGCGGCTGATTCTGCTGGCTCTGGCCGCCGCCCTGGCGGGGGCCGCCGTCAGCTTCGCCGGACTGCTGGGCTTTGTGGGCCTTATCGTCCCCCACATCATGCGCCGGGCGGTGGGGGAGAACAGCCGCCCCCTGCTGCTGGCCTGCGCCCTGGGGGGCGCGGCTCTGCTGACGGGGTGCGACATTCTCTCCAGAGTTCTGTTCGCCCCCTATGAAATCCCGGTGGGGATTGTCCTCTCCCTGGCGGGGGGACCGTTTTTCATCTGGCTGCTTCTGCGGCAGAGAGGGGGGCGCATCCTGTGATTGCCCTTCAATCCGTCACCGCCGGATACGGCGGGCCGCCGGCGGTGCGGGACATCACCCTGGACCTGCGGCCGGGGGAGGCCCTGGTCCTGCTGGGCCCCAACGGCTGCGGCAAGAGCACCCTGCTGCGGGCCATCGCCGGGCTCCAGCCCCTGTCCGGGGGCCGGGTGCTCCTGGACGGGACGCCGGTGGAGAGGCTCTCCCGGCGGCAGCTGGCCCAGGCCGTCACCTATCTGCCCCAGTCCCGCAGCGTCCCCAACATCACCGCCTACCGCATGGTGCTCCACGGCCGGTTTCCCTATCTGTCCTACCCCCGGCGGTACCGGCCGGAGGACCACGCCGCCGCCAAACGGGCGCTGGAGCAGGCGGACGCCTGGGACCTGGCCCCCCTCCCTGTCCAGACCCTCAGCGGGGGCCAGCGGCAGAAGATCTATCTGGCCATGGCCCTGGCCCAGGACACCCAGACCATTTTGATGGACGAGCCCACCACCTATCTGGACGTCTCCCACCAGCTTGAGCTGATGAAGTTCTCCCGCAGGCTGGCGGAGCAGGGCCGCGCCGTGGCGCTGGTCCTCCACGACCTGTGCCTGGCTTTGCGCTTCGCCCACCGGGGAGCGGTGATGGACGGCGGGGCGCTGCTTCAGACCGGCACGCCGGAGGAGCTGTTCGGCTCCGGAATTCTGGAGAGGACCTTTCACGTCCCCATCCGCCGCGTCCGGACGGAGAACGGGTGGCGGTACTACTACGACTGAGGAGGCGGTTTTGTGGCCTATTTTCCCCTGTTTGTGGACCTGACCGGCAAAACCGTCCTGATTGCCGGAGGCGGGCCGGTGGCCGCCCGGAAGGCCCGGACCCTGCTGGACTACGGCCCCCGGCTTGTGCTGTGCGCCCCGGAATTCGTGCCGGAGCTGGAGGCGCTGGAGGGGGTGGAGCTGCTGCGCCGCCCCTTCTCTCCGGAGCTGCTGGAGGGCGTTTTTCTGGCCGTGGCCGCCGCCAACGACCGGGCGGTAAACCGTCAGATTGCGGAACTTTGCCGCGCCCGCGCCATCCCTGTGGACGCGGCGGACAGCGCCCAGGAGAGCACCTTTCTCTTCCCCGCCCTGGTGCGCCGGGGGCGGCTGTCTGTGGGGATCTCCACCGGCGGGGCCAGTCCCGCCGCCGCCGCCTGGGTCCGCCGGACTGTGGAGAGGTCCCTTCCCCCCGCTCTGGAGCCTATTCTGGACTGGCTGGCGGACGTCCGGGAGACGGTTAAAGGGACGCTCTCCCAGCCGGAACGCCGGGACGCCTTTGACCGCCTGCTCTCCGCCGCCCTGGAGGCGGGACGGCCGCTCACCGAGGCAGAGACGGCGCATATTTTACACACACAGTAGGGGCGGCCTTTGGCCGCCCGCGGGACAAGAGAACGTCCCGTTCACCGGCGGGCGGCCGCGGGCCGCCCCTGCGCAAAGGAGGAACGCCATGGAATGGAATGGCCGCGTCTATCTGGTGGGGGCGGGCTGCGGCCCCGCCGGATGGATTACGCTGCAGGGCTACCGCCTGCTCCAGCGCTGCGGCGCGGTGGTATACGACGACCTGATTGCAGAGGAGCTGCTGGACGCGGCCCCTCCCGGCGCGCAACGGCTCTATATGGGCAAGCGCCGGGGGCGGCACTCCGCCTCCCAGGAGGAGATTTCCCGGACGCTGGTATCGCTGGCCCAGGCCGGCCTGACAGTGGTCCGGCTGAAGGGGGGCGACCCCTTCGTCTTCGGCCGGGGCGGCGAGGAGATTCAGGCCCTTCAGGCCGCCGGCGTCCCCTTCGAGGTGGTCCCCGGCGTCTCCTCCGCCATCGCCATCCCCGGACAGGCGGGCATTCCCGTCACCCACCGGGGGCTGAGCCGCAGCTTCCATGTGATTACAGCCCACACCAGGGACGGGGACTTTGACCAGCTGGACCGGCTGGCAGGGGCGGAGGGCACGCTGGTCTTTCTCATGGGCCTGTCCCGGCTGCCGGAGATTGCCGCCCGCCTCATCGCAGCGGGCAGAGCTCCGGACACCCCCGCCGCCGTGGTCTCCGGGGGCTGCGCTCCCCGCCCCTGCGCCGTCCGGGCACCCCTGGCGGAGCTCCCCCAGGCGGCAAAAAAGGCGGGGGTCCTCCCCCCCGCCGTCATTGTCGTGGGCGAAACCGCCGCCCTGGATCTCTCCGCCCCCCTCCCCCTCCGGGGGACGCGGGTGGCTCTCACCGGCACGCCGGTTATCCAGGCGCGCCTGCGCCTCCCCCTGCTGGAGCTGGGGGCCCGGCCCTTCTCCCTGATGACCTCCCAGGTGGAGGAGCTGCCCGCCGTCTTTGACTGGAACAGCCTCTCCCAGGCGCCGGGGTGGGTGGTATTGACCAGCCAAACCGGCGTGGACTGCTTCTTCCGCCGCCTGGAGCAGGCACAGACCGACCTGCGCGCCCTGGCCCGCTGCTCCTTTGCGGTGATTGGCCCGGCCACCGGGGCGGCCCTCCGGCGGCGCGGGATTTTCCCCGACCTGTGCCCGGAGACGCACACCACCCAGGGCCTGCTGGCCGCCCTGGAGAAGGCGGTCTCTCCCGGCACGCCGGTGCGCCTGTTCCGCTCCCGGCTGGGCGACCGGGCGCTGTTCCAGAGTCTGTCCGCCCGCTTTCCCACAGAGGACGTGCCCCTCTATACCCTGCGCCCCTCCCCCACAG
>CALXGC010000061.1 GCA_944387755.1 uncultured Oscillospiraceae bacterium | reverse complement strand
GGGCGGGGCGGTACTCCTCGTTGGCCAGCAGCAGGGCGCGGGCCACGCCGTGGCGGATGGCGCCGGCCTGGCCGGTGACGCCGCCGCCGGTGACGGTGGCCACGATGTCCACCTTGCCCAGCTGCTCAGTGGCGGCCAGGGGCCGACGGACCAGGAGCTTCAGGGTCTCCAGGCCGAAGTAGTCGTCGATGTCACGGCCGTTGATGGTGATGGAACCGGTCCCGTTGGGGAACAGGTGCACCCGGGCCACGGAGGACTTCCGACGGCCGGTGCCATAGAAATAAGGCTTCTTGCTCTGATACATGATCGTCTACCTCCTGCTTACTCGGCGGCCCAAACTTCGGGCTTCTGGGCGGCGTGCTCGTGCTCGCCGGCGCGATAGACGCGCAGACGGGTGAGGGCGTCCTTGGCGATGTTGTTCTTGGGCAGCATACCCTTCACGGCCAGCTTCATGGCCAGCTCAGGCCGCTCCTGCATCAGGGTGCGGTACTTGACTTCCTTCAGACCGCCGATCCAGCCGGAGTGACGGCGGTACATCTTCTGGTCCAGCTTCTTGCCGGTGAGCACCGCCTTCTCGGCGTTGATGATGATGACATAGTCGCCGCAGTCGGCGTTGGGGGTGAATTCGGGCTTGTGCTTGCCCCGCAGCAGGGTGGCGGCGGCGGCAGCGGTCTTGCCCAGGGGCTTGTTCGCAGCGTCCAGGATATACCACTTACGCTCGATGTTCCCCTTGTTGGCCATAAAAGTGGACATAGGTGAGACCTCCATTTTCCTCTACTTCTTGGTGCATTTGTATGCAAAACGTTGATTTATGACAAAATCAGCCGCTCCACTGTACAAGCGGAGCGTTTTGTATTATAGTATTGGAGCGGCTTTGTGTCAACGGTCTTTTGGAATTTTTTTGACTCAGCTTTTGAAATCTCCCGTTTTCGCACGGATACGCCAGAACGCTCTTAAAATCTCACTTTTGATTTTTAATTTATCCCAACGAAAAGGTTGCCGTTTTTCGCGCTTTTCTCAAGAAGGAGGCAGAAATGAACCACATTTTATCCCTGGTCCGCCGGTGCGTGGAGGACTATGCCATGATCGCCCCCGGCGACCGCATCGCCGTGGGGGTGTCGGGGGGGAAGGACTCCCTGGTGCTGCTGGCCGCCCTGGCCAGGCTGCGGGCGTTCTACCCCGTCCCCTATGAGCTGGAGGCCGTCACCCTGGACATGGGACACGCGGAGGGACTGCCGGGGATGGACTTCTCCCCCATCGCCGCCTTCTGCCGGGAGCTGGACGTGCCCTACACTGTCCTGCCCAGCGAAATCCAGCACATTATTTTTGACCTGCGGAAAGAGAAAAACCCCTGCTCCATGTGCGCCAAGATGCGCCGGGGCGCGCTGCACAGCGCCCTGAAAGAGCGGGGCCTGAACAAAATCGCCCTGGGGCACCACTACGACGACGCGGTGGAGACCTTCTTCATGTCCCTGATTTTCGAGGGCCGCCTGTCCTGCTTCCAGCCCGTCACCTGGCTGGACCGCACCCAGATCACCCAAATCCGCCCCCTGCTCTACTGCGGGGAGAGGCTCATCCGCAACACGGCGGAACGCCTCGGCCTGCCGGTGGTCCACAACCCCTGCCCCGCCGACGGCAATACCAAACGCCAGGAGATCAAAGAACTGGTCTATGAGCTCAACGGCCGCTACCCCGGCCTGAAGTCCCGCGCCTTCGGCGCCATGCAGCGCCTCCCCCTCCCGGAGTGGGGACCGGTGGAGCACCGCCGCCGCCCCCTGCCGGAGGCCGAGTAGGGGCGCACAGCGCCCGCCGGCGCCTGAGGCCCTGCGGAGGCCGCAAAAAAATCCCCGCCGCCTGGAAATTGCGCCTGCGCCGTGCTATAATAACTCCGCAAAAGAGAAAACCGGCGGCACAGCCGCTTGAGAGGAGATCTTTCCATGAGCGAAGAAATGAATTACAGCGCCAATCCGGGCAAGGAGCTTCTGCGCACGGTGGACGGCGTTACCTACCAGCGCATCCCGGTGAAGACCCACCTGATCACCAAGGCGGACGACATGAACGACGTGGTGCTTCAGTACGCCAGGGACAAAATGCAGGACGGAGACATCCTGTTCATCTCGGAGAAGGCGGTGGCCTGCACCCAGAACCGGGCCATTCCCATGGAGGACATCAAACCCCGGAAGCTGGCCGTCACCCTGAGCCGGTACGTCACCAAGACCCCCGCGGGCATCGGCCTGGGCATTCCGGAGACCATGGAGATGGCCCTTCGGGAGTGCGGTACCCTGCGGATTCTGTTCGCCGCCTTCTGCAGCGTCATCGGCAAGCTGCTGGGCAGGCGCGGCTGGTTCTATATTGTGGCCGGACCCAAGGCCAGGGGCATTGACGGCCCCACCGAGGGCACCATCCCGCCCTATGACCACTATGTGGTCCTGGTCCCCGACGACCCCATGGGCACGTCCAGACAGCTGGCCAAAACCCTGGGCCATCCCGTGGCCATTGTGGACATCAACGACCTGGGAGCCAACATCCTGGGCTTCTCCGAGAAGGCCCCCTCCCTGGACCAGCTGGCCAAAATTTTGGGGGACAACCCCCTGGGCCAGTCCAGCGAGTCCACCCCCATGGGCATTATCCGGAAAGCGTAAAAAACACGGACCTGCCGTTTCGCAGGTCCGTGTCTCTTTTTCCGGCAGTTACCGGCGCAGCTCGTTTTCTGTGTCCTCTCTGGCCATTTTGGCCACCTGGCCGGACAGGGCCAGCAGGGCGATGAGGTTGGGGAAGACCATCAGGGCGTTAAAGAGGTCGGACAGGTTCCACACCAGGGGGGCCTCCAGCATGGAGCCCAGGGCCACGCACACCACCGCAATGCAGGCGTAGACCTTCACAGCCTTCACGCCGAAGAGGTACTTCACGTTCTGAGCGCCGAAGAAGTACCAGCCGATGACGGTGGAGAAGGCGAAGAACAGCAGGCAGATGGCCACGTACAGGTTGCCGAAGCCCTGGAACACGGTGGTAAAGGCCACCTGGGCCATATTCTCGGCGGCGGGGTTGGCGGTCATGTCGCCCACGTTCAGGGCCCCGCTGGTGATCATCACCAGGGCGGTCATGGTCAGCACAATAAAGGTATCAATAAACACGCAGATCATGGCCATAATGCCCTGATCCTGGGGCTTGGCCACCTTGGCCAGGGCGTGGGCGTGGGGGGTGGAGCCCATGCCGGCCTCGTTGGAGAAGAGGCCCCGGGCCACGCCGTAGCGCATGGCCTCCCGGACGCCGATGCCCATGGCGCCGCCCATGACGGCCTGGGGCTGGAAGGCCCCCACCACAATCAGGCGCAGGGCGTTGGGCAGCTCGGCGATGTTGAACAGCAGCACCACAAGGCCGCCCGCCAGATAGAACAGCGCCATAATGGGCACCAGCTTCTCCGTGACGGAGGCGATGCGGGTGACGCCGCCCAGGAAGATGAAGGCGGCCACCAGGGCCAGAATGACGCCCACAATCCAGGTGGGCACGTTCAGGGCCTCCTGGAAGGCGTTGCTGATGGCGTTGGACTGCACCATGTTGCCGGTGAAGCCCAGGGCGAAGATGATGGCCAGGGCGAAGAAGCCCGCCAGCACCTTGCCGAAGGTCCCCTTGAAGGCCTGACGGATATAGTAGACGGGGCCGCCGATGACGTGGCCGGTCTCGTCGGTGGTCTTGTACCGCTGGGCCAGGCAGGCCTCGCCGTAGATGGTGGCCATGCCGAAGAAGGCCGCCAGCCACATCCAGAAAATCGCGCCGGGACCGCCGGAGATCATCGCCGTGGCGCAGCCGGTGATGTTGCCCGTGCCCACCTGGGCGGCGATGGAGGTGGCCACCGCCTGGAAGGAGCTCATGCCCTCCTTGCCGGCCTTTGCGCCGTTCAAATTGATGCTGCCGAACAGCCGGCGCAGGCCGGGCACAAACTTCCGCACCTGAATAAACCGGGTGCGGATGGTAAAGATGATGCCCGTGCCCACCAGCAGGTAGAGCAGCAGGCCGTTCCACACAAAGTCGGCCAGATTGCTGACCTGTGCGGCCAATGCGTCCATATCCATGTCTCTCTCTTCTCCTTTTCCGGGACAAAAAACGGGCCGTGGAGCACTCCGCGGTCCGTGGGATATAAGATACATGGGCGAACGGCCCCCGCCGCGCATAAACGCGCCCAAGGGGCGGCCGTCTCTGTCCTTTTGCCTGAGAGATTGGCGGTCCTTCGTCTGTCTCAAAACCGCGTTGCACCTTCGGCACCCGAATCGTCGAGCTTCTCCAGAGTCACATCCACGCACAGTCCTCGTCCACAGCCGGACGCCTGAGAGTGTTATTCCTTCGGCAGGCGGTTTTCTGTCTCTCCGCCATTTTCCTGCGCGCTTCCTTTGTCCTATTTTGTTGTCTGGAATACGGTAACACAAACAGGAACACTTGTCAACCCCCGACGGACATTCGTTTGGACCCCTTCCGCCGGTTTAGGGGCGCGCCGGGTCGTCGCGCCCCACACACGTCCGCCAGTTGCCCCCTTTTGAAAGGGGGTGCCGCCGAAGGCGGCGGGGGATTGCAAAACGGCGGGCGCGCCGGGTCGTCGCGCCCCACACACGTCCGGTGCTGCCGTAGGGGCGGCATTGTTATGCCTGCAAATCCTGCTTCAGCTCCGCCAGGAGGTTCAGGGCCTCGATGGGGGAGAGGATGTTCACGTCGGTCATGCGCAGCTTTTGGAGGACCGTCTGACTGCCCAGGTCTGTGAGGGAGACCTGCTGTGTCTCCTCCGGCTGTGAGGCGGGCTGAATGCCGCTCTGGTTTTCCAGCTCCTCCAGGATGGTCCGCGCCCGCCGGATGACCCGGTCGGGGACGCCGGCCAGCTTGGCCACCTCGATGCCATAGCTCTGGTCCGCCCCGCCCCGGACGATTTTCCGGAGAAAAATCAAGTCGCCTCCCCGCTTTTTGGCGGCGATGTTATAGTTTTTGACCCCCGGAATCTCCCCCTCCAGGGCGGTGAGCTCGTGGTAGTGGGTGGCGAAGAGGGTCTTGCACCCCAGGGTCTTTTTGCCGGCGCAGTACTCCAGCACGGCGCGGGCGATGGCCATGCCGTCATAGGTGGAGGTGCCCCGTCCAATCTCGTCCAAAATCAGCAGGGACCTTCTGGTGGCGTTTTTCAGAAGCTGGGCCACCTCGGTCATCTCCACCATGAAGGTGGACTGACCGGCGGACAGGTCGTCGCTGGCGCCGATGCGGGTGAACACCCGGTCCACCACGCCGATGTGGGCGCTCTTGGCCGGGACGAAGGAGCCCATCTGGGCCATCAGGACGATAAGGGCGGTCTGGCGCATATAGGTGGACTTGCCCGCCATGTTGGGGCCGGTGATAATGGCGCACAGGTCGTCCCCGTCGTCCAGGTGGACGTCGTTGGGGACGAAGGGGGTCCGCAGCATTTTCTCCACCACCGGGTGGCGGCCCTCGGTGATGTGAATGACGGAGGAGCTGTCCACCAGGGGCATGCAGTAGTTGTTGGCGGCGGCCACGGCGGCGAAGGAGGCCAGCACGTCCACCTGGGCCACGGCGGCGGCGGCGGCCTGAATCTGGGCCACATGCCGGCACGTCTGGTCCCTCAGCTCACAGAAGAGCTGATACTCCAGGGCCGTCACCTGGTCCTGGGCGGAGAGAATGGTGTGCTCCAGCTCTTTGAGCTCCTGGGAGATGTAGCGCTCGGCGTTGACGGTGGTCTGCTTGCGCACCCAGTCCTCCGGCACCTGGCTGATCTGGGACTTGGCCACCTCGATGTAATAGCCGAAGACCTTGTTGAAGCGGATCTTCATATTTTTGATGCCCGTCTGCTCCTTTGTGCGGGTCTCCAGGCTGGCCACCATCTCCGCGCCGTGGTCCATGATGTTCCGCAGGCGGTCCACCTCGGCGCTGTAGCCCGCCCGGATGAAGCCGCCCTCCCGGACGGAGAATGGGGGCTCGTCCACCAGGGCCCGCAGCAGCAGCTCCCGCAGCTCCGGCAGGTCGTCCAGCGCCTCCCGCAGGGACTGGAGCAGGGCGGAGGGGCGGCCCTCCAGCAGCTCCCGCAGCCGGGGCAGCTTTCCCAGGCCGTTGGCCAGGGCCACCAGGTCCCGCCCGCCGGCGGAGCCGTACACCACCCGGCCGATGAGGCGCTCCAGGTCGGTGACTTCCTTCAGGGTGAGGACCAGCTCCTCCCTGGTGATGATGTCCTCCACCAGGTCGTTCACCGCCTGCTGGCGGCGGGCGATCTGCACCGGGGAGAGGAGGGGGCGCTCCATCCACCCCCGCATGAGGCGGCCCCCCATGGCGGTCTTCGTCCGGTCCAGCACCCACAGCAGGGAGCCCTTCTTCTCCTTGGAGCGCATGGTGCCGGTGAGCTCCAGCGTCTGCCGGGCGGTGAAGTCCAGCTCCATAAACTGTCCCGCGGTGTAATAGGAGAAGACGGCCAGATGGCTCAGGTCGGTCTTCTGGGTCTCATACAGATAGGCGAGCAGCCCCCCCGCCGCCTGGACGGCGGCCCGGTCCCCCTCCGGGATGGAATCCAGGCCCTCCCGAAACTGCTTTTGCACCAGGGGCAGGGCGGCGTCGTACCGGAAGCGGCCCTCCCCCCCGTTCTCCCACAGGCAGTCCAGCTTGTCCTTTAAAAAGTCCGTTAGGCCGTCCAGCCGGCACGCCCCGCCGGACAGCACCGCCTCCGCGGGGTGGAACCGGCCCAGCTCGTTCTCCAGGTGGTCCAGGGCCTCCGCCCCGGCGGGGAAGGAGGTGGCGAACACCTCGCCGGTGGACAGGTCGCACAGGCACAGCCCCACCGCCTCTGAATCAGCGTACACAGACCCCAGGAAGTTGTTTTTTCCCTCCTCCAGCATGGAGGAGGCCATGACCGTCCCCGGCGTCACCACCCGGATGATGTCCCGGTCCACCAGGCCCTTGGCGGCGGCGGGGTCCTCCGTCTGCTCGCAGATGGCCACTTTATACCCCTTGGCGATGAGCCGGGCGATATAGCTGTCGCAGGAGTGGTAGGGCACCCCGCACATGGGGGTGCGCTCCTCCGCCGGCTTGTTCCGGTCCCTGGTGGTCAGCGTCAGGTCCAGCTCCCTGGAGGCCAGCTTGGCGTCGTCAAAAAACATCTCATAAAAGTCGCCCAGACGAAAAAAAAGAATGGAGTCGGGGTTGTTCCGCTTCATCTCCAAGTACTGCTTCATCATAGGGGTCAGCTCTGCCATTGGTTCACCGTCTTTCTTGAATTCGCAGGGGCGGGGCCCGCCCCCTCCGCCTCGCTGCGGCCGGCGCCTCCCCCCGGAGGGGGAGGCCGGCGGCCTCAGTCTGCCGGTTTTTGGTTGTACTGCCGGAAGCGCTTCAGATTGCCCAGGTGGTTTTTCCACACCCGGAGGGTGCGCTTCAGGGAGGCGTCCTCCTGGTAGACCAGGGAGTGGGAGTCCTTTCCGGCGCGGATGAGGGCCTTCATCTCCTGGTGATAGCGCTTCGGGGTGAAGGCGAAGGCGACCTTTCTGGGGACCATCCGCCACAGGGACTTGTCCTGGGTGATGAGGAAGGGCAGGTCTTTGTGTTCAATGCGGTCCTCCACCGCCAGCCGGGCGATGTTGTGGCCCGCGCCGGTGACGTAATAGTTGCTTCTGCCCTGGCGGCAGTTGATTTCAAAGGCCTTATATTTGCCGTCCCGCTGGTCGAACTTGATGTCGAAGTTGGAGAAGCCGGTGAAGTGCAGGTCCTCCAGCATGGCCTTGATTTTCAGGGAGAGGGTCTCGTCGTACTCCGTGAGGATGACGGCGTGGTTGCCGATGCCGTGGGGGGAGTGCTCCTCCAGCAGGACGTGGCCCAGACACATGAGCTTCACCTGTCCGTTCCGGTCGGAGTAGTTGGTTAAAACCCGCATATAGGTGTCGTCGCCGGGGATAAATTCCTGTAAAACCATGTGGTCGGGGTATCCGGCGGCGTACACCTGGTCCAGGGCGGAGAGCAGCTCCTCCCAGCTCTGGCAGACATAGACCTTGGCCAGGTCGTGGACGCCGGTGGCCCAGTAGGCCACGCTGTCGGCGGGCTTGGCGATGTAGGGCGGTCCCCAGGGGAGGGTGAAGTCGTGGCCCATGGACTTATCGTAGATAAAGGTGGCCGGGTGGTCGATGCCGTACCGGTCGCACAGGCCGTAAAATTTCTCCTTGTTGATGAGGGTGTCCAGCAGAGCCCCGTCGATATAGGGGGCGACCACATTGGCGGGGAGCTGGTCCTTGCAGTGGGCGGCCAGCTGCACATAGCTGTCCCCGCAGCCCAGCAGAAGAATGGTCTTGTCCGGGAACTCCTGGGAGACGGCCTTCACATTGCGGCGGAAGGCGTCGGCGCTCTCGTTGTCGGGGCACACCCGATAGTCCAGAATGGCGCTGCCGTGGCAGGGGAAGGAGGGGTATTTGCCATAGGCGACGCTGATTACCCCATAGGCCTCGTGGAAGGCGCGGGCCACGCTGTACACGTTGATGTCGCCGCCGAAGAGCAGCGGCTGAAATGTTAATTCGCTCATACAGGTTCACAACCTTTGTTTTCACGTTTGCAGGGCGGAGCTGCGGGTCCGCCCCTGATTTTCCGCCCTTGTTTACCGGTATTCCACCTGGAGGTCTCTGGCGTAGAGGGGGTCCAGGTCAAAGACGGCGGCGTCTCCGGCGGAGCACTTCACATCGGTGACGTTCAGAATGGTCTCGGTGGCGCCAATGCTGCCGATGACGCGCACGTTCTGTCCATTTACCCGCACGGTGCGCCGGCGGTTTTTCCGCCACAGCCGCCACAGGGTCCAGAATCCGGAGGCGCGGGGGCGCTCCACGCCGAAGCCGTTCTGATAGCCCACGGGGAGCACCGCCACCCGGGTGGGGCGCTTGAGCCGCACCAGCTTGTCGGAGCCCACGGTGTGCCCCTTGGGGAGCCAGCGCACCTCGGTCAGGGGGGCCTCGCCATAGCCCACCTGGGTCAGCCCGTCCCCCGGCGTGCGGCGGCACCGGCCCAGCAGGACGGAGCCCGCCCGCACCGCGTCCAGGCGGGCGGCGTCGAAGTGCATCAGGGCGTAGGAGCCGGCGGCGTGGACCAGACCGGTCTCAAAGCCGGCGGCATGGATGGCCTCCAGGACCTGGTGGAACTGCTGGAGCTGGGCCTCCACCTCCTGTTCCCGGCCGTCCGGACTGGTGTGGAGCTGGGTGTAAATGCCGGAGAGGGCCACATTGGGAAGGGAGCGGTAGGCCAGCAGGATCTTTTCCGGCTCCCCCACCAGAAAGCCGCCGAAGCCCATCCCCGTGTCCACCTGGATGTGGGCCTCCGCCACGGTGGCCCGGTTTTCCGCCACCGCGTTCAGGGCAAGGCCGGTGTCCACAGAGGAGATGGTGCACACCGCGTTTAAATCCACCAGCCGGTTCAGCTCCTCCCGGTCCACAGTGGCCCGGAGCATCAGAATCTCCTCGTCCACAAAGCCGGCCTCCCGGAGGCCCTGGACCTCCTCCACGCTGCCCACGGCGAAGCGGCTCACCCCCTCGTCCCGGAGCATATGGGCCATGGAGGCCAGACCGGCCCCGCCGCCGTCCCCCGTGAGCACGCCGTACAGGGCGGCTCCCGCCGCCCGCTTCCGGATCACCGCCATATTGGACCGGATGGCCGCCTTCTCTATGACCAGCTTGCGCATTGCCCAGGGCTCCTTTCTCTCTTCCGTGTGCCGCGGCTGTATGTATTGCTTATTTTAACACTTCGGGCGGAAAAAGGCAATGCGGCGGGGCAATGTCATTCAGTAGGGGCGCACATCGTGCGCCCGCCGGACGGGGCCAAACCGGCAAACGTATGCGAGAAACGCAATCCCCCGCCGCCCAAGGGCCGCCCCTACGGCAGCAACGGACACCGCATATTCTGAAGCCTTCCCCCCACAGGGGGGAAGGTGGCGCGAAGCGCCGGATGAGGGGGCAAACGTATCCGTGGGGCGAAGCGAGGCGGAAGGGGTGAAACCGGCGGCCGTTCACAAAAAAATTGCAGGCGGCGGGGTGGAAAACGGGCGGTTTTCCCGGCGGAAACCGGGGAGGCGCACTTGTGCCGGGGGGAGAAACATGGTATGATAACATGATAAACCGCTCCGCCCGGCGGAGCCCGACGCTTTTTGGAGGAACCCATGGAACGAACGACCACCATTTCCCCGGCGGAGATTGACCGCCAGCTCTCCTTCTGCCGCGAAATTGCCCAGAGAAACGCCGCCCTGCCCGCGCCCCCTCTGGCCTTTGTGGACACCTACGGCTGCCAGCAGAACGAGGCGGACTCTGAGCGCATTCGGGGCTATCTGAGCCAGATGGGCTACGGCTTCACCCAGGACGAGGAGGAGGCCAAAATCATCGTCCTGAACACCTGCGCCATTCGGGAGCACGCCGAGCAGCGGGTGCTGGGCAATCTGGGCGCTCTGGTCCATGTGAAGCGCCGCCACCCGGACCAGCTTATCTGCCTGTGCGGCTGTATGGCCCAGGAGCCCCATGTGGCGGAGAAAATCAAGCAGTCCTTCCGCCATGTGGACCTGGTGTTTGGCCCCCAGGTGCTGTGGCGGTTCCCGGAGTTTGTCCACACCCTCCTCACCGGCCGGGGGCGGGTTTTCCAGACCCCCGACCTGCCCGGCTCCATCGCCGAGGGCATTCCCGTGGTGCGCCAGGACAGGGTGAAGGCCTGGGTGTCCATTATGTACGGGTGCAACAACTTCTGCTCCTACTGCATTGTCCCCTATGTCCGGGGCCGGGAGCGCTCCCGGAGGCCGGAGGACATTCTGCGGGAGGTGGAGGAGCTGGTGGGAGAGGGCTATAAGGACATCACCCTTCTGGGCCAGAACGTGAACTCCTACGGCAAGGATCTGGACAGCCCCTGTGACTTCGCCGCCCTGCTGGAGCGGGTCAACGCCATTCCGGGGGACTTCCTCATCCGGTTTATGACCTCCCACCCCAAGGACGCCACCCAGCGCCTCTTTGAGACCATGGCCCGGTGTGAGAAAGTGGCTCCGGTGCTCCACCTGCCCTTCCAGGCGGGCAACAACCGGATTCTGAAGGTCATGAACCGGAAACACACCATCGAGGCGTATTTGGACAAAATCCGGGCCCTCCGGGCGCTGATTCCCGACATCGTCCTCACCTCCGACGTGATTGTGGGCTTCCCCGGCGAGACCACCCCGGAGTTCGAGGACACCCTGAAGGTGCTGGAGGAGGTGCGCTTTGACGCCCTGTTTACCTTCATCTACTCCCCCCGGAAGGGCACGCCCGCAGCTGAAATGGACGACCCCATGTCCAGAGCGGAAAAGCTGGCCAATTTCAACCGCCTTGTGGCCCTCCAGGACGCCATTTCCGAGGAAAAGCACGCCGCCTATATCGGGAAGACCCTGCGCTGCCTGGTGGACGGCGAGAGCGGCGACAGCCGCTATCCCCTCGCCGCCCGCACGCCGGGCAACCGCCTGGTGCGCCTTGCCGGAGACCCTTCGGCCATCGGACAGTTTGTCCCGGTGAAAATCACCGCCGCCAATAAGTGGTCCCTCTTCGGCGAACCGGCGGAGCCTTGACGTCCCCTCAAAGCCTTGGCCGTATCCGTGGGGCGCGCCCACCCCTGTAGGGGCGCACATTGTGCGCCCGCCGGACAGGGCAAGCGGCGGCCGTATTCGTGGGGCGCGACGACCCGGCGCGCCCAAAAGCCTCCCCCTTCGGGGGAGGCGCCGGGCGAAGCGAGGCGGAGGGGGTAAAACCGGCGGACGTATGCGAGAGATGCAATCCCCCGCCGCCCGTTGGGCGGCACCCCCTTTCAAAAGGGGGCGGGCGGCCGCAAGGGCCGCCCCTACGGCAGCAACGGGCGTGTGTGTGGGGCGCGACGACCCGGCGCGCCTAAAAGCCTCCCCCTTCGGGGGAGGTGCCGAGCGAAGCGAGGCGGAGGGGGTAAAAATAACGGGGGAGGCGCCGGGCGAAGCGGGGCGGAGGGGGTAAAACCGGCGGACGGTACCTCAGACAACCAGGAGGTTTTTATGGAAAACTATCGTTTGGGAATTTTAGGCGGCATGGGTCCCCAGGCCACCAATACGTTCTATCAATATATCATTGACCGCACGGCGGCCCACACGGACCAGGAGCACATCTCCATGCTGATTTTCTCTGACAACGAGGTGCCCGACCGGACGGCGGCCATTCTGTCCGGAGAGACCCAGCCGGTGTACGACCGGCTGCTGTACGGGGCCCGGCTGCTGGAGCAGGGGGGGTGCACCGCCATTGCGGTTCCCTGCAACACGGCCCACTATTTCCTGGACAAGGTGCAGGAGCAGATCTCCATCCCCATCATTCATATGGTGCGGGAGGCCTGTGAGGTGCTGGCCAGCCAGGGCCGCCGCCGTCCCGGCGTGGTGGGCACAGACGGCACGGTGCAGACGGGGATCTACCAGAAGGAGCTCATCGCCCTGGGCATGGAGCCGAAGGTCCCCTCGCCGGAGGCCCAGAAGAAGGTCATGTCCCTCATCTATGACGACATCAAGGCGGGCAAGGCCGGCGACCCGGAGAAGTTCGCCGTGGTCCATCAGGATTTGGAGGACCAGGGGTGCGACTGCGCCATTCTGGCCTGTACGGAGCTGTCTGTGTTCTCCAGCCAGCACCACCTGCCGCCCTTCTACCTGGACGCCATGGCCGTACTGGCCGAGCGGTCCATCCAGGCCTGCCGCGGGCCCCTGCGGCGGATTTTTACCAAATAACGCGCTCCGCGGCTTTTGGAGGTGTTTTCTATGTCCTGTCCCATCCGTCCTCTGGGAAAGTATCTGGCCCTGCTGAAGCGGGAGGACCTGCTGGCCGGCCCGGCCGGCAGCGGCCTGGACCTGAACCAGCCGGTGGAGCTGGTGTCCTGCGATTCCCGAAACGTGATTCCCAACACCCTGTTTGTGTGCAAGGGCGCCCACTTCAAGCCGGAATTTCTGGAGATGGCCCGCAGCCGGGGGGCGGTTGCCTACGCCGGCGAGAGGGCCTATCCGGCGTGTCCCCTGCCCTGTATTCTGCTCAAGGACCTGCGCCGGGCCATGGCGCTGCTGGCCGACTTCTACTACGGCCACCCCTCCGGCCGGCTGAAGGTGTGCGGCTTCACCGGCACAAAGGGGAAGTCCTCCTCCGCCTACTACCTGAAGTCTGTTCTGGACGTGCACCGGGCCCGGCAGGGAAAGGGGGAGACGGGGATTATCTCCTCCATCGACACCTTCGACGGCGTGGAGCGCTTTGAGTCCCACCTCACCACCCCGGAGCCCCTGGACCTGCAGCGGCACCTGGCCCACGGGGCGGACGCCGGCCTGGAGTACATGACCATGGAGGTGTCCAGCCAGGCGCTGAAGTACCACAGGAGCTTATATACCGAGCTGGCCGCCGCCTGCTTTCTGAACATCGGCTACGACCACATCTCCCCCATCGAGCACCCGGACTTCGACGACTACTTCGCCTCCAAGCTGAAGATTTTCCAGCAGGCCAAGGTCAACTGCGTCAATCTGGACTGCGCCCACGGGGCGGAGGTTTTAGCCGCCGCCCAGGCCGCCGGGCGGCCGGTGATTACCTTCTCCCAGAAAAATCCCCAGGCGGACGTGTATGCCAGTCAGGTGCGCAAGGAGGACGGCCAGACCGTCTTCTCCGTGCGCACGCCCAGCTTCCGGCGGGAGTTCCGGCTGACCATGCCCGGCCTCTTCAACGTGGAGAACGCCCTGGGGGTCATCGCCGTGTGCCAGGCCCTTCAGATTCCCGCCGCCGACGTGTACGACGGCCTGGTGCGGGCGCGGGTGCCGGGGCGGATGGAGGTGTTCTCCAACGCCGGGGGGAATCTGTGCGCCATTGTGGACTACGCTCACAACCGCCTGTCCTTTGAGACGCTGTTTCAGTCCGTGCGGGAGGAGTATCCGGACCGGGAGATGGCCATTGTCTTCGGCTGTCCCGGCAAGAAGGCCTTCGACCGCCGCCGGGACCTGGGGGAGGCCGCCGGGACCTGGTGCGACCGGGCCTACCTCACCGAGGAGGACAGCGGCGAGGAGGACACCCTGTCCATCTGCCGGGAGATCGCCCCCCATGTGCGGGCGGCGGGCCGGGCCGCCCTGGAGATCATCCCCAACCGGGGGGAGGCCATCCGCCGGGCGGTGATGGACAGCGCCGGTCCCGCCGTGATTCTGCTCACCGGCAAGGGCCGGGAGACCCGCCAGAAGCGGGGCGCCGAGTATATCGACACCCCTACGGACGTAGAATACGTCCAGGCCTTTTTGCAGGAGTACGACCTGCGCCGGGGGCTGGACGCCGCCTCCCCGGCCAGAGCCGCCCTGTCCGTCCTCCCCGCCCTGGAGGCGCGGCGGGGGGAGACCTGGGTGGTGTACCTCCCGGCGGACGGCGAGGCCGCCCTGCCCGACGCCCCCGCCCTGCTCCGGGCCGGAGTCCGGACGGTGCTGGTGCGGCCGGAGGGGGGCGCGCTGCCCCAGGCGCTGTCCGGCTGCGGGGTGGCCCTGTCCGCCGGGGACGGCGGCCTGCTCAAGCGCACGGACAGCGGCCTCACCGTCCGGCCCAGGGTGCTGGAGGCCCTGCTGGACGGGGGCTTCCTGCCCGTTCTCACCGGCGGCGGAGAGGAGGCCGCCGCGGTGGCCCAGGCCATGAAGGCCAGCCGCCTGGTGCTGTTTGTCTCCAGAGAGCCCTCCCTGGCCCTGGGGGAGGACCGCCAGGCGGAGCTGCTCCACATGGACCTGGCCAAGGCGGCGGAGCTGCTGAAGGAGGGCTCCCTGCCGGAGGCGCTGCTGCCCGCCTTCCGCCTGGCCTGCCGGGGGGCGGAGGGAGGCGTGAAGAAGGCTGTCCTGCTCAGCGCCGGAGAGCCCCACATCCTCCTGCTGGAGGCCCTGGGGCAGCAGGTCATGGGCCTGTCGGTGACGCCGTGAAGCCGGAGAAAGAGAGGGGAAAAACGTGACAGGAAAGCGCATTGGGGCGGGCATTCTGCTGGCCGCCGCCCTGTTCCTCGCCGCCTGCGCTCCCAGGGAGGCCCCGCCGGAGCCTGAGCCGGAACCGGAGCCCGCCGTCTCCGTCCTGGCCCCGGAGCCTGAGCCCCAACCGGAGCCCGAACCAGAGCCGCCCTATGTCAATCCCCTCACCGGGGAGGGGGTGTGGGAGGATATGGCCCAAAATCGGCCGGTGGCGGTGATGCTCAACAATCTGAAGAAGGCCCTGCCCCAGCTGGGCGTCTCCCAGGCGGATATTATATACGAGATTCCCGCCGAGGGGGGCATCACCCGAATGCTGGCCGTCTATCAGTCGGTGGACGGCGTGGGGGATATCGGGTCCGTGCGCTCGGCGCGGGACTACTACGTCTCCCTGGCCCTGGGCCACGACGCCCTGTTTCTCCACGCCGGAGGGAGCCCCAGCGCCTATCTGGCCATCAAGAACTGGGGCGCGGCGGCCTTCGACTGCGTCAACGGCCCCTATGAGGGGACGCTGTGCTGGCGGGGCCAGGAGCGGCGGCAGAACATGGGCCTGGAGCACAGCGTGCTCACCTCCGGAGAGACCATCCAGAAGCTGCTGCCCACCTACGGCTGCCGCATGGAGCACCGGGAGGACTTCTCCTACCCCATTTCCTTCCTGGCGGAGGGGGAGCGCCCCCAGGGGGAGCCGGGGAATCAGCTCACCGCCGTCTTCTCCACCTATAAGACCGGCGTGTTTGTCTATGACCCGGAGACGGAGATGTACGCTGTGGAGGAGTACGGCCAGCCCTACATAGACGGCAGCACCGGGGAACAGGTCCAGGTGAAAAACGTCCTGGTGCTGCGCACCGACGTGTCCCTTGTCTCCGGGGACGAGGCCGGGCGGCTGAAGGTCCGCACCACGGGCACGGGCAGCGGCCTGCTGCTGTGCGGCGGCACGGTCCAGGAGATCACCTGGTCCAGGGCCAGAGACAGCGCCCCCATGACCTATCTGGACGCCGGAGGGAACCCGGTGAAGCTGGGGGTGGGGCCGTCCTATGTGAACATCCTCAGCAAGTCCGCCCAAGTGACGGTGGAGTAACTGGAGAAAGGGCCTCCGGCGCGCGCCGGAGGCCCTTTTTATTGACAAAAATTTCGCCGCAAAAATCCCTTTGCCCGCCGTATACTAGCATAGGCGGGGGTGAGACGATGCGGGACAGCGGCGCGCCGTGGGTGAGCTGGCTTTTGCTGGTGGTGTTTTTTATGCTGGCAGTGCCTGCCGCGGTGCCGGAGACCGGTACCGCGGCCTCTGCGCCGGCACAGATGGAGGAGGCGGATATGCCGGTGGTGGCCCTCACCTTTGACGACGGGCCCAGGGCCTCCACCACAGGGCGTCTGCTGGACGAGCTGGCCCTGCGGGAGGTGCCCGCCACCTTTTTCCTGCTGGGACATCGGATTTCCGGCAACGAGGACCTCATCCGGCGCATGGCGGCGGAGGGCCACCAGATTGGCGTGCACACCTTTGACCATGTGGAGATCACCGGCCTGTCCAGAGAGGATTTCGACCTCCAGGTGGGCAGGACCCGGAGCCTGCTCTGGGACATTCTGGGGGAGGGGGACTTCTGGCTCCGTCCGCCCTACGGCATTACCGACGCCGCCGCCCGGCAGTGGGCGGACAGCCCCGTGATTCTCTGGTCGGTGGACCCGGAGGATTGGAAGGACCACGACGTGGGGCGTATTGTGGCCGGCGTGACGGAGCACGTGGAGGACGGCGACATTATTTTGATGCACGACATCTACGACAGCACGGTGGACGCGGCGGTACAGGCGGTGGACGTGCTGCTCAGCCGGGGGTACTGCTTCGTCACCGTGGAGGAGCTCCTGGAACGAAACGGCGTGGAAATTCAAAACGGCGTGTGCTACCGGTCGGGCCGCGGCGGATGAGAGGACGAAAAAGGGGCCCGCCGCAGAATGGAGAAATCCTGCGGCGGGTTTCCTTGTACTCAGATATGCCAAAGCAGTGTGATTTTTCTCATAATATAGCCGTGTACCAATATCTTGAACAGCACCGGTGGTTCCGCCGCCGATTTTCTCCCTTATTTAGCGCAAGTACCAGTTGACCATTCCACTCATCTACGGTACACTCGATCTTTCACGATGGGAGTGGTTGCGTTAATATAAAAAGTGAAAATAGTTGCGCCATCTGCCGGGTCAACATCGTAATTTGTATAGCTTGCAGAGCAATAGTTATTTGCAGAAATTGACCAGTTGTACTGACCGGAAGGCACGTTGTAAATTTGGAACCGGCCATCGGTTCCTGTACTTACCACAGAAACGCCATTAATAGAAATAGTGGCTTCACTGACAGGCAATTCGGTATCATAATCAAGCACGATACCCACAACATTGGCAGTCTGACTTGAAGCAGAGGAATTATTTTGTAAAGTAGTTGGCATAGATACAGTTGCAGAAGTCTCAGCATATTCAAGAAAGTTACTATTTAGATCGTCTTGGGTCACAGCAAGGCTTTCGTGTAAAAGAAAGGTATCTTCGCTGTTGGAAAATGAGCGCAAGGAAGCATTTTCAGAATCTGCGGCTGTAGTGGCTACAGCAAAAGCGGATGTTCCCAAAATCATGCAAAAAACTGTTAGGAGTGATGCGACATGCCTTTTCATACAAACCTCCGTTCTGAAAATAAGTGGTTGTAAGAGAACAAGCGCCTCTTACAGTAAAATTATAACAGAAATAAAAAAGATACAAGGGGGAGCTGTAGGGGCGCACATTGTGCGCCCGCCGGACAGGGCAAACGGCAGACAGGTTCACGGGCGGCCAGAGGCCGCCCCTACAACAACGGGCATTGTATGCTTCAAAGCCTCCCCCTTCGGGGGAGGCGCCGGGCGAAGCGAGGCGGAAGGGGCAGAAGGGACGGACCAGCCGGTCCGTCCCTTCTGGGTTATTTAATTTCGTAGTTCCGGCCGAACTGGAGCTCTCCGAAGTTCAGGCGGGTAGTCTGTTCCGGATCGGGGTCCTGGTCCGCTTCGGCGGACGGGTCGGGTTTGGGCTCCGGCTCGTCCTGGCGGCTGCGCTGGTTTTCTGCGGCGGCCTCGGCCATCGCCTGGGCCACCAGGCGCTGGACGCTGTCGTCGATGTCGGAGACGGCCTCCTCCACCCGCGCCTCCGGATTGGGGGCGGGGGGCGGGGGAGCGAGCTGTCCCAGCTGGTCCAGATAGGCCAGGGCCTTGGTGTGGAGGGCGCGGACCTGTTCCACATAGGCGGCGGTCTCTTTTTTTGCGGCCTCCAGGCGGAAGCGCTCAGCCGCAACGTCCTGCCGGATGGCGTCCAGCTTCTTCTGTGCCTCGGCCTCGGCGTCCTGAAGGAGCTGGTCGCGCTTTTGTTCCGCCTCCTGCACCAGGCCGTCGGCCATCCGCTGGGCGGTGAGCAGGGCCTTGCGCATGGCCTCCTCGGTGGAGCGGTACTCCTCCACCTTGTCCACCAGCACCTTCATTTTACTTTTTAGCGTGGCGTTTTCATCGTACAGGGATTTGTAGTCCGACGTCACGGTGTCCAGGAATTCATCCACCTGGGCCATATTGTATCCGCCGCCGAAAGTCACTTTGGAAAAGGCGCGCTCGGATACCTCCTGGGGAGTCAGCATGAGCTTTTTACCTCCTAAAAACGCGCCGTGTTCAGCGCAGGCAGTTTGAAAGCGAGGGGGTCTCAGAAGTAGAGGCCGTTGTTTTCCAGTTCGTCAATTAAGTCCCCCAGAATATCCACGTTATAGGGGGTGGCGATGTAGGTGGCGGCGGCGACCCGCTTGATTTTGCCCCCGGTGGCGTAGACCACGCCGGCGAGGAAGTCCAGCAGGCGGCGGGAGGTCTCCTTGTCGGTGGACTCCAGGTTGAGCACCACGGTGCGGCGCTCCCGCAGGTGGTCGGCAATCTCGCTGGCGTTGTCGAAGCGGTCCGGCCGGACCAGCACCACCTGGAGCTGGGTGGAGGTGCGGATGTTCACCACTTTATTGCCCCGGCGGCCGGAGAAGTCGTCCGCCCCGCTGTCGGAGTAAAAGGACGCGTCGCTGCGGGAGGCGCGGTCGCGGCTCCGGTCCCGGTCCCGGTCGCGGCGTTCGGAGGGGCGGGGCTGGGTGTCGAAGCCGTCGCCGTAGTCCTCCTCTTCCTCATCGGGATAGGGGTGGGCCAGCCGCTTGAATTCGTCGAAAAATCCCATATAAACACCTTCATTTCTCTCCGGGCGTCAAAGTGTCAGCCCTTTTTTATGGGCGGGCGGGGGCCGAACAGGGCGGTGCCCACCCGCACCAGGGTCGCCCCCTCGGCGATGGCGTCCTGGTAGTCGCCGCTCATCCCCATGGACAGGCAGCTGAGCTCCTCCGGGCTGGCGCCGGGGTCCTGCCGGATGCCGGCCAGCAGGTCCCGCATGGCGGCGAAGTAGGGCCGGTTGGCCCCCGGCTCCGGGGAGATGGGGGGGATGGCCATCAGCCCGCGCAGGCGCACATGCTCCAGGCTCCGGGCCAGGCGGGCCAGCTCCGCAGCCTGTTCGGGGGTGCAGCCCCCCTTGCTCTCCTCCCCGGCGATGTTCACCTCCAGGAGGATGTCCTGGACCAGGTTCAGCTTGGCGGCCTGGGTCTCAATGGCCCGCATCAGGTGCTCGGAGTCCACGGAGTGGATCAGGGCAACCTTGCCCACCACCTGTTTGACCTTGTTGGTCTGGAGGTGGCCGATGAAGTGGACCTGGGCGCCCTGGTATGCGCCGGCGGCCAGGTGGGCGGTGAGCTCCTGCACCCGGTTTTCGCCGCACACGGTGATGCCGGCGGCGATGGCCTGCCGGATGGTCTCGTCCGTCTGGACCTTGGTGGCGGCACACAGGGTGATCTCAGCCGGGTCCCGCCCGGCGGCTCTGGCCGCGGCGGCGATGTTGGCGGTAACTTGATGGATGTGTTCCTGGATGGACATGACGGGTTCCCTCTTTCTCAGCGTGTCCAATACATTTTATCTCTTGTATCATATCACGCCGCGCCCCGGAGGTAAAGTGCAAAATTACACGAAATTTCCTGGAAAAACGGGAGTTTCCAGGGAAGAGGACGGCTACGCCTCCGCCAGCAGCTTTCCGTCGTACAGGCCGGTGCCCTGGGCGACGATCTCGTCCCCGCTGCGCAGGGCGCGGCTCCCCTCCTGGGCGGGCCGGACCACATAGAAGCTGTCCCCCTCCGCCAGGATGTCCACGGGCTTGAACTCCGCCCGGCCGGCCACCACGGCGTAGACGCCGGTGACGTTGGCCTCCAGAGCCTCCCCGTTTTCGGCCTCCGTCTGGAGGCGCACGGCGGACTTGGGGACCCGCAGGCCGGTCTGGACGTCAAAAATCAGCTCCGCCGTCTGCCGGCGCAGCAGGGTGGTCTGTTCCAGGCCGCGGTTGGCGGACAGCAGCACCACGGCCTGTCCGTCCTCCGCCGGACTCACCTGCCGGATCTGGGCGGAGATGTCCTGGAGGAAGCCGCTGGCAAAGCGCAGGGTGACGGCGTCCACCCCGGCCAGGCGCTCCCCCTCCTCCTGGGACACCAGGGCGGCGAAGTTCCACGTCTTGGACGTCACCAGCTTGCCCGCCGCCGCGGTGTCCCCGGCGGGGACCTGGTCCAGCAGGCCCGCCAGACTGCGGGGGGTGAGGGAGAGGGCGGTGTCCAGATTGACCAGCGTCTCGTACCCGTCCACCAGGGCGGAGAAGGTCCCCGCCTGGGGGGCGGTGATCTGGGTCACGGCGTTCCGGGTCTGGGTTTGAAGGGCGGCGTACTCCGCCGTCAGTTCGGCCAGGCGGCTCTTCAGGGCGTCCAGCGTCAGGGCGCCGCCGTAGGTGTACTCCCGCCGCAGCACCCCGGCCTTCACGGCCAGCACCTGCTCCTCCAGGGCGCGGTAGTCGTTCTGGGCGCTGGCCCCACGCAGCGACGTCAGCTCCTGGAAAATCTGCCGGTCAATCTGGGCGGCGGAGCTGACGTCGCCGCTGTCCTCCACGGCGTAGCGGAGCTGGGTGATCTCCAGGCGCAGGGCCTGCTGGTCCTGCTGGGCCTGCTGGGCCTGACCGTCCCGGTACACAAGGGCCACCGTCTGGCCGGCGCCCACCTGCTCGCCCTCCCCGCGGGTCACGTCCACAATGCCTGTCCCGCCGGAGAGCACCAGCTCGTCGCGGATGATCAGGCCCTCGGCCTCCACGCTGTCGTTGAGGGTATAGGGATAGGCGTAGGTGGTGGCCAGGCCGTTTTGAAAGGCGCTCCAGACGTAATGGACCAGGTAGCAGGCCACGGCGGCGGCCAGCAGCACGATGACAAAGGTAATCAGCGGTTTTCCTTGCTTCATGGAAGTCTCTCTTTCTGTCCGGCCGCCCCAGGGCGGCCCTTAGCTCTGCTCCTCCCCGCCGCTCTCCCCGGCGCACAGGGGGACGGGCCGCTCCGGCACGATGGTGGAGATGGCGTGCTTGTACACCACCTGCTGCTTCCCGTCGGTGGTCAGAACGACGGTGAAGGCGTCGAAGCCCGTGACATAGCCCCGCATCTGGAAGCCATTCATCAGGAACATGGTGACGGGGCGGCGGTCCCGGCGGACCTGGGTGAGGAAGATCTCCTGGAGATTGTTGACTTTCTGCATATGTAGCACTCCTTTTTCTGTGGCGCGTGGGTTTCTCCGCGCTGAAGTGCTTCTATCCTAACCCAGCCTCCCGCAAAAAATCCGTCGAACGGTGCAGGGCCATTCCAAAATCTGGATTTTTATCCCAGGCAATCCACCGGGTCTCCCGGTTCCGGCGGAACCAGGTGAGCTGCCGCTTGGCGTACTGCCGGGAGCGCAGCTTGACCAGCTCCTCCGCCTCGCCCCAGGACATGTCGCCCTCCACCGCGGCGGCAAACTCCTTATAGCCGATGGCCTGCATGGCGGTGCAGGCGGGGGAGAGGCCGGAGGACAGCAGGCCCCGCACCTCCCGCTCCAGGCCGGCGGCGGCCATCTGGTCCACCCGGCGGTTGATGCGCGCCCACAGGTCCTCCCGGCGCTGGAAGGTCAGGCCGATGGTGAGGGCCCGGTACCGGGGCGGGAGGCTCTGGGTCTCCCGGTTGTGCTGCGAGATGGTCTTTCCGGTGGAGCGGTACACCTCCAGGGCCCGGACAATCCGCTTGTGGTCGTTGGGGTGGAGGCGGGCGGCGGCCTCCGGGTCCGCCTGGGCCAGGGCGTCCAGCATGGCCTGGCCGCCCTTCTCCGCCAGCTCCGCCTCCAGCTCTCTCCGCAGGGGGCTCTCCGGGGAGAAGGCGGCGAAGGTCCGCCCGGACAGGAGGGAGTCCACATACAGTCCCGTCCCGCCGGCCACAATGGGGAGCTTCCCCCGGCTGAGAATCTCGTCCACGCAGGCGGAGGCCATCTCCACATACCGGGCCACGGAGAAATCCTCCCAGGGGTCGGCCACGTCAATCATATAGTGGGGGATTCCCCCCATCTCCTCCCTGGTGGGCTTGGCGGTGCCGATGTCCATCCTCCGGTAGATCTGCATGGAGTCGGCGGACACCACCTCCCCGCCGTGTCTCTGGGCCAGCTCCACCGCCAGCCGGGTCTTTCCGGAGGCCGTGGGACCCACAATTACCAGAATTGGTCTGCTGTCCGGCAAGGCGGACGCCCCCTTTCGGATGTTATTTGTTCTGGCCGGGCTGCATGGGCATGGGCCAGGCGGACGCCGCGTCCCAGGCAATCTGGGCCAGCTCCGCCAGGGCGTCTATCTGCCGGGAGAAGCCGCTCTCCTCCCAGCGGCGGCGCAGGGCCTTCGTCCCGCCCTCCTCCATCCAGCCGTCCACCACCGTCAGCCCGCCCCCCTGGAGGGCGGTGCGGGCGTTTACCAGGTGCTCCAGGCTGTCCGGCCCCACGGGGCCAATCTGAAGGGCGAAGTCGGGCTGGGCCTTCAGCGCCCGGCGCAGCTCCTGGCTTTGGAACACCCGGTGGGTGAAGTCCGGCTCGTTGGTTTTGATGCCCCGGTCCCCGGTAATCTCCGGCGCGCCGTAGTCCCGGTAGAGGCCGGCGCTCCGGCCCAGGCGCTTCACCCCCCGGTCCAGGCCGCCCAGCACCGTGTGCACCCCCTCCCACAGGGCGCTCTGGGTGCGGATGCGCAGGCGGTAGGGGCGCTCCAGGGTGAGCTTCAGCGCGGCGGAGGCGTCCCAGCTGACCCCGTTCTTCCCCGCCCAGCGCAGCTTGGCGGAGAGCAGCAGCTCCCCCTTGGGGGTGTCCAGCAGGAGCACGCCGTCGTTTTCCTCCTCCTGGAGGGCGTAAAAGCGGCCGCCCCGCTCCTGGGCGTACCAGTATAGACAATCGTTCCAGCTCATGTGTATCTGCCTTTCTCTGCGGTCCGGTTGTGTGAGGTGCGGAAAAAGCCTTCCCCCCGCCGGGGGGGCGGGCGGCCAAAGGCCGCTCCTACGGCAGCAGCGGACGTGTGTGTAGGGCGCGACGACCCGGCGCGCCTAAAAGCCTTCCCCCCACCGGGGGGAAGGCGGCGCGAAGCGCCGGATGAGGGGGCGGACGTATCCGTGGGGCGCAGCGGCCCGGCGCGCCCGCCCCTGTAGGGGCGCACATTGTGCGCCCGCTCACCGTGGTTAAACCAACGGACGTATGCGTGGAACGCAATCCCCCGCCGCCTTCGGCGGCGCCCCCTTTCAAAAGGGGGCAAATGGCGGACGTATCATGGGGCGGATCTAGGTCCGTTTAAACTGTTTTTCCAGCTGTTTTCGGGTCAATTCCACAGCCACAGGCCGGCCGTGGGGGCAGAAGCGCACCTGGCCGGACATGACGGCCTGGGCGATGCGCTCCAGCTCCTGGGGGCTGGTGTCCCAGCCGCCCTTGATGGCGGCCTTGCAGGCCATGGTGTGCAGAAGGGCGTCCCGGGCAGCGGCGGGGTCGGCGGAGCCGGTGGCCAGCAGTTTGGTGCCGATTTCGCTCAGGGCGGCGTCGATCTCCGCCGCGTCCACGTCGAAGGGGGCCCGGCGGACCAGCAGCGCGCCGCCGAAGTCCTCCACGCCGAAGCCGAACTCCTCCAGCAGGGGGAGGTTGGCCAGCAGGGCGGCCTGCTCCTCTGGAGGGAGGCGGCACACCTGGGGGGAGAGCAGGGTCTGGGACATGGGGTCATAGCCCTGGGCCTTCATGCGGTCGAAATTCATCCGCTCGTGGGCGGCGTGCTTGTCGATGAAGAGGACGCTGTCCCCCTGCTCCACGACGATATAGGTGTTGAGCACCTCTCCGGCCAGCCGCCAGGGCGGAGCTGTCTCCTCCTGAGGGAGGGGGGCGGCCGGCGGGGGAGCCGGGGCGGTTTGGGAGGCTTCCGCCGGTTTTTGTGCATTTTTTGAAAAACCCGTCTCTGGGGCGCGTACAGTTTCCACTTTTTCCACTGAGTTTTCCACAGGACGTGCAAATTGCGCCGGAGCGGGAGCCGGACGGGGGGCCGCTCCGGCGTTTTTGGGCGGGGTCCGGGGCCGTTCCGGGGGCGCGGCGGGGCGGCGCAGGCCGCTCCAGAGGGTCCGCCGGGCGGGGTCGGACACCGCCAGGAGGGCCGGGGCCTCCCGGCGTGGGGGCGGGTCGGGGACGGCGGCGGGGCGGGGGTGCTCCCGCTCCAGGGCGGAGAGGACGGCGTGATAGACCGCCCGGAAGACCGCCTGGTCGCTGCCGAATTTCACCTCGGTTTTGGCCGGGTGGACGTTGACGTCCACGGCGCTGTGCTTGAGCTCCAGGTGGAGGACGCAGGCGGGGTACCGGCCCACCATCTTCTGGTTCTGATAGGCCTCCTCCAGGGCGGCCATCATCAGCCGGGACTTCACCTGCCGGCCGTTGACAAAGAAAAACTGCCAGTTCCGGCTGGCCCGGCAGCAGGCGGGCTGGGAGACGAAGCCGGAGACGGACATGTCCTCCCCGGAGCCGTTTACCGCCGTCAGGCCCAGGGCCAGCTCCCGGCCCAGCACCGCGTACAGGGCGGACTGGAGCTGGCCGTCCCCCGGCGTGAGCAGCTCCTGCTTCCCGTCCCGGAGGAATTTGTCCGATACCTCCGGGTGGGACAGGGCGATGCGCTGGACCACGGCGAAGACGGCGGCCCCCTCGGCGGCGTCCCGCTTCATAAATTTCAGCCGGGCGGGGGTGTTATAGAACAAATCCCGCACCACCAGGGTGGTGCCCAGGGGGCAGCCCGCCTCCTCCACGGCGCCGGGGACGCCCCCCTCCAGCGTCAGAGAGGCCCCCATGGGGCTGTCCGCCGGGCGGGTCATAATCTCCACCCTGGACACCGCCGCAATGGCGGCCAGGGCCTCTCCCCGGAAGCCCAGGGTGCCGATGGCCTCCAGGTCCCGCTGTGTGCGCAGCTTGCTGGTGGCGTGGCGGAGGAAGGCCGTCTTCAGCTGGCCGGCCGCAATGCCGCAGCCGTTGTCCGTCACCCGCAGAAAGGTCATGCCCCCGTGGGCGATCTCCACGGTAATCCGGTCCGCCCCCGCGTCGATGGCGTTCTCCATCAGCTCCTTGGCCACGCTGGCCGGGCGCTCCACCACCTCGCCGGCGGCGATGAGGTCCGCCACATGGGCGTCCAGCACTTGAATTTCAGCCATGGGTACCTCCCTGTCGCAAAGAATTTTGAAGCATTATATCACATACCGCCGGGGCCGTCACGGCTTTTTCGCTACTTCCCCAGCTCGATGGAGGCGTCGCCGTTCTCGTCGATGACGATTTTCATGGGCTTGATATAGCGGTTATAAAACTGGGTGCGCTCGGCGGCGGTCATGTCGGCGCGGGTGGCCTGGAAGGCGTTCTGGAGGACCTCCTGGATGTTCAGGTGGAAGGACTCGTCCAGGGCCCGGCGCACCTCGGAGAGGACGGCGGCGACTTTGATGCTGTTGCTGTTGCCGGTGCAGAAGTCGTCGATGTAGCAGTAGGAGATTCCGGCGTTGACCAGGGCGTTTTTCATGGAGGGGCTGCACTTCTCGCTCTCAATCATGACGAAGAAGCGGGCCTCCGACAGGGTGGAGATGAGGCCCCAGTAGTCGGAGTCGCTGGAGACCAGGATGAAGGAGTCCACGTGGTTCTGGGTGAACTCCAGGGTGGCCCCCACCGCCAGGCGCATGTCCACCAGGGACTTGTTCTCTTTGATGCGCTCGATGAGGATGTGTTCAATGGGAATGTCGGTAAACTGGTCTAAGATCTTCCAGGCGGTGGCGGTGTGGACGTCGTTATAGAGGATGATTTTGACGATTTTGTCCAGCAGGGCCTCCTGGTTCAGGTTGTTCAGGGTGGCGTAGAGCTTATAGGGGTCGGAGTTTTCGCAGTCCACCACCACGGTGGTGCGGCGGCTGGCGTCCAGAAAGCGGTAGATGCCGTCCTTGGTCTGTTCGCCGGCGTCGGTGACTTTGCTCAGGTCGCCGAAGTAGTCCTCGTTGGCCTCATAGAGCAGGGTGACAAATTTTTTGTCGTTGTAGAAGATGTTCCCCGACCCGGCGCCGTTCCAGTTGAGATAGACCTGATAGGGCAGGCGGTCCCGGTTGGCGCGGTAGTCCTCGAAGGCGGCCTTCAGCCCCGCCTCGGTGGTCCCGTTGGGCATGAGGAACAGGCTGCGGATATACTCCCACTTCAGCCAGATGGGGAAAATATTTTTGCAATTGTTGATGCGGTTGCTTAACTGGCGGTTGATGTCCATGATATACTGTGTAGGCTTGGCGTTGGCCCGCTCAATGACAATGCCGTCCGCGCTCAGCTGCCGGAGGCTGTCCTGGGGGATATACTCCGGCAGGGAGTGGAGGTTTTTCAGCTCATAGCGCATCTGTTTCAAAATAAAGCCGTAATTGCGCTCCAGAGCGGTGCGCAGGCAGCTCAGGTGGCGCACAATCCGGGCGTTTTTATCGCGGTCCAGCTCCTCGTAAATTTCCAGCTTTGGGGGCTCGAACTCGTTTTCAAAAATACGTCTGGGGACGCCGGTGAGATAGGCCACCTTTGAGACGATGGTATACGTACTGTTTAAAAACATAGCCTGCGCCCCCAGGGACTCCTGGGCGCCGGCCTCCTCCAGTCCGGCGGGCCAGGCGTCGCCGGAGGGCTTTATAATCAGAGTTGACATAGAAAATTCCTCCCGTGAAGCAAAATAGAAAGGAGCGGCGGACCGATCCTGTCATTATCATAGCATATCCGCCGCCGTCTGTCTATTTTTCACAAGGGCGAGTTTTCAGAAATCACGTCGAACCGGCGCTTTCCTTGAAAATTGCAGAGATTCCACTATAATGAACATAGAGCAATCCACAGAGAGGGGCGGAGACGGTGAACAAATTTGATGCGATGAGTCTGGAGGAGCTGACGGCGCAGGCGGCGGACAGCCCGGAGGCCCAGTTTGCCCTGGGCTTCCGCTGCGCCCTGAGCGGGGACGCCGCCAAAGCGGCGGAGTGGTTCCGGCGGGCGGCGGAGGGAGGAGACGCCGCCGCCCAGTATCAGCTGGGGGTGTGCTGCCAGCTGGGGCGCGGGTGCGGACAGGACCTGTCCCAGGCCGTCCGCTGGTACCGGCAGGCCGCCGGGCAGGGCCACCCCTGGGCCCAGTACCGGCTGGGGCTGTGCTGCGAGCGGGGCGAGGGGACGGAGAAGGACGCCATCGCGGCGGCGGCCCAGTACCGGGAGGCCGCCCGGCAGAATTTCGCCCCCGCCCAGTACCGCCTGGGTCGGTGCTGCTCCAAGGGGGCGGGGGTCCGGCCGGACCCCGCCGCCGCCGCGGAGTGGTACCGGAGGGCCGCCGGACAGGGGGATATGAACGCCCAGTATGAGCTGGGCAACTGCTGCCTGTACGGCTACTGGGACGGACAGGCCTTCCGGAAGGACGAGAGGCAGGCGGCGGAGTGGTTCCGCAAAGCCGCCGCCCAGGGCCACAGAGAGGCGCGGGAGGCCCTGAAGAAAATCAACGGCTGAGACGAAGGAGGACGGTATGAGAGAAGAAAAATCCCTCCCGGCGGAGTTCACCCCGGCCACGCTGCCCCGGTGGCGGGCGGCGGCGGAGGCGGGAGACGCCGCCGCACAGTTCAAAATGGGCGAGGGCTGTTATCTGGGCCTTGCCGCGGAGAAGGACCTGGCCCAGGCGGCGGAGTGGTGGCGCCGGGCGGCGGAGCAGGGCTGCGCCAAGGCCCAGTATATGCTGGGCCGGTGCGCCGGCAGGGGCGAGGGCATGTCCCCGGACCCGGCCCAGGGGGCCCTGTGGTTCCGCCGGGCGGCGGAGCAGGGGATGAGCAGCGCCCAGTACGAGCTGGGGCGGTGTTTCCTCTCCGGCAGCGGCGTGGAGCAGGACCCGGAACAGGCGGTGTTCTGGTTCCGCCGGGCGGCGGAGCAGAACCACGGAGAGGCCCAGTACGCCCTGGGCCAGTGCTATGAGGCCGGACAGGGCGTGGAGCGGGACATAAAACAGACGGCGTACTGGTACCGCCGGGCGGCGGAGCAGGGCTGCGCCGGGGCGTATATCTGGCTGCGCTGGGGCTGACGCCCGGCGGTGAAGCAAGCGGGATAAACGGGAAAGGAGAAAGTGACATGAGTGAGAACGCCAATCTGGAGAGGGACGCGGCGGAGGAAGCCGGCGTCCAGGAGAAGGAGATCCCCTATCTGCGGGAGCACCCCGGTCCCACGGACCCCCAGGAGCAATTTATACTGGGCTGCCGCTTCTACTACGGGACGGACAGCGGGGGAAATATCGTGGTCGATCCGGAATGCGCGGAGTGCCGTTTCTACTGCGGGACGGACGGCGGGGGAAGGGACCCGGAACAGGCGGCGTACTGGTTCCGCAAGGCGGCGGAACAGGGTCACGCCGGCGCGCAGAACAACCTGGGCATGTGCTACTACTGGGGACAGGGCGTGGAGCAGGACTGGAGTCAGGCGGCCCGCTGGTACCGCCGGGCGGCGGAGCAGGGGGAGATGTACGCCCAGTACAACCTGGCCCTGTGCTGCCACTACGCGCGGGGGGTGGACAAGGACCTGGAACAGGCGGCGCACTGGTATCGCAAAGCGGCGGAGCAGGGCCATATGCAGGCAAAGGAAGCGCTGGACCGCTGGACATAAAAAATAGGGCGGAGAGGAGACGAACCTATTATGGACGGGAACAGAGACAAGAGCCTGCCGGAGAACGTCACGCCGGAGAACCTGCCGGAGTGGTGTCTGGCGGCGGAAAACGGCAATGTGGATGCCCAGTACCAAGTGGCGGTGTATCTGCTGGAGTACATGGACCCGGAGGGACGGGAGGACGCGAGACGTTATCTGAGTCAGGCGGCGGAGCAGAATGTGCCCCAGGCGTGCCTGGCGCTGGCAAAGCTGGAGATGAAGACGGGCGGCGGAGAGACGGTCCGCCGCTGGCTGGAGCGGGCCGCGGCGGTGGACTGGCCGGAGGCTTTGGAGCTGCTGGCGGAGGACTGCGCCAAGGGCCAGTACGGGCCGCAGAACCTGGAGGAGGCCGAGAAGCTGTTTGAGCGCTGGGCCGTTCAGGGCAGCGGCGAGGACAAGCTGGCCCTGGCCCTGCGGTACAAAAACGGCGACCTGGTGCCTAAGAGCCTGACCCGCGCCATGCAGTGGGTGCAGATGGCAAAGCTGGACGGCATGGCGGACGCCCAGGCGCGCTTCCAGGCCGCTTCCCGGCAGGAACCGCCGCAGCCCGCCGTACAGGAGAAAGAGGTTTCCGACGCTCCGCAGTCCCCCACCGGCGGTTCTTCCGGCCCGGAGGACCCGGAGGAGCAGTATAAATTGGGACTGCGTTATGCCAATGGCGACGGCGTGGAAAAAGACTTGAAGCAGGCGGCGCACTGGTTCCGCAAGGAGGCGGAACAGGGCAACGCGAAAGCACAGTTTAGCTTGGGCGTGTGCTATCACTATGGCGACGGCGTGGAAAAAGACTTGAAGCAGGCGGCGCACTGGTTCCGCAAGGCGGCGGAACAGGGTATCGCGGAAGCACAGTTTAACTTGGGCCTGTGCTATACCAATGGCTACGGCGTGGAAAAGGACCTGACGCAGGCGGCGTACTGGTACCGCAAGGCGGCGGAACAGGGTATCGCGAAAGCACAGTTTAACTTGGGCCTGTGCTATTACCATGGCAACGGCGTAGAAGAAAATCTGAACCAGGCGGCATACTGGTTCCGCAAGGCGGCGGAGCAGGGCTACGCGAAAGCACAGTTTAGATTGGGCATGTGCTATGACCTTGGCTTCGGCGTGGAAAGAGACCTGGACCAGGCGGCGTACTGGTTCCGCAAGGCGGCGGAGCAGGGCGACGCGGACGCACAGTTTAACTTGGGCTTTTGCTATAAATATGGCAACGGCGTGGAAAAAGACCTGGAACAGGCGGCGTACTGGTTCCGCAAGGCGGCGGAACAGGGCCTCGCGGCCGCACAGAATAGCCTGGCTAAGTGCTATGATTATGGCAGAGGCGTAGAAAAAGACCTAAAGCAGGCGGCGCACTGGTACCGCAAGGCGGCGGAGCAGGGCGACGTGGACGCACAGTTTAACTTGGCCTTTTGCTATAAATATGGCGACGGCGTGGAAAAAGACCTGGAACAGGCGGCGTACTGGTACTGCAAGGCGGCGGAGCAGGGCAATAAGGAGGCAAAGGCCGCCCTCAAAAGAATTGAAAGAATGGGGTATAGATAAAAATTCTCTTCGCCGGATAAAAAAGCTCCCGCCGGGCGTTCAGACCGGGCGGGAGCGGGCTATTCTGACTGTGCGCGGCGGTCCAGCTTTTGCAGCACCGCCTGGAACCAGCCGGGGAGGGGGCATTCCAGCTCCACCAGCTCCCCGGTGCTGGGGTGGCGGAAGGTGAGCCTTCGGGCGTGGAGGCACTGTCCGGCCAGGCCGGGGACGGGCTTTTTGCTGCCGTACACCGTGTCCCCCAGGAGGGGGTGGCCGGTATAGGCCATATGGACGCGGATTTGATGGGTGCGGCCCGTCTCCAGGCGGCACTGGATGTGGGTATAGCCGGGGTAGCGGCGCAGAACCTGCCAGTGGGTGACGGCGGGGCGGCCGTTCCGGGGCTCCACGGCCATTTTCTTCCGGTCGGCGGGGCAGCGGCCGATGGGTGCGTCCACCGTGCCGGCGTCCTCCCGGAAGCCCCCCACCGCCACGGCCTCGTACACCCGCGCCAGGGAGTGGTCCTGGAGCTGCCGGGCCAGGGCCTGGTGGGCGCGGTCGTTTTTCGCCGCGATAATCAGGCCGGAGGTGTCCCGGTCGATGCGGTGGACAATGCCGGGGCGCAGCTCCCCGTTGATGCCCGACAGAGAGCTCCCGCAGCGGTACAGCAGGGCGTTGACCAGCGTCCCGCCGGGGTGGCCGGGGGCGGGGTGGACCACCATGCCCACGGGCTTGTTTACCACAATGACGTCCCCGTCCTCATAGACCACGTCCAGGGGGATGTCCTCCGGGACCACGCTGACGGCCGCCGGCTCCGGGATGGCCACGGAGATGGGGACGCCGGCGGCGGTCTTTTCGCTCTTCTTCAGGGGGCGGCCCTGGGCGGTGACGGCCCCCTCCTCCAGCAGCTTCTGGGCGGCGGAGCGGGTGAGGCCCTCCACCGCGCCGGCCAGGAAGGCGTCCAGCCGCTGGCCCCCCTCCTCCGGGGTGAGGATGAGAGGGGTCATGGGGCCGCCTCCCCGCCGTGTCCGGGGCGCTCCAGCTTTTCATAGAAGAACACATAGTAGACCATGGCGGCAAAGCCCCCCACCACCACGCAGATGTCCGCCACGTTGAACACGGCGAACTTCATAAACAGCACATGGAACATATCCACCACATAGCCCTGAAGGGCGCGGTCGATGAGGTTGCCCACCGCCCCCGCCAGCAGCAGGGTCAGGGCGGTGCGGCCGAAGGGGCGGCGGAACAGGGGCTTCCACACCGCCAGAGCCAGCAGGACCGACAGGACCAGGGAGACCAGGGTGAGCACCCAGGTGTGTTCCGAAAAGAGGGAGAAGGCCGCCCCGGTGTTCTGCACATAGGTCAGGTCCAGCAGATAGGGCAGAAAGGGCACATGCTCCCCCAGAGGGATATTTTGCACCACCAGATATTTCACGGCCTGGTCCAAAATCACCAGCACAGCCGCCAGAACAGCGTACAGCATGAGAAGCGCTCCTTTGATGTGAAAACGGTCTTTTTATTGTACCATGTCCCGTCCCCGGCGGCAATCAAAACTTTTGATGTTCCGCCGGCGGCCCTGGGGCGTGTGAAAAAATTTAACTGCGGCCCTCCGGGGGCCGCCGCGGAAGCTTAGGAGGCGTTTGCTATGGAGATACAGGGCCTGCAAAAAATGACGCTGCTGGACTACCCCGGCCGGGTGGCCTGCACGGTGTTTCTGGGGGGGTGCGATCTGCGCTGTCCCTTCTGCCACAACGGGGGCCTGGTGCTGGGACCCATGCCGGCGGAGCTGGACGGCGAAGGGCTGCTGGCCTTTCTGAAAAAGCGCCGGGGGCTTCTGGACGGGGTGTGCGTCACCGGCGGAGAGCCCCTGCTCCGCCCGGAGCTGCCGGAGCTGCTGGCCCAAATCAAGGAGCTGGGCTATCCGGTGAAGCTGGACACCAACGGCGGCCGGCCGGAGGGCCTGCGGGCTTTGGCGGAGGCCGGGCTGGTGGACTATGTGGCTATGGACGTCAAAAATTGCCCGGCCCGGTACGGAGAGACGGCGGGCGTGCCCGGACTGGACGTGACTCCCTTTCGGGAGAGCGTCTCCTTCCTTCTTCAGGGGACGGTCGCCTATGAGTTCCGCACCACAGTGGTGCGGGAGTTCCACGACGAAGACAGCTTCCGGGCCATTGGGCCCTGGATCGCCGGAGCGCGGCGGTATTTTCTGCAAAACTTCGTGGATCGGGACGCCGTGCTTCAGGCCGGCCTCCACCCCTGGGACGGGGACAGCCTCCGAGCCTTTGCGGCGCTGGTCCGGCCCTATGTGGACCAGGTGGAGCTGCGGGGAATTTGACAGGCGGGCGCGCCGGGCCGTTGCGCCCCACACATACGTTTGCCCCCTCATCCGGCGCTTCGCGCCACCTTCCCCCCTGTGGGGGGAAGGCTTGGAATATGCGGTGCCCGTTGCTGCCGCAGGGGCGGCCCTTGCGGCCGCCCGCTGGTTTAACCCCTTCCGCCTCGCTTCGCTCGGCACCTCCCCCGAAGGGGGAGGCTTTGGCGGGCGCACAATGTGCGCCCCTACAAAAATGGGCGCGCCGGGGCCGTCGCGCCCCACGGATAGGTCTCACCGTTTGCGCCTTCTGCACAGCAATCCACAGTTTCCACCGGTTTTTCCACATTCTTGAAGGGGACGGCCAACAAAACAGCGGCGGAGGGGGAACAAACCCTCTCCGCCGCTTGTTTTGCCTGTGAGAGCGCAGCCATAGAGCTTACGCGTTCTTGCTCTCCTTCTGCTTGCAGACGAACATCACGGCCACCAGAACCAGAGAGATGCCGCCCAGAGCCAGACCCAGAGTCATAGAAATTGCCCCCTAACTTTACATAGATTTTTTATGAACTGCATTGTTTTTTACGCCGTCTTTATTTTGCATTATAGTCAATTTCAGGATGGGGTTCAAGATTCACTTTTCACAATTTTTTACCAAAAAATTTATGAGATCTAAACAAAAATTAAAGCCGCATTTCATGTAAAACGCCAAAAAAATACAAAAAAGAGAGTTTTAGGGAAAATAAAAGCGGGAACCCAGGGATTGAGACCCCAGTTTCCCGCTTCTGCGCTGTATGAAATTTTTACGGTATCCTCCGGAGGCGTCTCTCCGGGCCCGCGGGGCCCCGCCTCTGGAGGAACGGCGTTACGCCTTGTTGGCCTTCTCCTTCTGGTTGCAGATAAACATAATGATCACCAGCACCAGAGAAATTGCAGCCAGAACCAGACCCACTGTCATAGAAAACTCCCCCATCTTTAACATGTCGTTTATATGCACGCACCGCTTTTTAACGGTATCTTTATTATAGCGCCGGGAGTGGAAAAATCAAGCAGGGTTTTCCACAAATCTTCCGGCGCATTTTTATTACTTCTTAACAAAAGTTAAGGCGGCATAAGCAGCCGCCCTGTACGCGCTGAGAGAGGGCGGCGGACGGCGGTTTCCAATGCCGCCGCCCGCCATGCAGTTCATATGGGGGGGAATCAGGTTTGTTTTACTCCTCGTGGTCCTTCTTGTTCCGTCTGCCAGTCGTGAACACCGCAACCACCATCAGAACGGCGATAGCCGCCAGCACGATACCACCAGTCATAGTGAAATCCTCCTCGTTATAAAAAATTGATGAAGTTCAGCTGTTTTCTTAACGCTTTCTTTATCATGAATTATAGCCAGAAGAGCGGGGGAAATCAAGCGGCATTTTAGACAGTTTTTTGTCAAAATTTTTATACTATCTTAACAAAAGACGGCGCGTGCAGGAATGCCGGAGGCCGTATGCACAACGCCGCCTCCAACCGGGGCGGCGCGCCGCCTTTCACAAAATGTTTACGGCTTTTTCAGCAAAGCTTCAGCTTTTTGGGGTAACATGGAACCGACTGTAAAAAAGCGCAATGCGCCATATTTTCTGCCTTCTCTCCGCGGGTTAGCGGGGAGAGGCGCGAGGAGGTACTGTCTTGTGATTGAAGTGCGCGGACTGGTCAAACGGTACGGCGGACATCTGGCGGTGGACCACCTGTCCTTTACCGTGCCCGACGGCCAGATCTTTGGATTTTTGGGCCCCAACGGGGCGGGAAAGTCCACCACCATGAACCTGATGACCGGCTATCTGGGCCCCACGGAGGGCGAAATTCTGGTGGACGGCCACAGCGTCACCCAGGAGCCGGAGGCGGCCAAGCGGGCCATCGGCTATCTGCCGGAGCAGCCCCCCCTCTATATGGACATGACGGTGGAGGAGTATCTGGAGTTTGCCGCCCAGCTGAAGAAGGTCCCCCGGAAGGAGCGCGGCGCCCAGACCGGGCGGGTGATGGAGCTCACCGGCACCGCCGGGGTGCGGGGGCGCCTGCTGCGCAACCTGTCCAAGGGCTACCGGCAGCGGGTGGGGCTGGCCCAGGCGCTGCTGGGCTTCCCCAAGGTGCTGATTCTGGACGAGCCCACGGTGGGGCTGGATCCCCAGCAGATTCTGGAGATCCGGACGCTGATTCGGGACCTGGCCAGGGACCACACGGTGATTTTAAGCTCCCACATCCTCTCCGAGGTACAGGAGGTGTGCGACCACCTGCTGATTATCCACCACGGGCGGAAGGCGGCCGCCGGCACGCCGGAGGAGCTTCAGCGCGCCCTGGCCCCCGCCCCCGCCCTGGAGATCTCCGCGGCGGCGGAGGAGGGGCGGATGCGGGCCCTTCTGGCCCCCCTGCCCGGCCTGACGAAGATCTCCGCCCTCCCCTCCAGGGAGGAGGGGGTGTGCTCCCTCCGCCTGGAGGCGGAGGAGGGGGCCGACCTGCGGGCGGCGGTGTTCCGAGCCTTCGCCCAGGGGGAGGTCCCCCTGCTGGAGCTGCGCCGGGACCAGATGACCCTGGAGGACATTTTCCTGAAGCTCACCTCTGACGGCGCGGCCGCTCCGGAGGAATCCAAGCCTGAGGAGGTAGACGAGCCGTGACGGCGATTTACAAGCGGGAGCTCAACTCCTATTTCAATTCCATGACCGGCTATGTGTTCATTGCCGTGCTGGTGTTCTTCACCGGCATCTACTTTATGGCCTATAACCTGTTCAACGGCCTGCCCCAGTTCTCCTACACCCTGTACAGCCTGATGAGCGTGCTCATGTTCGCCATCCCCCTGCTGACCATGAAGTCCATGGCGGAGGAGCGCCGGAGCCGGACGGACCAGCTTCTCCTCACCGCCCCCGTGTCCCTGGCCGGGGTGGTGATGGGCAAGTTTTTGGCCATGGCCACGGTGTTCCTGGTCCCGGTGGGCCTGTGCGCCTTCTGTCCCCTGATTATCGCCATGAACGGGCAGGCGCGGCTGCTCAGCGACTACGCCTCTCTGCTGGCCTTCTTCCTGATGGGCTGCGTGTTCATTGCCATCGGCATGTTCCTCTCCTCCCTCACGGAGAGCCAGATCATCGCCGCCGTGAGCACCTTCGCGGTGCTGCTGGTGCTGTTTCTCTGGGACGACCTGGTGAGCTTTCTCCCCGCCGCCCTCAGCGGGGTGCTCTCCGCCTTCTCCTTCACCCAGGTCTTCTATAACTTTGTCCAGTACAGCATGTTTGACATCAAGGGGCTGGCGCTCTATCTGAGCCTCACGTTCCTGTTCCTGTTTCTGACGGTCCAGACGCTTCAGAAGCGCCGCTGGGCATGACGGGAGGCGTTCCGATGAAAAAACCGAATTTGAATACGAAGGCCCTCCGGCAGGGAGGCTATCTGGCCGCCGTCACCGCCATTGTGACGGTGCTGGTGATCTTCTTCAACCTGGCCGTGGGGCAGCTCCCCTCCAACTGGACGGAGCTGGACCTGACGGACAACGGCCTGTACGACATCTCCGACACCTCGAAGGAGTTCCTGTCCGGCCTGGACCAGGACGTGGAGATTGTGGTCCTGGCGGAGGAGAACGCCACGGACCAGCGGATTTTAAAGTTTTTGGACCGCTATGCGGCCCTGTCGGACCGACTGTCCGTGACCTATGTGGACCCGGTGGCCCACCCGGAGCAGGCCAGCCAGTATGACGCCGGGGCCAACACCCTGCTGGTCCGCTGCGAGGCCACGGGGAAGTCGGACGCCGTCTCCTACAGCGACGTCATCACCTATACCTACACCAACTACTACACCGCGGTGGAGGACTCCTTTGACGCCGAGGGACAGCTCACCTCCGCCATCGACTACGTCACCAGCCAGGCCAGCCGCACGGTCTACACCGTCACCGGCCACGGGGAGACGGAGCTGTCCCAGCCCATCGCCGACGCCATCGACAAAGCCAACCTGAATCTGGACAGCGTCAGCCCCATCTTCAACGGCTCCGTGCCGGAGGACTGCGACCTGCTGATTGTCAACGGGCCGGAGACCGACCTGTCCGCCGGGGAGCTGGAGCTGCTCCAGGACTATCTGGCCGGCGGGGGGCAGATGATCTTCGTGGCCGGGAGCACCCTGGAAGTCCTGCCCAACTGGGAGGCCCTGCTGGAGAGCCGCGGCCTTCAGATGATGGACGGCTATATCGCCGACCTGGGCAACTTCTACGTCCAGTTCGGCTCCCCCTTCATCATCCGGGGGGTGCTGGACACCAGCAGCGATATCGCCCTGGGCATCGACGGGGACGCCCTCACCTATCTGGAGAACAGCCGGGGCTTCCAGGCCCTGGACGGCGGGGAGGACAGTGCCTGGACGGTGCGGAGCTTTCTGACCACCACCGACCAGGCCATGGCCGTGGACGAGGCGGGGTCCCAGACCGCCGGGACCTATCTGCTGGGGGCGGTGTCCGAGGGGGACGACGGGGGGCGCATGACCGTCTTCGGCAGCACCTCCTTCCTGGACGGAAACCTTCTGACCCAGAACCCCAGTCTGGCCAACCAGACCCTGTTCCTCAACGCCGTCACCGGCGGCTTTGACGACGTGAGCAACTGGACCATTCCCGCCAAGAGCCTGTCCGTCACTTACAACACCGTCCACAACCCCGCCCTGCTCAGCGCGGTGTACGTGCTGATTCTGCCCATCGGCATTCTGCTGGCAGGGTTTGTATTCTGGCTGAGGAGGCGCAAGCTATGACCCGGCAGACCCGCACGTTAATCCTTCTGGCCGCCGCCGCCGCGGCGTGCGCCGGCCTCTACGCCGGGCTGCGCGTCTGGAACAGCGGGCGGGAGGCGGCGGACGACAGCATTCACATCACCCAGATGGACAGCATATCCGCCCTGTCCTTTGTCAACGCCCAGGGGGAGCTGTCCTTCACCCAGACAGACGGCGTCTGGCAGTGGGACGGCGACCCGGCCTTTCCCGCCGACCAGACCCAGCTGGACAATCTGGCCCGCCAGGCCGGGAAGCTGACCGCCCTGCGGGCCATCGACAGCCCGGAGGGGCTCGCCTCCTACGGCCTGGACGCCCCCGCCCTGACCATCTCCGTCACCGGCGGCGGCCAGACGGCGGAGCTGCTGCTGGGCACGGCGGCGGAGGACTACTGCTATGTGAAGCGGGGGGACTCCGACGCCATCTACACCGTGGACCCGGACCTGGCCGGGGCCTTCCAGGACCTGGAGCTGCTGGACCTGGCGGAGATTCCGGAGTTTCCCGCGGTGGGGGCCGGCAACCTCGCCTCCATCGTCTGGAGCAGCGGGGAATCTGCCCTGACCCTCACCAAGACGGAGACCGCCGGAGAGGAGGAGACGCAGACCGCCTGGGACGTGAACGGAGCGGCCATCCCCGACGGGAACAGCACGCTGTCCAGCCTGATTGCCCAGATTGCCTCCCTGGATTTCAGCGCCTGCTATGACTACCAGGGGCGGGAGGACACCCTGGCCGCCTGCGGCCTGGACAGCCCCTCCGGGACGCTGTGCGTGGTTTACGGCGAGGAGAATGACAGCTTTACCCTCATTCTGGGGGCGCTGGACAGCGCCGGGACGTCCTATTACGCCCAGCTGGAGGGGGACCCGGCGGTGTACCTGCTGCCCGCCAGCTCAGCCGGCACAATTACCGGCCTAACGGCGGAGGCCCTCACGGCGGCATAAAAGATTTCCTTCGGTGTACAGAAAGCGGCACATTTTTCGGCCTGCCCGGCATAGAATAGCCTGTATGCCGGCCCTGTGCCGGAACGCGAATTCTTACACATGGAGGAGTTATCAAATGGAAGAGACAAACGGATACCAGAGGGAGAGCGCCGGAGGCCGGGACCTGGACGACCTGATTTTTCAGGGGGAGTCCTGGCTGGCCAGCGACCGGTGAGGGGCGGAGGCCGCCGGCCTCCGCCCTGCACAAAACCGTGGACATTTTTCCTCTTTCATGGTACAATGACCCACAGCTTCAGCCGGGCGGCAGGGCTTGCCGCCCGGCTTTTTTGCGCGCTTACTAAGGAGAGAGAGGAGACGTTTTTGTGGAGCAGATGTGGGGAACGCTGGTCAATCTGGCCGTCTATCTGATTTTGGTGGCGCTGGGGGCGGTTCTGGGGGCCCGGCCGGCCCTGCGGGACAGGCCTATGGCCTGGCTGGGGCGGTTTCAGACGGCGGCGTTGCTGCTGCTCATCGCCACCCTGGGGGCGGAGCTGGGGGCCAACGAGGAGATTGTGGCCTCTCTGGGGACCATCGGCCTGAACGCCCTGGCCATTACCCTGACCTCCATGGCGGGCAGTATGCTGGCCGTCCACGCCCTGCGGAAGTACCTGCTGAAGCTGGACGCCCAGGGCCGCTCCCCCCAGGAGACGGGGGAGGACCGGGGCGCCGGGGGCAAGGTCCGCGTGGACCACAGCCTCACCCTGCTCATCGCGGCGGCGGTGGCGCTGGGAATGCTGGCGGGGCGCTTTGTGCTGCCCAGGGCTGTGACGGTCCACTGCGGGGCGGTGATCAACCTCGGCCTCTACCTGCTGCTCTTCCTGGTGGGGATGGACATGGGGCGGCAGGGCAACATGCTCCAGGCGGTGCGGGGCGCCGGCTTGCGGGTGCTGCTGGTCCCCCTGGCGGTCATTCTGGGCACCTTCGCGGCCACGGCCCTGGCGGGGCTGTTCCTCCCCCTGGGGCCCAAGGACTGCGTGGCCGCCGCCGCCGGGTTCGGGTGGTACTCCCTGGCCCCCACCCTGCTGGCCCCCTACTCCCTCACCATATCGGCCACGGCCTTCCTGTCCAACATCATGCACGAGCTGTTCTCCATTGTGGCCGTGCCTGTGGTGGCCCGGCGGCTGGGGTACATCGAGGCGGTGGCCCTCCCCGGCGCCACCGCCATGGACACGGTGCTCCCGGTGGTGGTCAGCGCCACCTGCGACCGGATGGCCATCTACTCCTTCGCCTCCGGCGTGATTTTGTCCCTGTCCGTGCCGGTACTCATTCCCGCCATCACGGCCCTGCCCGTTTAAGACAAGAAGAGAGCCCTGGGGCCGTCTGGCTCCAGGGCTCTTCTGTTACGGTTCGGGCCGGTCGGGCCGGTTTCGGTACCGGCGGTAGACGGTGGCGTACATGGTCAGGCCGCAGGCCAGGCCGCCGGTGAGCTGGGACGCCGCCTCGGCGGCGAAGACCCCGGTGGTGCCCATCCAGATGGGCAGCAGCACGGTGAGGGGGGCGTTGATGACCGCCTTGCGCAGCAGGGAGAAGAAGACGGCCTGCCTGGAGCGGCCCAGGCTGACGAACACCCCCTGTCCGGCCATCTGGAGGGACATGAAGATAAACAGGCAGAAGTAGATGCGCAGGGCGGGGACGCCGGCGGCCACCACCTCCGGGTCCCGGTTGAAAATCTGAATCAGCGGCGCGGGGAACAGCATGGCCAGCGCCCAGAAGAAGGCGGCGCAGGCCACGGTGCCGGACACGCTGAAGCGGATGGAGGCGCACACCCGGCGGTACTTGCCCGCCCCGTAGTTGAAGCTGGCCACGGGCTGGGCCCCGTTGGACAGGCCCTGGATGGGCATGTGGAAGACCTCCCGCAGGGAGTTGATGATGGTCATGACGCCCACATACAGGTCGCCGCCATAGCGCTGGAGGGTGGCGTTGCACACAATCTGCACCAGGCTGTTGGTCAGGTTCATGAAGAAGCCCGACAGGCCCAGAGCCACAATGCGCCTCACCCGCGCCCCCTGGAGGGCCAGATTCTGCCGCCGCAGCCGGAGGGTGGCCCGCCTCCCGGTGAGAAATTTCAGCACCCACGCGGCGGAACACCCCTGGGCAATCACCGTGGCCAGGGCGGCCCCCCGCACCCCCATATCCAGCCGGAAAATAAACACCGGGTCCAGCACGATGTTCACCACCGCCCCCAGGCACACGGTCATCATGCCGGTCCGGCCAAAGCCCTGGGCGTTGATAAAGGGGTTCATGCCCAGGCCGATCATCACAAAGAGGGTGCCCAGCAGATAGATGGTCATATAGGCGTCGGCGTAGGGATAGGTGGCGTCGCTGGCCCCGAAGAGATAGAGCATGGGCCGCTTCACCGCCAGGAACAGCGCGGTGACGGCCGCCCCGAAAATCAGCAGCAGGGTAAAGGCGTTGCCCATCACCCGCTCCGCCTCCTTCAGGTCGCCCCGGCCCCGCGCCATAGAGCACAAGGGCGCGCCGCCGGTGCCGCACAGGTTGGCAAAGCCCATAATGATGGAGATCACCGGCAGGGTGAGCCCCAGGCCGGTGAGGGCCAGATGGCCGGGCAGCAGGCCCAGATAAATCCGGTCCACCACGCTGTAGAGGACGTTGACCACCTGAGCCGCCGTCATGGGAACCGCAAGAGACAGAATGTTTTTGGAGATGCTCCCCTTGGAGAAGTCATAGGTCTGCTGAATCAACCGACGGACCCCCTTTCGCCGCGCTTTTACATGTTTTTAACATTGTACACCCTGGAGGCCGGACAGGCAAGGGCGGAAATGCCTTGTGCCGGAGGCCGGTTCCTGTTATACTAAAGAAAACGCCGGAGAGGAGGAGAGGCTGTGAACAAGACGGAGCTGCTGGACCGCTGCGCCCACAGCGGAGAGGAGCGGGTGCTGCTGGCGCGGGTGCTGGATAAGCTGGAGCTGTGCCAGCGCCGGAACATCCCCGCCTGGACCCCCTTTCTGTCGCCGGGGGAGCAGGCCGCCGCGTCCGATCTGCTCCGGGCCTGGGGCGCTCCCCGCTGCCTGGCCGCGGGAGGCTATGAGGGGGCGGAGCGGAATATTTTGTGCTTTCTCCCCGACTGGCAGGAGCCGGACTTTCTCTCCGGCCCGGACAGCCCCCTGGCCGCCCTGGAGGCCGCCTTCCCCGGCGGAGCCGCCCTGACCCACCGGGACATTTTGGGCTCCCTGATGGGCCTGGGACTCACGCGGGAGAAGCTGGGGGATATTCTGCTTCTGGAGGACCGGTGTCAGACAGTGGTCCTCCGGGAGGCCCTGCCCATCCTCCTCAGCCAGTGGGAGTCCGCCGGGCGCTGGAAGGTCTCTGTGAAGGAGATTCCCCTGGAACATCTGACACCAAAGCCCCCCACGGTGAAGACCATCCGGGACACCGTGGCCGCCCTGCGCCTGGACGCCGTGCTGGCCGCAGGATTCTCTGTCTCACGGGGCCGGGCCGCGGAGTTTATATCCGCCGGACGGGTGGCCGTCAACCACCGCCCGTGCATGAAGGCCGGCCAGACCGTGGCCGGGGGCGACGTGCTCACCTGCCGGGGCCTGGGCAAATGCGTGGTGAAATCCGTGCTGGGCGAGTCCAAAAAGGGCCGGATTATGCTGCTGCTGGAGCGGTACGTCTAAGAAAGCGGGCTGTAGGGGCGCACATTGTGCGCCCGCCGGACGGGGTAAGCGGCGGCCGGCTCACGGGCGGCCGCAAGGGCCGCCCCTACGCAAGCAACGGACGTTGCCGCTCCAAAGCCTCCCCCTTCGGGGGAGGTGCCGAGCGAAGCGAGGCGGAAGGGGTAAAAACGACGGCCCGGCGCGCCCATTTTTGTAGGGACGCACATTGTGCGCCCGCCAAAGCCTCCCCCTTCGGGGGAGGTGCCGAGCGAAGCGAGGCGGAAGGGGTTAAACCAGCGGGCGGCCAAAGGCCGCCCCTACGGCAACAGACGCTGCACGCGCCGAAGCGAGGCGGAAAGACGCAGACAGGAGGAAAGTTTATGGAACAGGCAAAGATTGACCGCATCAACGCCCTGGCCCGGAAGGCCAAAACGGAGGGCCTCACCGAGGCGGAGAAGCACGAGCGCGCCCTGCTGCGCCGGGAGTATCTGGACGCGGTGAAGGCCAATTTGGAGGCCCAGCTGGCGCACACCTATCTCCAGCGCCCGGACGGCACGCGGACGCCCATGAAAAAGAAAAAGGACGGGATTTCTTAATCTTCCCTTCATTGACAATTGCCGCCGCTTCTGCAATAATGGCGTTACAGCGCACAGATGTTTTGTTTGAATATTTTATTTTATATCGTATCAGGAGGCCGCTATGGTACCGATTCAATTTGTCACCGACTCCGCCGCCGACATCCCCCGCGCCCTGCGGGAGGAGCTGAACATCCGGGTTCTGCCCTTTCCCATCGCCATGGGCACGAAGGAGCTGCAGGACGGCTATGACTTTACGCCGGAGGAGTTCTATCCCCGGCTGCTCAAAGCGCCCCAGATTCCCACCCACGCCCAGCTGATTCCCTTTGTGTTCAGCCAGTGCTTTCAGGAGGCCTTTCAGAGCGGCGTCCGCTGCCTGATTTACACCGCCATCAACGCCAAGGGCTCGGCCACCTATCAAAACGCCGTACAGGCCCGGCAGGAGTTTTATGAGGACTATCCGGAGGCCAAGGAGACCTTCCACATCCACATTCTGGACTCCAAGACCTACACCATGGGCTACGGCTGGGCGGTGGTTCAGGGGGCGAAAATGGCCCGGAACGGCGCCGACGAGGGGGAGGTGCTGGCCTATCTCCGGGACTGGCTGGACCATGTGCGGGTGATTTTCGCCCCGCTGGACCTGCGCTTCGCCAAGAAGTCGGGCCGGGTGTCGGCGGCGGCGGCCTTTGTGGGGGACGCCCTGGGCCTGAAGCCCATTATGACCTTTGAGGACGGGGACTCGAAGATCCTCTCCAAGGTGCGGGGGGAGAAGAACGTGGTGCCCGCCCTGCTGGAGGCGTGCCGGAAGACCCGGCAGGAGGGCACGCCCTATCTGATCATCCGGGGGAGCAACGAGGAACAGGCCGCCCGCCTGGCGGAGGAGAGCGCCAAAGCCCTGGGGGCTCCGGCGGATATGACGTACCCCGTCGGAGGCGTCGTCGCCATCAACGCCGGTCCCAACCTGATCGGCCTGGTCTATCGGGAGGCATAACAGTCCTATGGAGGAAACCAAGCTGTCCTGGCCGGAGCGCGGCCGGATTTGGGCCCGGCTGGGCATTCGGCTGGCTCTGCTTCTGGCGGCGGTCTGGCTGCTGAAGCGGGTGGGGCTGCCCCTGCTGTCCCTGTTCGCCCCCTTTGTGGCGGCGCTGATTACCGCCGCCATCCTCCACCCGCTGATCCGGTGGTTTCAGCGGCGGCTGGGGGTGCCGCGGAAGCTGTCCACCCTGCTGATTCTGCTGCTGCTTTTCGGCCTGCTGGGGGCGGGGATCGGCTATCTGGGCTATGCCGCCGGGGTGGAGCTGGTGTCTCTGACCCAGAACTGGAACGGCCTTCTGGCGGGAGTGCAGAGCACGCTGGCCCAGATTGAGGAGATGTCCGCCCGGTTCTGGACCATGATTCCCACCGAGCTGCGGGAGCATGTGGATTCCGCCACCGTCAGCCTGATGGACTGGCTGGCCGGCGCGGTGCCCCAGTATCTGAACTCCCTGGCGGAGTACACCATTCAGAAGGCCCAGGGGGTGCCCGACTTTGTTCTGGCGCTGATCATCTATATCATGGCCTGCTATATGCTCACGGTGGACTATCCCCACCTGGGGGCGCAGGCGGCCAGGCACACCCACCAGCGGCTGCTGAATTTTGTCAAGCAGCTGCGGGACACCGCCCTGGGGGCCTTCGGGAGCTATCTGCGGGCGGAGCTGCTGCTGTCTGTGGTGGTGTTTTTCATCCTGCTGATTGGCTTTTTCATCATTGGGCAGCCCTACAGCCTGCTGCTGGCCCTGGTGCTGGCGGTGATGGACTTCATCCCCATCATCGGCGCGGGCACGGTGATGGTCCCGTGGGCCGCAATTGACCTGTTTATGGGCAATTACTTCCATGCCCTGGAGCTGATGCTCATCTGGGGCGTCATTGCCCTGTTCCGCCGGATGGGCGAGCCCAAGTTTGTGGGCGACCAGACGGGGCTGTCCCCCATCGTGTCCCTCATCAGCATCTATATCGGCTGGCGGGTGGCCGGCGTGCTGGGCATGATTCTGGGTCCCACCATCACCCTGATTGCCCTGAGTCTGGTGCAGCTGGGCCTCTTCGACGGGGCCCGCGCCGACGCGGAGGCCGCCGCGGAGGACATTATGGCCGTCCTTCGGGAGCGGCCGCCCAAAAAGCCGGAATAAAAACAGAAGCCCCTGCGGAGCGCTCCGCAGGGGCTTCTGCTATAAAAGGAGGAAAACTGAGTCAAGTGAGAAAACTCAGCACTTCTCGAAGATGGTGGCGACGCCCATGCCGCCGCCGATGCACAGGGTGGCCAGGCCCTTCTTGGCCTCGGGCCGCTTGCACATCTCGTGGAGCAGGGTGACGATGATGCGGGCGCCGGAGCAGCCCACGGGGTGGCCCAGGGCGATGGCGCCGCCGTTGACGTTGACCTTGCTCATGTCGAAGCCCAGCTCGCGGGCCACGGCGATGGACTGGGCGGCGAAGGCCTCGTTGGCCTCGATGAGGTCCATGTCGTCGATGGTCAGGCCGGCCTTCTTCATGGCCTGGCGGGTGGCGGGGACGGGGCCCACGCCCATGATCTTCGGGTCCACGCCGCCCTGGCCCCAGCTCACCAGCTTGGCCATGGGCTTCAGGCCGTACTTCTCCACGGCCTCGCCGGAGGCCAGCACGATGGCGGCGGCGCCGTCGTTGATGCCGGAGGCGTTGGCGGCGGTGACGCGCTGGACGTGCTTGCGGGCGTCGGCCTCGTGGACCTGGGCGGGCTGGAAGGCGTAGTCAATGGCGTCCTCCACGCCCTCGGGGCCCACAGGGAAGGCGCCCTTCAGCTTGGAAATGCCCTCGGCGGTGACGCCGGCGCGGGGGAACTCGTCCACCTTGAACTCCACCATCTGCTTCTTCTGCTTGACCATGACAGGGACGATCTCGTCGTCAAAGCGGCCGGCCTTCTGGGCGGCCTCGGTCTTGTTCTGGGAGGAGGCGGCGAAGGCGTCCATCTCCTCGCGGGTGATGCCCCACACGTCGGCGATATTCTCGGCGGTGGTGCCCATGTGATAGTTGTTATAGGCGTCCCACAGGCCGTCCTTCACCATGGTGTCCACCATCTTGCCGTCGAACATCCGGGCGCCCCAGCGGGCGGCGGGCAGGGAGCAGGGGGCGGCGGACATGTTCTCGGGGCCGCCGGCTGCGATGATGTCGGCGGCGCCGGCCAGAATGGAGCGGGCGCCCTCGATGACGGACTTCATGCCGGAGCCGCACACCATGCCCACGGTGTAGGCGGGGACGCTGATGGGAATACCGGCGCCCAGGGAGGCCTGGCGGGCCACGTTCTGGCCCAGGCCGGCGGTGAGGATGCAGCCGAACATCACTTCATCCACGTTCTCCGGCTTCACACCGGCGCGGTTCAGGGCTTCCTTAATAACCACGGAGCCCAGCTGGGCGGCGGGGACGTCCTTCAGGCTTCCGCCGAAGGAGCCGATGGCAGTACGGCAGCAGTTGACCACATAGACTTCTTTCATTCTGGTTGACCTCCATAATTTGTGTAGTCGGCGTCCCGCGGACGCCCGTTGGCCGCTCTTATATCTCATTATACCCAATGTCTGGAGAAAAAGCAATGAAATTTTTTGTTTGCAGTCCGTAATTTCATGCATTTTTCCAGCGCATCCGGGGGAGCGGCGCGTCCAAAAGCCTCCCCCTTCGGGGGAGGTGCCGAGCGAAGCGAGGCGGAGGGGGTTTAAACGGCAAACGTATCGTGGGGCGCGACGACCCGGCGCGCCCATCCATGTAGGGGCGCACATTGTGCGCCCACTGTTTTGCAATCCCCCGCCGCCCGTTGGGCGGCACCCCCTTTC
>CALXGC010000060.1 GCA_944387755.1 uncultured Oscillospiraceae bacterium | reverse complement strand
GTCTACGACGGACCCTCCGACGCCCCCGAGGCGGTGGTCACCCCCCGGATCGCCGGAGGGGAGGAGGGGAGGAGCGCATGAGCATTTTGGAATCCCTGGAGCTGGCCCTGAAAAACATCGTCTCCAGTAAGGTGCGCACACTCCTGACCATGCTGGGCATCATCATCGGCGTGGCGGCGGTCATCGTCATTGTGGGCCTGGGCAACGGCCTGGAGGGGTACATCACCGACAGCTTCTCCGACATGGGGACCAACACCCTCACCGTCAACGTCATGTCCCGGGGCTCCACCCGCACCCTGGACGTGGACGGCATGTACGAAATTGTGGAGGAGAACAGCCAGTACCTGGACCTGTGTTCCCCCACGGTGTCTATGATGGGCTATGTGAAAATCGGCTCTGAGACGGTGAGCACCACCTCCTCCACCGGCGTGAGCGAGGACTACTTCGACATCGCCGGGGTGTCCGTGGCCCAGGGCCGGGGGCTCCAGTACAGCGACATGGCCGGAAGAACCAAGGTGTGCGTCATCGGAGCCTATCTGAACCAGGCCTACTTCGGCGGAAACGCCGTGGGCCAGTCCCTCCGGGTGGGGGGACAGAGCCTGAAGGTGGTGGGCGTGCTGGCACAGCAGGGGGACACCCTGGAGGAGGGGGGCAGCGACGACTGCCTGTACCTGCCCTATACCACCGCCGAGCGCTTCACCGGCGAGACCAGCACCTATACCGTCACCATGAAGGACGAGAACTATATCGACGAGAGCGTGGCCGCCCTGGAGTCCGCCCTGTACGCCGTCTTTGCCAGCGACGACTACTACACCGTCACCAGCATGTCGGAGATTCTGGACACCATGACCAGCATGGTGAACGTGCTGGTGGGGGTGCTGGCGGGCATCGCCGCCATCTCCCTGGTGGTGGGGGGCATCGGCATCATGAACATCATGCTGGTGTCCGTCACCGAGCGCACAAGGGAGATCGGCATCCGAAAGTCCCTGGGGGCCAAGGAGCGGTACATTATGCAGCAGTTTGTCATCGAGGCGGCGGCCACCTCCGCCCTGGGGGGCGTCATCGGCATCCTGCTGGGGAAGGGGCTGTCCGCGGCGGCCACCCAGGTGGTGGAGCGGGTGATGGAGGAGAGCCTGACCGTTTCGCCCACCCTGGCCGCCGTGGCCCTGGCCTTCGGCATCTCGGTGGGCATCGGCATCCTCTTCGGCTATCTGCCCGCCAAGAAGGCGGCCCGGCTCAACCCCATCGACGCGCTGCATTACGATTGACGGCGGGGGCAAGCCCCCGCCCTACCACAAAATGGACGCAAAGGAGTCGCATATTTATGAAACGACCGATTTTGAATACGCTGCTGGCCCTGAGCCTGGCGGCCTCTCTGTTCCTTCCGGCGGGGGCGGCCGGCTCCGCCACGGCGGTGGAGGCGGTGCAGGCTTTGGGAATCCTCACCGGGGACGGCTCCGGCAGCCTGAACCTCTCCGCCCCCGTCACCAGAGCGGAGTTCGTCACCATGATGACGGCGGCCTCCCCCTATAAAGACACCGCGGGGACAGGGAGCGGCGTCTCCCTGTTCAGGGACGTGAAGAGCAGCCACTGGGCCAGCCAGTACATCCAGCTGGCGGTGGAGCAGGGGTGGATGAGCGGCTATGTGGACGGCACCTTCCGTCCCGAAAACCAGATTACTCTGGAGGAGGCCTGCGCCGCCCTGCTGAAGCTGCTGGGCTATGACTCCAGCTCTCTGGCGGGCGCCTACCCCTCCGCCCAGCTCACCAAGGCCGCCTCGGTGGGCCTGCGGGACGACCTGAGCGCCGTCCAGGGACAGATTCTCACCCGGCAGGACTGCGCGACGCTCTTCTATAACCTGCTGGTGAGCGACGGAAGCGGCGGGACGGTGTACGGAACCACCCTGGGCTACACCGTCACCAACGGGGAAGTGGACTACTCTGCCCTGGTCTCAGCCGGCACCAAGGGGCCCTATATCGCCGCAGCCAGCGGCGGCATGTCCCTGCCCTTCTCCGCCTCCGGCGCCACCATCTACCGCAACGGAGCGGTCTCCAGCCTGACGGCGGTGCAGCAGTACGACGTGTACTACTACAATGAAAACCTGCGCACCGTCTGGGTGTACAGCGACCGGGTGAGCGGCACCCTCACCGCCGTCTCCCCCAGCTCCGCCGCCCCCACCTCCGTCACTGTGGCGGGCAGCGAGTACCAGCTGGGCACCTCCGACGCCGTCTATCAGTGCTCCAGCCAGGGGGCGTTCTCTCAGGGCGACCTGGTGACGCTGCTGCTGGGGATGAACGGCGAGGTGGTGGACGTGGTGTCCCTCGCCGGCGGGGAGACGGTCTATTACGGCACCGTCCTCTCCAGCCAGAAGGGGTCCTCCAGCGCCGCCACCAGCAGCTCTGAGACCGTCTCCCTCCAGACGGAGACCCAGGTGGCCTGCTCCGACGGCGTGGTGCGCACCTTCTATACCAGCGCCGGGACCTACTCCGTGGGCCGCCTGGTGTCCGTCACAGTGGACAGCTCCGGCACATCCATCCAGTCCATGCAGAAAAAGAGCCTGACCGGCACAGTCAGCGGCGACGGCTCCTCCTTTGCCGGCTATCAGTTTGCCGGGAACGTGGAAATTCTGGATACCGACGGGGAGGGGGGCTACGCCCGCATCTACCCCTCCCGGCTGGCTGGGGAGCGGCTGGACAGCGGCGATGTGCTCTGCTACACCCTGGACAGCGCCGGGGACATCGACCGTCTGATTTTGAGCGGGGTGACGGGGGACACCTATGACTATGTATACATCTCCTCCGCGGAGCGCAATTCCACCGGTACCAGCGTGTCCGGCTCCTATACATATTTCCAGGACGGGGAGCGGCATACCATCAGCGGCTCGGTGGCCTATCCCGTCAAAACCGGCGGCGCAGCCCTGATCTATGAGGACGGCTCCCTGAAGACCATCCGCCAGCTGGAGGACGTGACCCTCACCGGCCTGAGCACCCTCAGCGCAAAGTCGGGAGACAAGACCTATGACGTTGCGGAGGACGTCCAGGTCCTCCTCCGGGGCAGCGGAAGCACCGGCTACTACGCCGCCGCCCTGTCGGAGATTGACGCGGACAACTATAAGCTGACGGGCTGGTACGACAGCTTCGGATGCTCCGCCGGCGGGCGAATTCGGATCATTGTGGCAGATCCCAAAAACTGAGAAAATCCGGCGTGGGGTACGCTCCGCGCCGGATTTCTTTTTCGTAAATTTTTTCGGCGGCGGGGTGGTAATTGCGGAAAAAGCTTGGTATAATAATGCGGATTTCCCCTGAAATTTCAGGCGGTTTTTAGGGACTGCGCCGAATTGCTTCTACAGGGGGAACTTTTCCGCTCCTTTGCCGTCCAAGCTGAGTGAATCCGCAAAATGCGACAAAAGGAGTTTTGAACCATGATGAAGCACCGCACCTATGCCCTGCTGCTGGCGCTGGCCCTGTCTGTCTCTCTCCTCGCCGGATGCGGCGGAAACGAAACGGGATCCTCCCAGCCGGACAACAGCGTCTCCTCCAGCCAGGAGGACCAGTCCCAGCCGGACGCCTCTGTGCCCGACGTGTCTCAGGAGCCTGACGTTTCTCAGGAGCCTGACGCCTCCCAGGAGCCCGACGTCTCTCAGGAGAAGCCGGTGGAGGAGCCCCAGGCGGAGGCCTCCCTGTCCCTGAGTTCCTCTGATTTTACCCTGTTTTCCGCCGGTTCCAGCTATACCCTGAAGGCCGAAACGTCTCCTGCCGGCCAGAAGGTGACGTTTACCTCCGGCAATCCCTCTGTGGCCACGGTGGATGAGAACGGCAAGGTGACGGCCGTGGCCCCCGGTACCGCCAAAATTACCGCCGCCGCCGGCGATTTGACCGCCGTCTGCGTGGTCCGCTGCCGCTGGGAGGAGGCCCCCTCCACCGGCTCCGGCAGCTCCAGCAGCTCCAGCAGCTCCGGCAGCTCCAGCGCCCCGGAGACGCCGGACCAGCCGGAGACAGACGCCCCCGCCGCCTCTCAGGTGGACCTGTCCGCCTTCTATACCACTGTCACCAGCAGCTATGAGTTCGGGATGCTCTCTCTGGCCGACGCCGCCCTGGCTGAGGGGGTTTATCCTGGCCTGTTTGACATCGACACCCAGCAGTGCCTGCCCTACATCAACATGATGACCATGAACACCAGCGAGATTGTCCTGGTGGAGGTGACAGACAGCGGCGACGTGGACGCGGTGAAGGAGATTCTCCAGGCCCGGGTGGACGCCCAGGTGGAGGGCGGCGCCTGGTACCCCAGCGCCATCGACGTGTGGCAGAACACCTCCCGCATTGTCTCCAACGGCAGCTATGTGATGCTGATTGTCCACCCGGACTGCGACGCCATCGTCAGCGACTTCAACGCCCTGTTTTAACACACGAGCGGAGGGCGGCGGGCACGGCCCGCCGCTTTCCCATTCCATCCATAAGGAGGACGCCCCATGGTCTTTTCCACCCCCGTTTTCCTGTTCTATTTCCTGGTTTTGACGCTGCTGGTCTATTATCTTGTGCCCAGAGCGCTGCGCAATGTGGTGATTCTGGCCGCCTCTCTGCTCTTCTACTACTGGGGGGAGCAGGACTATGTGGCCATTATGTTCCTCTCCACCGCCATCGACTTCACCCACGGCCTGCTGGTGGAGCATTTTAAGGGAAAAGGACAGCTTAAATACGCCAAGCTGGCGGTGGCCTCCTCCATGTTCTTCAACCTGCTGCTTCTGCTGTTCTTCAAGTACTGGGACTTCCTGGCCACGTCCCTTCAGGCCGTGGGCCTGACCTTTATGCCGGTGCTGGGCATCCACCTGCCCATCGGCATCTCCTTCTACACCTTCCAGACTATGAGCTACACCATCGACGTGTACCGGGGAGACACCCGCGCCCAGCAGAGCATCATCAACTTCGGCACCTTTGTCACCCTCTTTCCCCAGCTCATCGCCGGGCCGATTATCAAGTACAAGGATCTGGGGGACCAGATTGACCGGCGGGACACCTCCATCGACAAGTTCGGCTCCGGCGTGCAGATGTTTATGATTGGCCTGGGCAAGAAAATTCTCATCGCCAACAACGTGGGAATGCTGTGGGACAGCTATAAGGCCATGGCTGTGGGGGACCTGACGGTGGCCGGGGCCTGGCTGGGAGTGCTGGCCTTCATGTTCCAGATCTACTTCGACTTCTCCGGCTACTCCGACATGGCGGTGGGCCTGGGGCGGATGCTGGGCTTTGAGTTTCTGCCCAACTTCGACCACCCCTATATCGCCCGGAGCATCACCGAGTTCTGGCGGCGGTGGCACATCTCCCTGTCCACCTGGTTCCGGGAGTACCTCTATATCCCTCTGGGGGGCAACCGGTGCTCAAAACCCCGGTGGGTGTTCAACCTGTTTGTGGTGTGGGCCGCCACCGGCATCTGGCACGGGGCAAGCTGGAACTATGTCATCTGGGGCCTGTACTTCTTTGTGCTGCTTCTGCTGGAGAAGCTGTGGCTGGGCAGGCGGCTGAGCAAGCTGCCCAGAGCGCTTCAGCATGTGTACACCCTGTTCTTCGTCCTGGTGAGCTGGACTATCTTTGCCCTGGAGGATTTCACCCATCTGGGCGGCTATCTGCGGGTCATGTTCGGACTGGAAGGCGCGGCTCTGGCGGACGGGGCCTTTGGGTACTACCTCGTCAGCTATCTGCCCATTCTGTGCGTTGCCGCCGCTGCTTCCACCAACATGGGCCGGGCTGTCTATGCCAGGCTGCCGGTGAAGGCCGCCCAGGGGGTGTGCGCCGTTCTGGTGATTGCCGGGCTTGTGGTGTGCAGCGGCTATCTGGTGGACGGCACCTATAACCCCTTCCTGTATTTCCGCTTTTAAAGGAGGATTCACAATGAAGCCGCATAAATTCAACCTGCTTCTCACGGTCCTCTTCTGCCTGTTCATCGGAGGCATCTTCCTGGGCAGCCTGATTCTGCCGGACAGGACGTTTTCTCCGGTGGAGAACCGGAATCTGGCCCAGGCGCCCAAGCTTTCGCTGGAAAATATATCTTCCGGCAAATTTATGGAGGACGCCGAGGACTATGTCAATGACCAGATTATCGGTCGGGACTTCTGGGTGGCCTTAAAAGCCTGGAGCGAGCGCCTTACCGGCAAGCAGGAGAACAACGGGGTCTATTTTGGAAAAGAGGATACCCTCATCAGCCGTCTGGACCAGCCGGACCAGGGGCTGCTGGATCAGAACGCCGGCTATGTCAACGCCCTGGTGGACAACGTGGACGTGCCCGTCTACTTCGGAATTATTCCCTCCTCCGCCGCCGTCTGGGCGGACCGGCTCCCCGCCGGGGCCCCTACCGCCGATGAGAAGGCCATCATTGACGGGCTGTACAGCGCGGTCCAGACCCATACCATAGATCTGTACTCCGCCCTGGCTCAGCACAAGGACGAGGACCTCTACTACCGCACCGACCACCACTGGACCAGCCTGGGCGCCTACTACGGCTATGCCGCCCTGATGGACGCCATGGGGCTGGAGGCCGTTCCCCTGGACGAGAGCCGGAAAGTCACCGTGTCCGAGGATTTTTACGGCACCCTCTACTCCACCTCCGGCGTGCGGTGGCTGCCCCCCGACCATATCGACCGGTATATCTCCGGCGAAGGCGTTGTTGTCACCGCCTATCCCAACGGCGAGCCGGAGCCGGGAAGCCTCTATGTGGACAGCTTTTTGGGGGAGAAGGACAAGTACTCCTCCTTCCTGGGGGGAAATAAGCCCCTGTGCGTCATTGAGACGGAACAGACCGGCGCGCCGAAGCTCTTGGTGATTCGGGATTCGTACTCCGACAGCCTGGCCCCCTTCCTGACCCAGAGCTTTTCGGAGATTCACCTGTTTGACCCCCGGTATAACCTGACCAGCGTGAAGGACTATGTGGTCCAAAACGAAATCGACGCGGTGGTTGTGCTCTACAGCATTTCCAACTTCACTGAAAAGGGAAATAACCTGTTTGTCCTGGGACAATAAGAGCCCGTTCCGGCCGGATTTTATGCCGGTCTACCAGCGGTCTACCACAGATACCCCCGCAAACCCTTGCCGTTCAAGGGTTTGCGGGGAATTTTTTTCGCCCTTTTTTCAGCGTGGTCTACCATGGGTCTACCAGAGGCATTTTATCTGCCTGGAACATTCTGTTTTCCAAAATTTTCTTCGTTTTTTCAAATAATTTTGCCATTGTAAGGAGCGTTATGCCGTCATAGCCATACAGAAAGGCGCAGAATATGCAAGAAACTGCATGGAATTGCCAGAAAACTATCCTGAACCTGAATAATAAAAGGAGGAATTTCCAATGAGAAACCTGAAGCGTGCTCT
>CALXGC010000059.1 GCA_944387755.1 uncultured Oscillospiraceae bacterium | reverse complement strand
CAAGGCACAAAATCGTTTTCCTTATTATATACTTATATACTTATTTTTGCAATAGTTTTTGTTGCTTTTGACTCATAGTTCGAATTAAAAAGAATCTCTACATCTATCCTATATTATTAGATTTTTTAGAGATTCTTACTTTGTTTATTCATATGTTATTTTTTTAAATTATTTAAGTAACTTCAAATTTGGTGTATTTTTCTTTTTTTCTGTTATGTCTTCTTTCTTTTGCTGGTTTTCTTTGTTTTCCTTTAATAATAACGCAAAAGTTTCATTTTTTTTTTTTAATATTTTTGCTATGTTTATTCCGTCTATTCTTTGCCTTTCTTTTATAGTTTCTATGTTTTCTATCATTGTTTCTTGTTGATTTTTCATTATAGTTTGTTCTTTTTTCATTTGTTTCATTTCTTTTCTAAAAGATGTTTGACCTTTTTGCAATTTTTTAATATCTTGCTTCATTCCTGCCATTTCTTTTTTCATTTCTGCTTGGCCTTCTTGCAAATCTTTGATATCTTTTTTCATTTCTTTTTGCTCTTCTTGGATGTTTTTGATATCTTGCTTCATTTCAACTTGGTCTTCTTTGATTTCATTTACATCCTGTCTTACACCTTTAACTTCTGAATGAATATTTTCAAGTATTGATAAAATCTTCTCTTCCATATATTTATCACCTCGCTTTCGATTATTTTACTATAAGTTAAATATTTCGTCAATAGTTTTTGAGTGTTTTTTATTTTTTCTTAAAGCTTGTTACTTTAAACCTTTAAAGTTTAATTAATTTTTGTTATTCTTATTATTAGAATAAAATACATTGAATAAATTTTTACATATTAATAAAAGTAACATAATAATATTATATTTTTATATTTTTTTTTTTTTTTTTTTTTTTTTTTTTTTTTTTTTTTTTTTTTTGTTTTTTTTTTTTTTTTTTTTTTTCAAAATTGGTGGTATTTTTTTTTTTTTTTATTTTTTTTTTTTTTTTTTTTTTTTTTTTTTTTTTTTGAGTGGGGGAGGAAATTTTGTTGATTTAGGATAACAAAACGGGTGGAAATTCATGTATAATAAATCTAAATTTATTTTTTTAGGGGGAATATGCGTGAACAAGATAATAGGCGTGGACAAGGAGAAATTTTTGCGGGAGGTTCTGCAAATCAAGAACGAACGATTGATTCAGGCGCTGGCGCCCCTGTGCAACATTAGGTCCATCGCCAAACGAAAACAGCTGATTAAGAGCGGCGATACACAGGACTGTATCTTTTTTTTAGTCAAGGGCATTTTCCGGGGCGTATATGGTGGGGAAGACGGGGCAAAAGATGTCACGGACTGCATTGTATACCAGAGCGGACAGCCCCTCATGGCGAGTTCAGAGCTGGGCGAGACGGCCCCCATTACCGTGGAGGCGCTGACGGATAGCACCGTGATTGCTCTGTCTCTCAGCAGATTCCAGGCCCTCCAGCGGGATTATCCGGAGCTGACAGACTTGCACCAGAAATTTACTCTGGAGTCCGCCCGGATGCACTGGGAGCTGAAAATCATGCGGTATACCCTGGACGCGGAGCAGCGGTACCGCTGGTTTTTGGAGAATTACCCCGGTGTGATTGACAAAGTAAAGCACACCCATGTCGCCGCGTTTCTGAACATGACCCATATAACATTAAGCCGGTTGTACAACAAAGACAAGGGCAAACATGAGACATCCCCAGATTAAATAGAAGCAGGGGGGGCGGGTCCCGGACCCGCCCCCCCTGTGCTTTTGGGGAGACGGCGGGAAAGCGGGGCGGAAGGGCGCGCTACGGGGCGTCCGGAGCGGTCCGCCGGGCGATGCACACCGCCAGGGCGGTGCGGTCGTCGGTGGCGCCCTGGGGGCTGTGGGCGATGAGCTGGGCGGCCAGCTCCTTGGGGCTGTCCCCGGAGAAGCCGGCCAGGCGTTCCCGGAGCCAGGCGTCCTCCCCGGTTCCGGTGACGCCGTCGCTTACCATCACCACGCAGTCTCCGGGGGACAGGTGGAGGGGGAAGCGGTCCGGCGTGGCCTTTTCCTCCGCGGCCAGGCCGGCGGGGAGGGAGGCCCCGGCGATGCGCTGTAAGACGCTCCCCTTTTTGACATAGGTGGGGGCCGCCCCCAGCTTGAATACCGCCCCGTCTCCGGAGAACAGGTCCACCTGCAGAAGGTCTATGGTGGTAAAGCCCCCCGCCTCCTCGCCCCGGAGGGCCAGGGCGGAGTTGAGGATGGTCAGGGCCTGTTCCGTGTCCACGCCGGCCTGTAAAAACTGTTCCAGCAGCCGCAGGGCCAGGGCGCTCTCCCGGCTGGCCTGGAGGCCGGAGCCCATGCCGTCGCACAGCAGGACGTACAAAACGCCGTCGGGGCGCTTGAAGTAGGTGCCGGCGTCGCCGCTGACCGTCTCCCCATCCCGCCGCCGGGCGGCGGCGCCCACCACCGCCATAAGGGGCTCCTGCTGGATGAGGGACAGGCGCTCCCGCTCCTGGAGCTCGGTGCGCAGGGGGACGCCCAGCAGATGGGAGAACGCCTGGGCCGGCGCGGCCAGGCGGCCGCAGCCCGGTCCGGACAGCTCCACCCGGAGCAGGCCCCGCCCGTCCCGGCAGACCTCCCCCTGGAGGGTCTCCCCCAGGCCGGCCAGGTGCTCCCGCAGCACTCTGGTGGCGGCCAGGTCGGGGGCCAGCTCCTGGGACAGCTCCTCCGCCGCCGTGCGCAGCAGAGAGGCCAGCTCCCCGTACTGGCGGCACACCGCCTGCCGGCTGGTCTGAATGCGGCTGTTGAACTGCCTCCGGTAGAGCAGGGCGGTGAGCTCCCGGTTGACCGCGGCGAGGAAATCGGGAAAATGCAGGCAGCGGCTGGTGAAATGGGCCGGAAAATCCCCCGGAAGGCCCCTGCCCCGGTCCAGCATAGCCTGGGCGGCGTTGTTCAGGGCGTCGAAGGTGGACACATAGTCCCGCTCCCAGCAGTTGGCGCGCAGGGCGCAGGCGCGGCACACCTGACAGGCGGCCCGGTCGAAGACGGCGGCCACGTCGTTGTCGTTGCGGGGCGGCCGGAAGGCGGCGCGCATGGTCTCATACAGGGTGCGGAAGGCCTGGGCGCTGTCCTCCAGCCGCCGCTGCACCCGGAGCAGGGCCCGCCGGTCCGGCGGCGCGGGGGTCTCCGGGACCAGCCACACCCCCAGCCGCCGCAGGGGGCGCTCCGGGAGGAGCAGAAAGGCCGCCGAGCCCAAAAATACCTCATAGAGAATGGACAGGGGCAGGCCCTTGTCCCAGGTCCACAGCACGGCCCCAGCGTTAGCCAGCACATAGGCCAGGGCGCAGCGCAGCCGGCGCTTCTCCCGGAGGGCTCCGGCGGCCAGGCCGGACAGGCCGCAGGCCATGGCGTACAGGGGGACCCCGCCGGAGGCCAGATCCATGGCCAGGCCGGCGGACACCCCCAGCACCGCTCCGGCGGAGCACCCGCCCTGCCAGGCGGCGGCCAGCACCGCCGTCACCCCCAGAGAGCGCCCCAGAGAGACGTCCCGGAACAGGTACAGGGAGGACAGCGACGCCAGCAGGGAGCACAGCAGCACCGCCAGACTCACCCGCCCCTGGGTGGTGAGCAGGTTCTCCCCCCGGCCGGTGCGCAGGGGGAGGAGAAGCTGCCGGTAGCACCAGCTTGCCGCCGCGGTGAGAAAGCACTCCAGCAGAAAACAGATGACGTCCGCCGCCCGCCACCCCGCCTCGGACAGATAGATAAAGCCGGTGCACCCGTTGAGCAGGCCGGCCGTCAGGGGCATGGCCCAGGGGGTGCGCAGCAGCTTCACGTCATAGAAGGCGAAGCTCACCGCAAAGGTGAGCATACAGGCGGAGACATACCGCAGGGCGTGGGTGAAGCCCAGCAGGGTCAGATACCCCAGACAGGCCCCGGCCAGCGCCGCCGCCGCGCACACCCCGGAGCCCGACGCCCCCACCACCGCCACCCCGAAGGGGGCGTAACCGCCGAAAATCACCGCGCCGGACAGCACCGCCGCCAGCAGAAAGTGGATGCCTCCGTCGGCCAGGCGGAGCAGGGCGGAGGCGTCCAGGCTGACCGTCTCCCCCCGTGCCGACCGCTTCCGCAGCTTGTCCAGCTTACTCCGGATCGTCTCCATAATCCGTTCCTCCTTCGTATGGGCCTGTCCAGCGGGACCGCCCGGTGTGAGAGCCATTATATTCCCAATACCTGGGAAAATAGGGTCGGAACGGGCTGTGGAAACCTGTCCCTTTGGGGGAGGAGGGGGGCGATTTTGACAAGCGGGCCGTTTTGTGATAGGATACCGGCAGCACAGCGCCAGAGGAGGCGGAAGCTTTTTATGAGACAGTGCATGGACGCGGACAATCTGCACCGCCGCCTGCGGAAAATTATCGGACAGGTCCAGGCCATCGACCGGATGATTGACGAGGACGTGCCCTGCGAGGACGTGCTCTCCCAGATCAACGCCGCCAAATCCGCCCTCCACCGGGCGGGCCAGGTGGTGCTGGAGGGCCACCTTCAGCACTGCGTCCGGGACGGCATCGAGCACGGCGACGCGGAGGAGACCATCCGCCGCTTCGCCAAGGCGGTGGAGCGCTTCTCCAATATGGGATAGACGCGAAGAGGGCGCGGGTCCGGGGCCGGAGGGCTCCGGACCCGCGTTTTTTCACCGCCCGTTTTCCCTTTCGGGGACCGGGCCGGAGCGGAACCCGGAAAGAGAGAAAAAAACCGCCTCCGGCGGGAAAAATTCATGGTAATTTCATTTCTCAAACGGGGGTAAATATGCTATAATGGCCCCAATAGAGCAAAACTGTAAAATATTTCAGCCGGCGAGAGCCGGATGTTGTCGAGGGGGAGAGCCCAATGAGGAACAAAATTACCGTCTCTATCGCGGGTCAGGAGTACACCATTGTGGCGGAGGAAGGGGAGGAGTACGTCAAGCGCTGCGCCGCCCTGCTGGACCGCCAGGTGCGGGAGGTCATGGCCGGCACCCACCTGGGCCGGTCGGACGCCGCCATTCTGACGGCCATGAATCTCACCGACCAGCTCCTCAAGGAGCAGGAGGCCGGCGACGCCCTGCGCCGCCAGATGAAGGAGGGCCTGGACGAAAACGCCCGGCTGAAGATGGAGCTGTCCGAGGCCAGGCGGGAGATTTTCAGGCTTCAGAACCGCAAATGAGACAGCCGGTGTTCCCGCCCCCTCCGCGGAGGGCGGGAACATCCCACATAAGAGGAGGAATACGTCAGCATGATGGAGCTGCTTGCTCCCGCCGGCTCCATGGAGTCGGTCTGCGCCGCCGTGCAGAACGGCGCGGACGCCGTCTATCTGGGCTGGAGCGGCTTTAACGCCCGCCGCGGCGCGAAAAATTTCACCCCGGAGGAGGCCGCCCAGGCGGTGGCCTACTGCCATCTCCGGGACGTCAAGGTATATGTCACACTGAATACGCTGCTCACCGACCGGGAGCTGCCCCTGGCCGCCCAGACGGCGGCGGAGATCAACGCCTCCGGGGCCGACGGGGTGATCGTCCAGGACCTGGGGGCGGTGCGGATGCTCCGGCAGACCTTCCCCGACCTGCCCATCCACGGCTCCACCCAGATGACGGTGCACTCCCTGGACGGGGTGAAGATGTGCGCCGACCTGGGCATGACGCGGGTGGTGCTGGCACGGGAGCTGAGCCGGGACCAGATGGCGTACATCTGCCAGCACGCCCCCCTGGAAATCGAGGCCTTCGTCCACGGGGCCCTGTGCATGTGCTACTCCGGGCAGTGCTATCTGTCCTCCATGATTGGGGGGCGCAGCGGCAACCGGGGCCTGTGCGCCCAGCCCTGCCGGCTGAAGTACGGGTGGGACCGGAAGGCGGACGGCTATCCCCTGTCCCTGAAGGACCTGTGTCTGGCCGGACAGCTCCGGGAGCTGGAGGAGATGGGCGTGGCCTGCCTGAAAATCGAGGGCCGGATGAAGCGGCCGGAGTATGTGGCCGTCGTCACCGGCATTTACGCCCGCCTGCTGCGGGAGAAGCGCCCCCCCACCCAGGCGGAGGCCGCCCAGCTGGAGGCGGCCTTCTCCCGCCAGGGCTTTACCCAGGGGTACTACCTGGACCGGAAGGGGCCGGAGATGTTCGGCACCCGCCAGGAGGAGGACACGCCGGAGGAGCTGTTCGCCCAGGCGCGGGCCACCTATGAGAGCGGCGGGGGGCGGAAGACCCCCGTGCATATGTACGCCCGCATCCGCGCCGGCGCCGCCGCCCAGGTGGCCGTGGAGGACAACCAGGGCCGGGTGGCCCGGGCGGAGGGCCCGGTCCCCGAGGCGGCGGTGAACGTCCCTCTCACCCGCCAGCGGGTGGAGGGGCAGCTTGTCCGCATGGGGGGCACCCCCTTCTATTGCGCCAAGTCCACCATCTGGGTGGAGGAGGGGCTCTCCCTCCCCCTGTCCGCCCTGAACGCCCTGCGCCGCCAGGTGCTGGAGGAGCTGGCCGCCCAGCGCGCCGCCCCGCCCCAGCGGCGCAGCGGGGAGTTCCACGCCGGGGTGCGCTATGACAACCCCAAGGAGCCGCCGGCGCTCACCGTCTCGGTGCACACCGCCAAGCAGGTGACGCCGGAGCTGCTGGCCCGGAAGCCGGCGCGGCTCTACCTGCCCTGCGACGAGGGGGCGGCCTGCCCGGACGTGGTGTGCCGCTGCCAGGAGGCGGGGGTGGAGGTGTTCGCCCTGCTGCCCCGCATCTGCTGGGACCGGGAGCTGCCCATGCTCCGAAAGCAGCTGGAGACCCTGAAGGCCCTGGGCGTCCGGGAGGCCCTGGCCGGCACCCTGGACGGGGTGCGCCATGCCAGAGAGACGGGCTTTGACGTCTGGGGGGACTTCGGCCTGGGGGCGTACAACAGCCTGACGCTGAAGGAGCTGAAAATGCTGAAGCTCCAGGGGGCCACCGCCTCCTTCGAGCTGAAGCTGGCCCAGATCCGGGACCTGTCCAAGGCCCTCCCCCTGGAGGCGGTGGTCTACGGACAGCTCCCCCTGATGCTCACAGAAAACTGCATCATTCAAAATCACACCGGCCGGCACTCCTGCGCGGAGGGCCAGCGCCTGGTGGACCGGCGGGGCGAGAGCTTCCCGGTGATCAAGACCTGGGGCTGCCGGAATGAGATCCTCAACGGGAAGACCCTGTTCCTGGCGGACAAGGCGGCGGACTATCAGCGCCTGGGCCTGAAGTTTGCGCGGCTGATGTTCACCACCGAGTCCCCCGCCCAGTGCGTCCAGGTGCTGGAGCGCTATCAGGGCCAGGGCCGGTACAGGCCGGCGGAGTTCACCAGAGGGCTCTATTACCGGGACGTGGAGTGACCGCCGCCCAGAGAGAGAAAGCGGGCGAATTTTACATGGGATTTTTGGAGATGCTCCGGGGAGAAGAGCCGGGGCCCCTCCGAAAGCTGCTGCACTACCGGAACAAGGGGCAGTTTGGAGAGTATCTGCTGGAGTACGCGGTGACAAGCCGGAGTATTCCCGGCCGCTTCCGCGCCTTTCACAATCTCTACCTCCCGCGGGGGGACGGCTGCGCGGAGATTGACGTGCTGCTGCTGCACGAGCGGGGCATTTTTGTCTTTGAGAGCAAGAATTACGGGGGACGAATCTCCGGCGGGGCGGCGGACCTATACTGGACGCAGACCTTCCCCAACGGGGCGGAGTACCCCTTTTACAACCCGGTCCGCCAGAACGCGGGCCATATCCAGGCGGCCGCCGGGTATTTAAAGCTCCCGGCCGGCGCCTTCCAGTCCTGCGCCGTCTTCTCGGAGCGCTGCGCCCTGGACGTGCCCAGGCGGTGCGGAGGCTGCGCGGTGCTGCGGCGGGGGGAGGTGGTGCGGTGGCTGAAGGCCGAGCTGGACCAAAGGCCGGTCCGCTATACCCCGGAGCAGCTGGAGCAGTGGGCGGAGCGGCTGAACAGCGCCCGCGCCACCCGGAAGAAGAAGAGACAGCACATCGCCTATGTCCGCCGCCTCACCGGCGGGACATAACGCTGGGAGAGGAGGCCGCCCATGTTCAGCCGCCAGAGACTGTTTTGGAGCCGGAAGCTCTATGACCTGCCGGGGACGGAGGAGAAATTTGTCCGGGCGGCGGCGGACAACTGCGCCTGGCACATGGCCCGCTGTCCGGCGTACCGGGCCATCGCCCAGGGGCTGGGCTTTTCGCCGGAGAGGCTGCGGGAGACGGGGGATCTGTCCTCCATCCCCATGCTGCCCACGCTGTTTTTCAAGCGCCATGCCCTGTTCTCCATGCCCGCCTGGCGGATGGGGATGCGCGTCACCTCCTCCGGGACCAGCGGGCGGTTCAGCCAGGTGGGCTTTGACTGGGGGGCGCTGTTTGCGGAGACCCCCATGGTGCTGGGGCTGGGGTGGAGGCACGGGCTGCTCTCCCCTGTGCCGGCCCACTATGTGGTGCTGGGCTATAAGCCCCACCGGACGAACCGGACGGGCGTCACCCGGACCATGTTCGGCCTGACCTTCTTCGCCCCGCCTCTGGGGCGGTTTTACGCCCTGAAGATGGAGGAGGGCCGCTACGTCCCGGACCTGGACGGAGCGGCGGCGGCCCTGGCGCGGCTGGCCCGATCCCCCTTCCCCACCCGGATTGTGGGCTTTCCCTCCTACCTGTGGTTCGGCCTGCGGCGCATGGAGGAGCTGGGGCTGTCCATCCGGCTGCGTCCGGGGTCCAAGATCCTGCTGGCGGGGAGCTGGAAGCAGCACGCCGCCCAGGAGGTGGACAAGGGGGTCCTCTACGCTCTGGTCCAGCGGGTGCTGGGCATTCCGGAGGGGGAGATCCACGAGCTGTTCGGCGCGGTGGAGCACCCCATCTTCTACAACACCTGCCGGAACCACCACTTCCACGTGCCCATCTATGCCAGGGTGCTCATCCGGGACGTGCACACCCTGGAGCCGCTGCCCATGGGGCGGGCGGGGCTGGTGAACCTCATCACGCCGCTGAACCGGGCCACCCCCGTCACCAGCGTGGTGACGGACGACCTGGGGGTGCTCCAGCCGGGGGAGGCCTGCGGCTGCGGCATTCCGGCCCCCTATCTGACCATTTTGGGCCGTGTGGGAATGCCGGAGATCCGGACCTGCGCCGCCGGCGCGGCTGAGCTGCTGGGCCGGGGGGAGGGATTTTTGTGATTTTTGCCGCGGGAGAGCTGCTGGGGCCGGAGGCCCTGCCCGGCCTGCTGGACGGCCTGGAGGAGAAGCTGGCGGAGACCCTGGCCGGTCCGCCTCTGGAGGCGGAGGCGGTGCTGTCCGCCCTGGACCGCCTGGGGCGGGCGCTGGACGGGGGCGGGCTGGACCTTCTGCTGGCCCAATACGCCCCGCCGGGGACGCGGGAGGAGCTGGCGGAGGTCCGCTGGATGCTCCGCCGGGAGACCCTGGAGGCCCGGCTGGAGCTGGAGCTGGGGGAGCTGCGCCCCGGCCGCGCCCTGGAGCGGCCCTTCGGACGGACGCTGGTCCGGCCACTGGGGGTGCTGTTCCATGTGACGCCGGGCAACCAGCCGGGGATTCCCCTCTTCAGCGCGGCGGAGGGGCTGCTGACGGGCAATGTTAACCTCATCAAGCTGCCCCACGGGGACAGGGGGCTGTCCCTGGCGGCGCTGAAGCTGCTGACGGAGCGGGAGCCCCTTCTGGCCCCCTATCTGTACGCCTTTGAGACGTCCTCTCAGGACACGGAGACCCTGGCCCGCCTGGCCGCTCTGGCGGACGGCGCTGTGGTCTGGGGCGGAGACGGGGCCGTCTCCGCCGTGAGAAGGCTGGCCCCGCCGGGGTGCCGGCTGGTGGAGTGGGGACACCGGCTCAGCTTCGCCTATGTGGCGGGGTACGAGGAGCGGGAGGCGGAGCTGTCCGCCCTGGCCGGGCACATTGTCCGCACGGGAGGGCTGCTGTGCTCCTCCTGTCAGGTGATTTTTCTGGATACGGAGCGCCTGGAGGAGGCGGAGGAGTTCTGCGAAGAGTTTCTGCCCCACCTCCAGGAGGCGGCCCGGAGCCGGAGCCGGGACCAGGCGGCCCAGGCCGCCCTCCACACCCACACCTACCGCCTGGAGCGCCTGGCGGAGAAGCGGCCGGGGCGGACCTGGTTCGGGGAGGGCTGTTCCCTCACCCTGTGTCCCGACCAGGAGCTGGAGCTGTCCCCCCTCCGGGGAAACGTCCTGGTGAAGCGCCTGCCCCGGCGGGCCGTTCCGGAGGTTTTGCGGCGGCAGAAGGGCCGGCTTCAGACGGCGGGCCTGCTGTGCGCCCCGGAGGAGCGGGCCCAGCTGGCCGAGCTGCTGGTTCGGGCGGGCATCACGCGGGTGACGCGGGCGGGAGAGCTGTCCCGCACCTTCCCCGACGAGGCCCACGACGGGGCGTATCCCCTGCGCCGGTATGTGCGTCTGGCAGACGTGCAGCAATAAAAAATCTCCGCCCGCCGGGCGGAAGAAGCGAGGAATAGAATGAAACTGAACGTCAAAGCGCTCTCCCCCAAAATCGGGCGGGAGATACCCGCCCCTTTTTACGCTACCCCCGGCGCGGCGGCCATGGACCTGCACGCCTGTCTGGACGGCCCCGTCGCCCTGGGGCCGGGGAAACGGGCGGTAATTCCCACGGGAATCGCCATCGCCCTGCCCTCGGCGGACTACGCCGCCCTGGTGCTGGCCCGCAGCGGACTGGGGATAAAGCACGGCGTGGTCCCCTCCAACTGCGTGGGGCTCATTGACAGCGACTACCGGGGGGAGATTATGGTGGGCCTGTCCAACCTGGGAGAGACAGAATATGTCGTTCAGCCGGGGGACCGCATCGCCCAGCTGATGGTTGTCCCCGTGGTCCAGGCGGAGGTGCAGATGGCGGAGGAGCTGGACCAGACGGAGCGGGGAGCCGGAGGGTTTGGCTCCACGGGCCGTTAAAATCACAGGGAAAAGAGGCGTTTGGCTGTGTTTGGATTTTTGAAAAAGCGGAAAGCTCCCGAAGAGGAGCAGCCGCGGAAGGCCGCCGGCGCGGCGGGAAAGGAGGCGGAGGAGCTGCGGACCCTGGGGCGGAGGTTCCTGCCGGAGGAGCGGACCATTCTGGCCGTCACCGGGGCCAACGGCTTCGGCGGGGACCGGGTGCGGGAGGGCGGCCCCTGGTTGGCCCGCCTGGAGCTCACCGCCTGGAAGGACGCGGACGGGGAGGAGCCCGCCCGCCGGGAGAGCGTCCCCCTTCTGGCCCTGGCGGACGACAAGCTGCTGGCCTATCTGCGCCGCCGCGCTCCCAGAGACAGCGTCATCCAGGTGAAGGTCCGCCCGGCGGAGGATTTCTCCGCCTTCCTTTTGGTGGAGCTGCCCCAGCCCATGCTGGACCCGGAGATGAAGGCCATTCTGGACGAGCAGAAGAAGCCGGTGTCTGTCTGGGTTCCCGATCTGGGGACGTTTGTGCTCAACCGGACGGTGAACTGGTTTGAGGCGGAGGTGAAGTGGCGCGGCGCCGCCGCCCGGCTGGATATTGACCGGGAGGAGGACTGGGACGCCTGCGTGGAGAACGCCCGGCGGCTGATGGCCGCCCAGGAGGATTGGGACGGGCGCGTGCGGGCCTTCGCCGCGGAGAAGCTGCTGGACGCCGCCAACGACTGGGCCCGGCAGGACGAGTCCCAGGAGGAGCCGGAGGAGATTACCGCCCAGCAGTTCGCCCAGCGGCTGGAGCTGGACGCCGTGCAGGTCTCCGCCGGCGGCGGTTTGGAGTTCTGGTTCAACGACGGCGACCTGTTCTGGGGACATGCCGTCCATGTGACCGCCTCTCTGGACGGCGGGCCGGAGGACGCCCGGATGGAGGGGTGAGCCCCCCACACGGTTGGTTTACGGGCGGCCGCAAGGGCCGCCCCTACGGCAACGGACGTTGCTTCCTCCAAAGCCTTCCCCCCACCGGGGGGAAGGGGGCGCAAAGGGCCGGAGGGGGGGGCGGACGGGTGGGTAGGGCGCGCCGCCCCGGCGCGGCCTACGTTTGGGAATCCCCCCGGCCCTTCGGCCCCCCCCCTTTCACAGGGGGGGGCTGTAGAGACACAAAATGTGCGCCCGACGGACGGGTTAAAACCGGCGGACGTATGCGAGAAGAGCAATCCCCCGCCGCCCGTTGGGCGGCACCCCCTTTCAAAAGGGGGCAAAGGGCGGACGTATCCGTGGGGCGCGACGACCCCGGCGCGCCCGCCGGTTCGGACTTCCTCCGCGCCCCCGTTCACAGGGGCGGGCGGCCAAAGGCCGCCCCTACGGCAACGGACGCTGTCTGCACCAAAGCCTCCCCCTTCGGGGGAGGTGCCGAGCGAAGCGAGGCGGAAGGGGTTAACCCGGCGGCCCCGGCGCGCCGCCAAAGGTCTCCCGCTTTGGGGGGAGGCGGAAGGGGCAGACGGGTTCACAGGCGGACCCATAGACACAGAAGAACAAGAGGAGGCGGCAGTATGGCCGTAATTTTGGCCTCGCAATCCCCCCGGCGGCGGGAGCTGCTGGAGCGGATGGGCCTGAAGAATTTTATCGTTCGACCCGCCCAGGGGAAGGAGTTCATGGACCCCACGCTGGCCCCGGCGGAGCTGGTGGAGAAGCTTTCGTGGGAAAAGGCGGCGGAGGTTGCCGCCCAGGCGGGACCGGAGGACCTGGTGATTGCGGCGGACACGGTGGTGTCCATCAGCGGCTGGGTCCTGGGCAAGCCCAAAGACCGGACGGAGGCCGCGGCTATGCTGGCGGCCCTTTCCGGCCGGGAGCACACGGTGTACACCGGCGTCACCGTCCGCCGGGGTGCGGACTGCATCACTGAACACGAGGCCACCGGGGTCCGCTTCCGCTCCCTGACGGCGGAGGAGATCCAAAACTATGTGGCGACCGGGGAGCCCATGGACAAGGCGGGAGCTTACGGCATTCAGGAGTACGGCGCCCTGCTGGTGGAGGGCGTCTCCGGGGACTATTTTAACGTGGTCGGCCTGCCCGTGTGCCGGCTGGGCCGGATACTGGCCCGCTTCGGCGTGGACCTGCTGGCGCGGGCCGCAGAGAAGGAGCAAAATCTGTGAAGAATTTTTTCCGGGGAAACGGCGTGTGGCTGCTGCTTATCGCCCTGCTGCTCAGCGTGCTGCTGGGAATTTCCTCTGTGCTGATGGGCAGCACGGCGGACCCGCTGTCCAATCTCGCCGCCGCCGTCACCGCGCCGGTGCGCAATGGAGCGGCGGCGGTGGGGGATCTCATCCAGGGGGTGTCCCGGTACGTCTTCCGCTATGGGGAGATGGAGGAGCAGATTGCCAGTCTGGAGGCGCGCAACGCCCAGCTGGAGGAGCAGCTCCGGCAGGGGGAGGAGGCCATCCAGGAGAATGAGCTGCTCCGGGAGCTGCTGGACCTGCGGGAGCGCCGCCGGGATTTCGTCTTTGAGTCCGCCAAGGTGACGGCCCGCTCCACTTCAAACTGGCAGTCCACCCTTACTCTCAGCAAGGGGGAGGAGTCCGGCATTCAGGCGGGCAACTGCGTCGTCACCTCCACCGGACTGCTGGTGGGGGTGGTCTCTGAGGTGGGGAGCCGCTACTGCGTGCTGAGCACCGTCATCGACACCAGCATGGAGATGGGGGGCATCATCACCCGCACCAACACCGCCGGCGTGCTGGAGGGCGACTTCGGCCTGATGCAGGAGGGCAAGCTCCGTCTGGGCTATCTGCCCGACGAGGCGCAGCTTGTGGCCGGGGACGAGGTGCTCACCTCCGGCCGGGGAGACGTGTACCCCTCCGGCCTGGTGGTGGGCCGGGTGGAGGGCGTGTTCAGCGACGCCTCCGGCATGAACCGCTATGCCGTGGTGGTCCCGGAGGTGGATTTGAGCGCCCTGGTTGAGGTGTTCGTCATTAAAGAGTTCGATATTGTGGAGTAGGACCCGCTGTTGTTTTGCCCCGGCAGGCGGGCGCACAATGTGCGCCTCTACGGCCCCCCTTGTGAAAGGGGGGCGCCGCCGAAGGCGGCGGGGGGATTCCCAAACGGCGGGCGCGCCGGGGTCGTCGCGCCCCACGGATACGTTTGTCCCGGCAGGCGGGCGCACAATGTGCGCCCCTACGGCCTCTCTCCTGTGGGGGGAGGCACAGAAAGGAGATGTCCCATGACCACGCGGGATCAAATTCACAAATGGCTGTTTTACGCCCTGGGCCTGCTCCCGGTGTGGGTGCTGGACGCCTTTGTCCTCAACCGGCTGACCTTTTTTGGGGTGATTCCGCTGCTGCTGCCCCTGGCGGTGGCGGCGGTGGCGGTGCTGGAGGGCGCCCAGGCCGGAGGGGGCTTCGGCCTGGCGGTGGGCCTGCTGTGGGAGCTGACCTATCCCGGCGGCTTCGGCGGGCTGGTGTTCGGCATGACCCTGGCGGGAATGGCGGTGGGAGCGGCGGCCCAGTATTTTCTGAGCCAGAATTTTTTCAGCTTTCTGCTATGCTCCGCCGTGGTGCTGGGGGCGCTGGACGGCCTGCAGTTGATTCGGGCGCTGTTTATCCGGCTGGACACCCTGGACGTGCTGCTTCAGGTGGCCGTGCCGGAGGTGCTGCTGTCCCTGTGCTGGACCCCGGTGGTCTATCTGATTTTCCGCGCTGTGTTCCGCCGGGTGGGGGGGACCCGCCTGGCATGACGGAAGGAGGCTCTCTGTGAATCCCAAGCAGTTTCACCGGCGTATTTTGGGCGTGGTGCTGGCGCTGGTTATGCTGATGACCTTTTTGTGCTCCAATCTGTACAGCATTCAGTACATCGGCGGGGAGGACTATGCCCGGCAGTCGGTGGACCGGGTGGCGGAGACGGAGACAGTCCCGGCCAGCCGGGGCCTGATTCTGGACCGCAACGGCCAGGTGCTGGTGTCCAACGAGATCTCCTACCAGGTGGAGCTGAACCTGTCCCAGATGGGCGAGGCGGAGGCGCGGTGCAAAAATCTCCTCTCCCTCATCCAGGTGTGCCGGGAGGAGGGTGTGGTCTGGGCGGACAGCCTGCCCATCACCGCGGCGCCCCCCTTCTCCTACACGGAGGAGGACCCCTTCTACACCGCCGGAACCGACGGGGAGGGCAATACCGTCTACACCCTGACCCGCCTGGGCCGCCTGGCGGTCTATATGGAGTGGATTGAGGACCCGGAGGAACTGGCGGAGGGGGAAATCCCGGCGGCGGAGCCCTCCGGGGAGGAGCCCGGCCTGTGGGACAGGGTCAAAGCCTTCTTCGGCATGGGACCGGAGGAGCCGCCCCAGGAGGAGCCTGAGCCCTACCGGCTGCCCACGGCGGAGGCCCTGCTGGGCATGATGTGCAGGGACTTCGGCATTCAGGGGGAAAACGCCGTGGACGAGGACGCGGCCGGGGCCGCCGGAGAGGCGGTTCCCACCCTGAACATCGGAGACCTGTCCCAGACGGACGCCCGCGCCGCGGCGGGGGTGCTCTATGAGCTCTACTACCGGAACCGGATCACCAACTGGCCCCTGTACTACTTTGCCGAGGACGTGGACGTGGACTTCATCACCCGCGTCAAGGAGCTGGGCCTGCGGGGGGTGGAGATTGAGACCGCCTCCGTGCGCAAATATGAGACGGAGTACGCCGCCCACCTGCTGGGCCGCGTGGCCGCCATGGAGGCCGGAGAGGTGGAGTACTACCTGGGCCTGGACCAGGGCTATACCCAGAACGACTATGTGGGCCGGGAGGGGGCGGAGCTGGCCTTTGAGTCCTATCTCCACGGGACCCCCGGCCGGCGGGCCGTGGAGCGCAATGAGGACGGAAAAATCACCTCCTCCGTCTGGCTGGAGGACGAGGAGACGGGGGAGTCCCTGGCCCCCCGGCCGGGGGGCAACGTGTTCCTCACCATCGACATCAATCTGCAAAAGATGGTGGAGGACCTGCTGGCCGCCCGCGTGCCCGGCCTCAGCGACGAGGTGCGGGGCGCCGCCTGCGTGGTGCAGGCGGTGGACACCGGGGAGATTCTGGCCGCGGCCTCCTACCCCACCTACTCCCTGGAGACCTTCAGCCAGGACTGGCCGCAGCTTCAGGACGACCCCCTGACCCCTCTGAACAACCGGGCCTTCCAGGGCCTGTATCCCCCCGGCTCCACCTTTAAAATGATCACGGCCGTCGCCGGACTGGAGGAGGGGATCATCACCCCCAACACCCGCATCCGGGACGAGGGCGTCTACCGCCGCTGGTCCTATCCGCAGCCCCAGTGCTGGATTTACCGGCAGTACGGGGGCAACCACGGTCTGGTGAACGTGACCGAGGCGATCGAGGTGTCCTGCAACTACTTCTTCTATGAGGTGGGCTATCAGGTGGGCATCGACCGCCTGGACCGGTACGCCGCCATGTTCGGCCTGGGCCAGAAAACCGGCCTGGAGCTGTCGGAGAGCGCCGGCGTCATGGCCAGTCCCGCCTTTACCGAGTCCCTGGGGGGCACCTGGTACGAGGGCAACATCACCTCGGTGGCCATCGGCCAGGAGAGCACCCAGGTGACGCCGGTGCAGCTCACCAACTATATCTCCACGCTGGTAAACGGGGGCACCCGGTACGCCACCCACCTGCTCAAGACGGTGAAGTCCAGCGACTTCTCCCAGGTGCTGGAGGAGTACCAGCCCCAGGTCCAGGCGGAGCTGAACATCCAGCCGGAGAACCTGGAGGCGGTGGCGGAGGGTATGCTGGACCTGACCACCAGCGGCTCCCTGGCCAACGCCTTCCGGAATGTGCCGGTGCAGGTGGGCGCCAAGACGGGCTCCGCCCAGGTGAGTTCCACCAGCGACTCCAACGCCGTGTTTGTGTGCTTTGCCCCCTACGACGACCCCCAGATCGCCGTCTCCCTGGTGGTGGAGCACGGCGGCAGCGGCTCTGTGCTGGCCTCTCTGGCGGCGGAGATTCTGAACTATTACTTCACCGCCCCCGGCAGCCAGAGCGCAATTATTACAGAAAATACGCTGATTCCTTAATCCGGCCTGGAAAAGGCTTGCAAATATGCGAAGAGCCGGTATAATAGTGGTGTTTGAACTGTGCTTGACGCCCGCTTTTTATGCGGGCAGAAAGGAGCTTTATAACAATGTCAGAATGTACGCATGATTGTTCCTCGTGCAGCGCGGACTGCGCCTCCCGCGACCTGCGGGCCCCGGCCAACGCCAAGTCCAGCATCAAGCGGGTCATCGCCGTCATCAGCGGCAAGGGCGGCGTGGGAAAGAGCACCGTCACCGCCTCCCTGGCCGCCGCCATGGCCAAGCGGGGGAAGAAGGTGGCCGTGCTGGACGCGGACATCACCGGCCCCTCCATCCCCGCCGCCTTCGGCGTCCATGAGCACGCCGTGGCCATCGACGGCAACCTCCAGCCCGCCGTGACCCCCGGCGGCATCAAAATCATGTCCCTGAACCTGCTGACCAACAACGAGACCGACCCGGTGATCTGGCGCGGTCCGGTCATTGCCGGCGTGGTGACGCAGTTCTGGACCGACGTGGAGTGGGGCGATGTGGACTATATGTTTGTGGACATGCCTCCCGGAACGGGGGACGTGCCCCTCACCGTGTTCCAGTCCCTGCCGGTGGACGGGCTGATTGTGGTCACGTCCCCCCAGGACCTGGTGTCCATGATTGTCACCAAGGCGGTGCATATGGCCCAGATGATGTCTGTGCCGGTGCTGGGCCTCATTGAGAACTACAGCTGGTACCAGTGCCCCGACTGCGGGGCCAGGCACGCCATCTTCGGGGAGAGCCATCTGGAGCAGGAGGCCATGCAGCTGGGTCTGCCTCTGCTGGCCAAGCTGCCCATCGACCCGGAGGTCGCCGCCGCCATCGACGCCGGCCAGGCGGAGAACCTGACGGTGAACTATCTGGAGAGCGTGGCCGCCCAGTTGGACGGCTGAGCAAAAAAACGGGAGCGCCCCGGAGGGCGTTCCCGTTTTTTCATATCGTTCAGACCATCAGGGAGCACACCAGCTCCGCATACCCGGCGGGGTCCTCCAGGGGCAGGTCGGCCAGCAGCAGGGCCTGGCCGTAGAGCAGCTTGGAATACTTCTCCACAGTGGCCTGGTCGCCGGCCTCCACCGCCTTCTTCAGGGCGGCGTAGGGGGCGGAGCCGGCGTTGAGCTCCAGCACCCGCTGGGCCTTCATGTGCTCGCCGCCCTCCAGTTTGCGCATATAGCGCTCCATCTCCAGGGAGACGGGGCCGTTGGCGGACAGGCAGCAGGCGCCCGACTTCAGAATTCTGGAGATGCGCACCTCCTGCACCTTGTCCCCCAGGACGTTCTTCACCGCCTCCAGCACGGGCTTGCCGGCCTCGGCCTTCTCCTCGGCCTCTTTCTTCTCCTCGTCGGTCTGGGGCAGGGCGTCCTCGGCGGCGGCGGACATGAACTTCTTGCCGTCCACCTCCCCCAGGGCCTGCATGACGAAGTCGTCCACGTCCTCGGTGCAGTAGAGAATCTCATAGCCCTTGTCCAGGATGCGCTCCACCTGGGGCAGCTTGGCGATTTTGTCCACACTCTCGCCGCAGGCGTAGTAGTAATAGGGCTGGTCCTCCGGCATACGGTCCTTATAGGCGGCCAGAGTGGTGTTCTTCCCCTCCTTGGAGGACCAGAACAGCAGCAGGTCCTTCAGCTTGTCCTTGTTGGCGCCGTAGTCGGCCACCACCCCGTACTTAATCTGGCTGCCGAAGGCGGCCCAGAATTTTTCGTACTTCTCCGGGTCGTCCTTCTGCATCTTCTCCAGCTCGGACTTGATTTTCTTCTCCAGGGCGCTGGCGATGACCTTCAGCTGCCGGTCGTGCTGCAGGACCTCGCGGCTGATGTTCAGGGAGAAGTCGGCGGAGTCCACCACGCCCCTCACAAAGCGGAAGCAGTCGGGCAGCAGGTCGGCGCACTTGTCCATAATCATGACGCCGGAGGAGTAGAGCTGAAGGCCCTTCTGGTACTCGCGGGTGTAGAAGTCATAGGGCGCTTTTTGGGGGATATACAGCAGGGCCTTATACGTCACCGCGCCCTCGGCGCTGACGTGGATGACGGCCAGGGGGTCCTGCCAGTCCATGAACTTCTCCTTGTAGAAGCTGTTGTACTCCTCCTCTTTCACCTGAGCCCTGGGGCGCTGCCACAGGGGGACCATGGAGTTGATGGTCTTCCACTCCTTCACCGTCTCCCACTCCGGCTTATAGTCGTCCCCGGCGTCCTCCGGCTTGGGCTTTTGGCGGTAGTCGTCCACCTCCATGACGATGGGAAAGCGGATATAGTCCGAATATTTCTTAATCAGCTCCTGCAGCTTATAGGTCTCCAGGTACTGGTCATAGTCCTCGCCGCCGGCGCTGGCCTTGATGTGCATGATGATGTCGCTGCCGGGGGCGTCCTTCTCACAGGGGGTGAGGGTGTACCCGTCGGCCCCGTCGGACTGCCACATCCAGGCCTCCCCGCTGCCGTAGGCTTTGGAGATGACCGTCACATGGTCGGCCACCATGAAGGCGGAGTAGAAGCCCACGCCGAACTGGCCGATGACGTCCACGTCCTCCTTGTGGGCCTGGTCCATCTCCTGCTTGAACTGAAGGGAGCCGCTGTGGGCGATGGTGCCCAGGTTGCTCTCCAGCTCCTCCTTCGTCATGCCCACGCCGTTGTCGGAGATGGTGAGGGTGCGCTTCTCCTTGTCGGGGACGATGGTGATTTTCAGCTGGCTGCGGTCCACCGGGACCTGGTCGTCGGTGAGGGCCTTATAGGCCAGCTTGTCCTCCGCGTCGCTGGCGTTGGAGATAAGCTCCCGGAGGAAAATCTCCTTGTGGGTGTAGATGGATTTGATCATCAGGTCCAGCAGGCGTTTGGACTCCGCCTGAAATTGTTTCTTTTCCGTGTTTTCCATGATGTAATCCGCGCCTCCGTATATCAGGATAAAATCAAAATAATGTTAGCACTCGCAAGCCATGAGTGCTAACATTATTATAGCGCGGTCCCCCAAAAATGCAAGAGGGTTCATAATTTGTTTACACTTCCCCCTGCCGGGGCAAACCACGGACGTTGTGCGCTCCAAAGCAGGGCGTAGGGGCGCACATTGTGCGCCCGCCGGACGGGGCAAACGTATGCGTGGGGCGCGACGACCCGGCGCGCCCGCTGATTCGGAATCTCCCCGCCGCCTTTCACAAGGAGGGCGGGCGGCCGCAAGGGCCGCCCACGGTTTACTTCCGGACCATTTTGCCGCCGCACTCAGGGCAGGGCGTCTCCGAGACTTTGATGTGCGGAAGCGCCAGCCGCCGCTCCTCATAGCCGCACTTCTGGCATTTGAACCAATCGCTGGCCACAGGGATCTCCTCCTTTCCGAAAAGATGAGAACATAAATATTATACCATATCCGGCCCGTCCGCGCCACTTTTTTTGCAAACAGCCGGGCGGCTTCTTTACAAGCCGCCTTTGGGCGGATATAATAGGAAGACAAGACACCGAGATGAGAGTGAGGATTTTATGCTTCAGTTTGATGAATACAAGGTACGCCTGAACAATTTGGCCCCCGCTCTGGAGGAGCTGGGGCAGGCCCTGGACCTGGAGAGCGCGGAGCGGGAGCTGGACATGCTCCAGGCGGAGTCCGCCTCCGACGGATTCTGGAACAACCTGGAGAAGGCCCAGAAGGTACAGCAGCGGATTAAAACCCTCCAGCACAAGGTGGACGGCCAGCACAAGCGCAGGCAGCACTGGGACGACCTGATGGCCCTGTGCGAGATGGGCAACGAGTTCGAGGACGAGTCCCTGCTCCCGGAGCTGGAGGAGGGCTTTGCCAAGCTGGAGAGCGAGATGGAGGAGGCCCGGCTTCAGACCCTGCTCACCGGGGAGTACGACGCGTCCAACGTCATTTTGACCATCCACCCCGGCGCCGGCGGCACAGAGGCCCAGGACTGGGCCCAAATGCTCTACCGCATGTACGCCCGCTGGACGGAGCGCCACGGCTTCACCTATCAGATTATGGACTATCAGGACGGGGACGAGGCGGGCATCAAGTCGGCCACCATCATGATTGAGGGGGAGAACGCCTACGGCTATCTCCGGGGCGAGCACGGCGTCCACCGCCTGGTGCGGGTGTCCCCCTTCGACGCTAACGCCAGAAGACAGACCTCCTTTGCCTCTGTGGAGGTCATGCCCGACCTGCCGGAGGATGTGGAGGTGGAGATCCGCCCGGAGGACATTGAAATGCAGGTCTACCGCGCCAGCGGCGCCGGCGGCCAGCACGTCAACAAGACCTCCTCCGCCGTGCGGCTCATTCACAAGCCCACCGGCATTGTGGTGGCCTCCCAGCAGGAGCGCTCCCAGTTCCAGAACAAGGACAACTGCATGAAAATGCTCCGGGCCAAGCTGGTGGAGCTGCAGATGCAGGAGAAGGCGGAGAAGATCTCCGACCTGAAGGGGGTCCAGCTGAAGATCGAGTGGGGCAGCCAGATCCGCTCTTACGTCTTTATGCCCTATCAGCTGGTGAAGGACAACCGCACAGGCTATGAGACCAGCGCCATCAACTCCGTCATGGACGGCGACCTGGACGGGTTTATCAACGCCTATCTCACCGCCGAGGCCACGGGCAACTGGGCCACAAAGTAAATTAGGAATGATGGGGCGGCCTCCGGCCGCCCTTTTCCTCTTTGATGGAGAACTTAGATATGAGACGGAAAAAGCAGATTCCCTGGCGAAGCGTTCTCCTTGTCCTGTCCGCCGCCGTGGGGGCGGCCCTGGGGTACTGGGGGATGCGCTGGGCAGACAAGCTGGGGGGCGGGGACCCTCTGAAAACCGCCGGACTCCTCCTGGCGGTCCTGGCCCTGGCGGCGCTGGCCTATTTCCTCCAGGTGGCGGTCCACGAGGGGGGACATCTGGCGTGCGGCCTGCTCACCGGCTACCGGGCGCTGTCCTTCCGGATTGGCCGGGTGCTGCTGGTGAAGCTGGACGGACGCTGGAGGGTGCGGGCCTACCGCGTTCCAGGCACAGGCGGGCAGTGTCTCATGTCGCCCCCGGCGCAGGAGAATCCCCCCTACCGCCTGTACCACCTGGGGGGCGGACTAGCCAATTTGACGCTGGCCGCGCTGGCCCTGCCGGCTGTCTTTCTGGCGGAGGCTCCGCCGGTCCAGGTATTTGCCGGCGCCCTGGCCGCGGCGGGGGCGGGGATGGCCGCCGGGAACCTGATTCCGCGGCGGGCGGGGGGCGTGGCCAACGACGGCGAGAACGTCCGGAGCCTGGGCAAGGACCCGCTGGCCCTCCGGTGCCTGTCCGCCCAGCTGTGGATGAACGGGGCCCTGCTGGAGGGCTGGTCCCTGGCGGACATGCCGGAGGAGTGGTTTGCGCTGCCCCAGGGGGCCGACCTGGGCAACCCCATGATCGCCGGGACGGCCATGCAGGCCGCCTCCCGCCTCATCGCCCTGGGCGAGCTGGAGGAGGCGGACCGGGCGGTGCGCGCCCTGCTGGCCCGGAACGACCTGCTGGGCCTCTACCGCCTGGAGCTGGCCGGGGAGGCCATCTACTGCGCCCTGGCGCTGGGCCGCCGGCGGGAGGCGGAGCGCCTCTATACCCCGGAGGTACGCCGCTATTGGAAGCAGACCTTGAAGTACTATCCCTCCCGGGTGCGGCAGGCCCACGCCTGGGCCCTTCTGGCGGAGGGGGATCAGGGGGAAGCGGAGAAGCTGCGGCGGCTCTTTGAGCGGGTGGCCGCCCGCTCCCCCTACACCGGAGAGCTGGCCGGAGAGCGGCGGCTGCTGGCGCGGACGGAACAGGTTTTTCAGACCCGGCGGGAGAAAACGCCCGGCGGCGTGGAATAAAGAACGCGGCAGCCTCCGAAATATTTGCAGAAAATTCATACTCTGCCTGGGAAAAGGGGTTGACGCGGCGGAGTTTTCCGTGTATAGTTCATTTGTTACCAAATTGTAATCTTTTCTTTTCCGGTCTGTCACTTTTTTGCAGGCGGGAAAAAGGTTGAATACGCGGGGTTTGAGATGGAAAAGGCAGAGAAATTTCACTTTGAAGACCGGACCAATCGCCCGAACAGACAGGCCGGCCACGGCCAGGCGGGCGCCTGCGCCCCCTGGGCGGAGCTGAAGAGCAGCCTTCCTGTGTACCGGAAGGCCTTCCGGGAGTGGCGGCGCATCTATGGGCGCCGCTTTGTCCACACGCTGCACAACGCTGTGGCTGGCAGCCGGTTCACGGGTCCGGCCACGTTTTTGGTGGGCTCCGCCGCTCTGGCGGTGGCCCTGACCCTGACCACCCTGTACAGCCCCAGCTACCGCGTCACCCTGGACGGAGAGCCGGTGGGCGTGGTGGCGGACGCGGGCGTCGTCCACCGGGCCATGGAGGAGGTAGAGGCGCGGGGCTCCGCCCTGCTGCACACCGACTACCAGGTGGAGGGGACGCTGGAGTACGGCTTTGCGCTGACGCTGCGCTCCGAGCTGAGCACCGAGGAGCAGATTCAGGACTACTTCTATCAGAAGCTGGACAGCGTCAGCGGCGAGCTGCGCAGCTATCAGGTGGCGGTGGACGGCCAGACGGTGGGCTCCGTCAAGGACGAGGACAGCCTCAACGCGCTGCTGGACGGCCTGAAGGCCAAGTACACCAATGAAAATACCGTCTCGGCGGAGTTTGCCAATGCGGTCAGCATCGAGCCGGTGTACGAGCCGGACAACCTGATGACCATCCGGGAGATGGAGGCCGCCCTCCAGGCCAACCAGGGCGGGTCCACCACCTACACCGCCGTGGAGGGGGACACCTACTACGGCATCGCCTATGCCAACGACATGTCCCTCAGCGACCTCCAGGCCCTGAATCCCGGCCTGGACATCGACCGCCTGATGATTGGGGACGTGATCAACGTCAAGGAGCTCACCCCTGTGCTGTCGGTGAAGACGGTGGAGGACCAGACCTACAACCAGACCATCGCCTGCCCGGTGGAGGAGGTGGAGGACAGCTCCATGTACATCGGGGACAGCAAGATTCTCACCCAGGGCACGGAGGGCGAGGCCCTCATCAACGCCACCGTCACCTATGTCAACGGCCAGGAGCAGGAGCGGACTATCAACTCCAGCACCACCCTCCGGGAGCCCACCACCACCGTCAAGGCCGTGGGCACCAAGGAGAAGCCCAAGACCGCTTCCACCGGCCGCTATCAGTGGCCCATCTACGGCCGCATTACCTCCTACTTCGGCGGGCGGTATATCTTCGGCGGCTACAGCTACCACTCCGGCATCGACATCTCCGCCTCCTACGGCGCGGCCATCTGCGCCGCCGACGGCGGCACCGTCACCTACGCCGGATATAAGGGCAGCTACGGCAATCTGGTCATCATCACCCACGACAACGGCACCCAGACCTACTATGGCCACAACTCCTCCCTCACCGTGTCGGCGGGGCAGAAGGTGTACAAGGGCCAGCAGATTGCCCGCGCCGGCAGCACCGGCCGCTCCACCGGAACCCACTGCCACTTCGAGGTCCGGGTGGGCGGAACCTCCGTCAACCCCCTCTCCTATTTGCCATAAGTTTTTGATAAGAAAAAACGGACAGGAGGCGGAGTTTATGCGCAGAAAAGACCGGGAGGTCAGAGACCCCGACGGGGTGTTTGACATCGTTAAAAATTGCCGCACCGTCCATCTGGGCATGGTGGACGGCGGAAAGCCCTATGTTGTGGCGATGAATTTCGGCTGGGACCGGGACGGGGACAGCCTGATTCTCTACTTCCACAGCGCCCAGGAGGGCAGGAAGATCGACGTGCTGCGGAACAACCCCGACGTCTGCTTCCAGATGGACTGCGTCAATGAGTTCATCCAGGGGACGGCGGAAAATCCGTGCGCCTACTGCTGGCGGTACGACAGCGTGGTGGGCAGCGGCCGGGCGGAGTTTGTGGAGGACGGGGAAGAGAAGATCCACGCCCTGAACCGCCTGATTCAGCATGTGGGCGGGACGGAGGAGACGTTTCAGTTCCCGCCGCAGATGCTGGCGAAGACCTGTGTGTTTCGGGTGCGGGCTCTGGAGGTCTCCGGAAAGCACCGGGAGTAAAGAAGTGAAAAATATGCCAGAGGCGGCCGGAACCGGCCGCCTCTTTTTCGCGTTTTGCCTCTTTTCTTTGATAAAAAGTTGTGTTATACTCCCTTTTACGGCTTTACAAGGATTTAACACAGAGAGGAGCGGCGGGTATGAGAGCGTGGCGCAAAATTCTCCGCCCGGCCTGGCAGGGGCTCGGCCTGACAGCGCTGGGAATTTTTCTGGGGGTGCTGGCGCTGTATGTGTCCGCCAACTCCTCCCCGGAGCTGTCCTATGAGACGCTGCGCGCCGTCTATGAAGACGATTTGACCCTGTGCGCTCTGAATCTGTTTCCCCCGGCGCTGCTGATCTGGCTGTTTTATTTTCTCACCGGCCGGAGCTGGGCGGCCTATCTGTGTACGGGACTGCCTGTGCTGGGGCTGGCGGCGGCCAACTACTATAAGATTCAGTTCCGGGGGGACCCGCTGCTGGCGGCAGACCTGGCGCTGATCTCGGAGGCGGGGGACATGGCGGGCAAGTACGACCTCGCCCTCAACCCCATGCTGGAGAACGCCCTGCTCTGGGCGGCGGCGGGGCTGATTTTGGCTCTGCTGCTCCGGGGGCGGATGGAGCGGGGGATGCGCCTGTTCGGCCTGGCCTCGGCGGCGGCGGTGGCGGCCACCGCCCTGGTGAGCCTGTACTGCAACGCGCCCCTCTACCAGCAGACCCAGACGGAGGCGGAGGAGGTCAACCTCTGGTCCGACGAGGAGGTCTATCTCTCCCACGGGGCGCTCTACGCCTTTCTCTACAGCGTCCAGGACATGATTCCCCAGGCGCCGGCGCAGTACGACGGAGAGACAGCCCGGCAGATTCTGGCGCAGTACGAGGAGGCGGACATCCCGGAGGAGCAGAAGGTGAGCGTGGTGGGCGTCATGCTGGAGGCCTTCTGCGACCTCACCGACTTCCCTGCCCTGGGGGAGCAGGAGAGCGTCCAGGCGGTCTATGCCCCCTGGCACGCCCTGGAGGAGGCGTCCGTCTCCGGCAATCTGCTGACCAATATCTTCGCCGGCGGCACGGTGGACACCGAGTGGTGCTTCCTCACCGGCTACAGCCAGTACGACAAGTTCCAGAAGCCCACCGACTCCTATGTGTGGTACTTCGACCGGCAGGGCTATCAGACCAGAGGGGGACACCCCGGCTTCGGGTGGTTCTATAACCGGCAGAACGTCAACGAGTACCTGGGCTTCCAGGAGTACTGGTTCACGGAGAATCACTACGGGGAGCTGGTGGACCCGGTGGCCGCCCAGTGGAACTCTGACCATCTGCTGGCGGATGAGATTGTCAAGGATTTGCAGGCGCATCTGGAGGGGGGAGAGCCGGTGTTCTCCTTCTCCGTCAGCTATCAGAACCACGGCCCCTATGAGTCGGAGCACACCTCCAACGAGATCTATCTGGACCCGGAGACCTGCGGCCTGCCGGCGGAGACCTGCCACATCTTCAACAACTACCTCCACGGCGTCAACATCACCATCTCCGCCATGACCACCATGGCGCAGGCTCTGGAGGAGATGGACCAGCCGGTGGTGCTGGTCCTCTTCGGGGACCACAAGCCCTGGGGCGGCAACGGAAACAGCGCCTATGGGGGCGCGGGGGCCAGCTTTGACCTGTCCACCAGGGAGGGGTTTTATGAGTACTACGCCACCCCCTATCTGATCTGGGCCAACTCCGCCGCAAAACAGGCCCTGGGCCGGGACTTTCAGGGGGACGGCGGGGACTTCTCCCCCTGCTTCCTGATGAATGAGCTGTTTGAACAGTGCGGCTGGACCGGTCCGGCCTTCCTCCAGTATGCGGAGACCATCCGGGAAATGACGCCCCTGGTCCACACCCAGCGGCTGTATCTGGACCCCCAGGGGAATCTCACCAATAATCCCCCGGAAGATGTGCGCAAGAGCCTGCTGGAATACCAGTGGGTGCAGTATTACCGGGAATATGAGGTGGAGCCCTCTCCGGTATCCCCGTAGGGGCGGCCTGTGGCCGCCCGCCCCCCTTGTGAAAGTGGGGGGCCGCCGAAGGCGGCGGGGGGGATTCCCAAACGGTGGGCGCGCCGGGTCGCCGCGCCCCACGCACACATCCGCCGTTTGCCCCCTTTTGAAAGGGGGTGCCCCCGAAGGGGGCGGGGGATTGTGTCACGGCGGGCGCACGATGTGCGCCCCTACACGCCCAAGGGGCGGCATCCGTTGTTGCGGCAGAGGCTGCCCGGCGGCGGAATTTCCGCTGGAAAAGCACTTGTAAAATCCATGAAAGGGAATTATAATAAATCTGTCTGTGGTTTGTGACAGACGTGATTTTGTGATATTTTTACGATTGGAGAGAGAGACAGCTATGGAGCGCACCACCATCGCCGCAATCTTCGCGGACCAGGAGGCGCTGGGCGGCCGGACCGTGACAGTCTGCGGCTGGGCCCGCACCATCCGGGACATGAAAACCTTTGGATTCATCGAGCTCAATGACGGCTCCTGCTTCAAAAACCTGCAGGTCGTCATGGACGCCAATCTTCTGAACAACTATAAGGAAATTGCCGGACAGAACGTGGGCGCGTCTCTCATCGTCACGGGAGAGGTGGTTCTCACCCCCCAGGCCAAGCAGCCTCTGGAGGTGAAGGCCGCGTCCATCGCCGTGGAGGGCGCCTCCACCCCCGACTATCCCCTTCAGAAGAAGCGCCACAGCGTGGAGTTTCTGCGGACCATCCAGCACCTGCGGCCCCGGACGAACCTGTTCTCCGCCGCCTTCCGTGTGCGCTCTGTGGCCGCCCACGCCATCCACTGCTTCTTCCAGGAGCGGGGCTTTGTGTATGTGAACACCCCCATCATCACCGCCAGCGACTGCGAGGGGGCCGGCGAGATGTTCCAGGTGACGACCCTGGACATGGAGAATGTGCCCAAGAAGCCGGACGGCTCTGTGGACTACTCCCAGGACTTCTTCGGCAAGCGGGCCAGCCTCACGGTCTCCGGCCAGCTCAACGCGGAGAACTTCGCCATGGCCTTTGGAGATGTGTACACCTTCGGCCCTACCTTCCGGGCGGAGAAGTCCAACACCCAGCGCCACGCCGCGGAGTTCTGGATGGTGGAACCGGAGATGGCCTTCGCCGACCTGAACGACTATATGGACACCGCCGAGGCCATGATTAAATATATTATCAACACCGTCATGGAGAAGTGCCCCGACGAGATGACCTTCTTCAACTCCTTTGTGGACAAGGGCCTGAAGGAGCGCCTGGAGCATGTGGCCTCCTCCGACTTTGCCCGCGTCAGCTACACCGACGCGGTGAAGCTGCTGGAGCAGCACAACGACAAGTTTGACTTCAAGGTCTACTGGGGCTGCGACCTGCAGACCGAGCACGAGCGCTATCTCACCGAGGAGGTGTACAAGCGCCCGGTGTTCGTCACCGACTACCCCAAGGAGATCAAGGCCTTCTATATGCGCCAGAACGACGACGGCAAGACCGTGGCCGCCGCCGACTGCCTGGTCCCCGGCATCGGAGAGATCATCGGCGGCTCCCAGCGTGAGGAGCGCCTGGACGTGCTGGAGGGGCGCATCAAAGAGCTGGGCATGAACCCGGAGGACTACTGGTGGTACTGCGACCTGCGCAAGTACGGCTCCTGCCGCCACGCCGGCTTCGGCCTGGGCTTCGAGCGGATGGTCATGTACCTCACCGGCATCTCCAACATCCGGGATGTGGAGCTCCACCCCCGCACCCTGGGCAGCGCGGACTTCTGAGTCCGGCAAATCCAAAAAACGAAACTCCTCCGCAGGCCTGTCCACAGGCCCGCGGGGGAGTTTTTGGATGCACGCGGGTTTTGCGCCGGACGGAGCGTCCGGCTACGCCGTCCCATAGAGGGCCAGCATGGCCTGAAGGGCGTCCCGCATGGCGCTGCGCATATGGTCGGGGGCCAGCACCTCCACCCGGTCCCCCTGGCTGAGCAGCCACATGACGACGCCCCGGCCGTACACCTCCGCCTCCAGCACCGTGCCGCCCTCTCCCTGCTCCAGAATGCGGGCGGTGGGGAGGCGGTCCAGGATGGCCGGCACGCTGCTGCCGGTGTACCGGAAGCGGATTTTTTCCAGCCGTCCGGCGTACATGAACTGCACCCGCTTGCGGAACTCCCCCTCCTGAAACCGGTCCGCATAGGGCTGGTTGAAGCGCTCCTCCAGCAGGTCGTACTGCATCACCCGGTCCACCCGGAACAGGGCCGGATAGTCGTACCGCCGCTCCCACGCCCCGCTGTCCTGCCGCTCCACAATGTAGGCGCAGAGGTAAAAGTAGTACTCGGAGAAAAGAATGGCCGCCGGTTCCACCACCCGCTCCACCGTTCCCAGGTCCCCCTGCCGCATGTATGCGATGCGCAGGCGCCGCCGCTGCTGGATGGCCTCCCCCAGGGCCCACAGCTTGTCGGGCAGCTCGTCCGGCCGGGTCAGCTCCATATAGTGAAGCTTCTCGTTGGCCAGCAGCTCTGAAACCAGGCGCAGGTTGTCGCGGGGCACGCAGCCCGCCGTGAGCTTGTCCAGCAGCGCGTCCATCTCCGCCTTGGGGAAGGCGCGGCTCTCCAGCAGAATTTTGCTCACAGCCAGAATCTCTCCGTTGCTCATGCGGGAGGGCAGACTCCCCCGCATTCGATACCCCCTGTGCCGGCGGTCGTAGACAATCTGCCGGCGCTCTCCAGGGTCAGACACCGCCTTCTCCGCCAAAAACGCGCGGATGTCGTCCAGGTCCCGCTGAATGGAGCGTCCGTGGACGCCGAACCGCTCCGCCTCCTGCTCTTTATCCAGAACGGCGCCGGCGCACAGGCGCTCGTACAGGTCCAAAATTCGCAGTTCCTTTGCATATGGCCCCGCCATACGACAGCACTCCTTTCCATTGGGGCTAATGTCCTTAGTATAATCTTTCGGAGAGACAAGCTCTGTCATTTCGCCGGATTATCCGATAATTTACTTGTATTTTGCGAAGAAACCCGCTAAAATGACTTAAAGCGTCTGTCGGATTTTGGGAAAATCCGCCGCTTTTATATAGGCTGATTCAGTGAGGTGTTGCGGAAATGGCACAGAGCGGCTGCGTCAATGAAGCGGACCGGAAGGGATACGGGTCCGCGTCCTTATGTGAAAACTGCCGGAAGCCGCTGCGGGCGGAGCGGACAGTCTGTCCCAGATGCGGAGCGGTCCAGGAGAAAAAGCTGTGGAAATTTTCCCCGAACCTGCGGGAGGAGCTCAGAGCCCTGTCCCGGACGGCCTGTCTGCCTCTGGAGCAGCAGAATCCGGACATCACCTGGGACCGGCGGGCCAGGGCGTATGCGAACAGCATCGCAAAGGCCCGCGCCATCGCCCGGAGCACCGGAAGCCTGAAGCCGGGCACCACGCTGGACCGGGAGATAGACGGCCTGCTGGCCCAGTGCCGGAACGCCGAGTTTCAAATCGCCGTGGTGGGGGTGCTCAAGGCCGGAAAGTCCACGCTGCTCAACGCCCTCACCGGCGCGGAGCTGGCCGCGACGGGCCTCAACTCCACCACCGCCGCGCTGACCAAGTTCCGCTCCTCCCGCCAGGGCCACTATGTGAAGGTGCGCTTCTACTCCGCGGAGGAGTGGAAGCAGCTCAACGCCAGCGCCCGCGCCGGCGGGCCGGGGCGCTCCGGCGAGGACGCCTCCCTGCTGGAGAAGCTGGACTCCCCCTCGGTACAGGAGGCCGCCAGCACCTGGGTGGGCCACGCGCCTGTCTTCCAGCAGTTCAGCTCCCTGCCGGAGTTCCGGGCGGGCATTCTCCGCTGGACCGCCGCCAACTCCGACGACCACCTCTTCGCCGCCGAGGTGGAGGCGGGCATTGACCGGGCCCTGTTCGACATGCCGGAGGAGGTGGTCTTTGTGGACACCCCCGGCCTCCACGACCCGGTGAAGTACCGCTCCCAGATTACCCAGCGCTATATTGAGAGCGCCGACGCGGTTCTGGTGGCCGTCAAGCCGGACGCCCTCTCCGAGGAGTCCTTCGCCACCATCACCACCGTCCTGGACCACGCGGGGACCAAAAAACAGAAGGTGTTTATCGTCGGCACACAGAAGGACAAGCTCCAGCGGGCGGAGGACTACGGCCAGCTGGTGGACGGGGCCGGCGGCTGGGTGGAGCAGCTGGTCCGGGCCGGCCGGTACCGAAGCAGAGCTGAGGCCCAGAACCAGATTCTCACCGTCTCCGCCTATCTGCACCTGTGCCTGAACCGCTTTTTGGAGCTGCCGCCGGAGGCCCTGGACGACCCGGAGCGGTTCTCCGACGCGGACTTTAACAACCTGGAGCTGGGGGTGCGGAAGGCGCTGAACGTCCGGCGCTGCGACCTGTTCAGCCTCCGGGAGAACCGGGCGGCCTGCCGGCAGGCCTTTGAGAGCTTCGGCGTGGACCGGCTGAAAAAACGCCTGGACCAGGCGCTGATCTCCCGCTTCCGGGATTTGAAGGTAGACGCCATCCGCCGGGACTACGCCCGCTGCCGCCGGAAGCTCCTCGCCCTTATGCGGCAGGACCTGGACGAGCGCAATCAAAAGGTGCGGGCCGCCAAAGAGGGGGCCGGCGTCCTGGCCCGGAACGCCGCCGCTGCCAGGGCCCAACGGGACCGCCTGGAGCGCCGCCGGTGGGAGATGGAGGAGAAGCTGCAATCCCTGCATAAGCTGATTGACGGGCAGATTCAGGCCCTGGACCTCTACAGAAGGGAGTGAACCCCGTGGGACTCTTTGGATTTCTTCGGGACGCCGGCAGCGCCATTGCCGGCGCGGTGAAAAGCGCCGGGAGAGCGGTGGTCAATGCGGTCAAAGATTTTTTGGGCCTGGGAAGCGCTCCCGCTTATGACGGCTCAGTCTCAAAGGCCGTGGAGGTGGAAGAGGTGCTCAACCGGTTTAAGGGAGACCTCTCCGATACGCGGACAGACCAGGCGGAGCGCCGTTCCGCCTCGTCGCAGGTAGAGACCGGCCTTGCCGGAGAGGCGAGGGAAATTGAAGCGCAGACCATCAGCTTTGTGATGGAGCAATTTGACAGCTTTATTCACACGGCGCAGAGCGACTACCCCGATTTGGTGGAGACGCTGCGGGACCGGCAGTCCGAAATCAGAAGGCGGCTGAGTGGCACGCTGATGGGCTATATCAGCAAGCGCCTCTCGGAGAACGACCCGTCCTTCCGCAGGGTGCTGGAGATGCGGCCGGGGACGAAGAAGACCAGGGAGCTGGCCCAGTACTCCCAAAATCTGCTGGAGGCCGCGGAGCGGGAATTCAAAGATAAATTCCGCCGGGAAATGCAGTCTCTGAATCAGGAGCTGGACCGGCGGCTGAAAAACGCCATCCAGGAGCGCCAGGACGACCTGAGACGCCAGGAGCGGGAGTACGACCGCCTCCAGCGGGAGCTGGAACAGGGCGAGCTGGATTTGACGCGGCTGGAACAGGAGTGCGTCCCCGCGGCGGACGCCTATTTGTGTATGCAGTACCTGTTCTCCCAGCTTCCCGCATCCCCGGAGGAGCCACAGTAGGGGCGCACATTGTGCGCCCGCCGCCCAGAGCAACCGGCGAACGTGTCCGTGGGGCGCGACGACCCCGGCGCGCCCGCCATTACACAATCCCCCGCCGCCTTCGGCAGCGCCCCCTTTCAAAAGGGGGCAGATGGCGGACCTATCCGTGGGGCGCGACGACCCCGGCGCGCCCGCCGTTACGCAATCCCCCGCCGCCTTCGGCGGCGCCCCCTTTCAAAAGGGGGCAGATGGCGGAAGGTTCAGGGGCGGACCGGTGGGTCCGCCCCTGTTCATTGTTCGACGCTTTGAACGGTGAGCACGTCCTCCGCCACAGTGAATTTAATCTCCATGCCGCCGAAGGACAGGCCGTAAATCCGGTCCGCCTGGTGCTGGTAGGGGGGGCGCGGGTCCTGGGCCAGCACGCCCAGAAGGGCCTCCCGCAGCGTCTCCGGGACGCTTGCCAGCAGCTCCGGGGCGATATGCACCTGGAGGGTGGGCTCCTTGGGGAGGCTGGCAAAGCCCCCCGCGGCGTCCGGATGGCAGTCGGCGTAGGGCACATAGGGTTTTATGTCATAAATCGGACTTCCGTCCATCAAATCGGCCCCCGTCACCCAGAGTACAGGTCCGTACTGCGGGTGGCGTTCTATTTTTTCCAGCCCCACGCAGGACAGGCCGATGGGGTTGGGCCGGAAGGGGGCGCGGGTGGCGAATACGCCCATGCGGACGTTGCCTCCCAGGCGGGGCGGGCGCACGGTGGGGGACCAGCCCTCCCGCGCCGACTGGGAGAACTGCCAGATGAGCCAGATGTAGTTGAATCCCTCCAGCCCCCGCAGGGCGTCGGGATTGCGGAACTCCGGCTCGAAGACCACCATGGCCCGCAGGGCCTCCACCAGGCCGCTCTGCCGGGGAATGCCGAATTTTGTGGGAAAGCTGCTGTGGATGCGGGCGACGACGCGCAGGCTGTGTTCCTCAGTCATGATACTGCCTCCTCTGGAACCGCCGGCTCCTCCGGATTGGCGGGGGCCGCGTTGGGCTGGGCGTCCTCCGTCCTGCTGCCGAAGACCTGGCTGCACCGGAAGAGCATCATGGCGGCCTGGGCCCGCGTCACCGCCTTATTGGGGGAGAGGGTGGTGGAGCTGGTGCCGGTGAGAATCCCGTTGGGGACCGCCCAGCCCAGCATAGCCTCCCGAATCTGATAAATCCGGGCGGCCTCCGGGGAGGCCGACGGGTCGTTGGGGCCCAGGGCCTCCACCCCCATGTCGGCGTAGTGCGTCTCCGTCAAAAGCTGCTCCACCAGGTCGGCGGGCAGAAAACCGGCGGCGGTCTGTTCCACCTGGATGGAGTAGCGGTAGAGCATCACCGCGAACTCCCCCCGGCTGACCTCCTGATTGGGGTTCAGCCGCTCTCCGGAGGCCACCCAGTCCGGGTAAATCTGGTTCTGGCTGGCCCAGCGCACCGCCCCGGCGTAGTACTGTCCGGACATCTCCGGCCAGTCCTGGAAGGGGGCGTCCCCCTCCGGGACCGCTGGAGAACCGGCGCTGCGGTAGAGCACCTGGGTGAGCATTCCGCGGGTCATGGCCTGGTCCGGGGAGAAGCGGCCCTCCTCCGTGCCGGCAAACAGGCCCTGCTCCGCCATAGCCTCCACCGCCTCGCTGGCCCAGTGGTCCTCCGGCACGTCCGGAAAGGTCCCGGCGGCTCCGGCGGGCAGCGCCAGCGCCGCGCACAGCAGCAGCGGCGCAATCTGTCGTATGATGTTCATAGCGTTCCTCCTAGCTTCCGGCGTGCCGGGCCGCCTGTACCAGCTCCCGGTGGGCCTCCTCCCGCAGGCCGGCCCAGGTCTCCAGCAGCCTGGCCCCCTCCCGGATGTTCCCGGCCAGATGGAGCGTCCCGTCCATCTCCAGGGCGGCAATGCCGGAGCGGCTGCACGAGACGGCCGCGATGTTTTGCCAGCCGGCGGCCTCCTTCCGGCCCATGTCCAGATAGTCGTTTGGGTTCTCTCCCGCCAGCAGAATCCGGCCCTCTCCGGTGAGGCCCACGGCGTACACGCTCTCCATGGCGATGGCCGTGACGCCCCGCCAGCTCTCCGCCGCCCGGCGGGGGTCCTCCGGCCGGCCGGCGAACACCGCCGTGCCGTCCCGGCGCAGGCCCAGAGTGGCGTCCCCGGCGCAGGCCACCGCCGTCACGTCCCGCCAGCGCTCCACCGTTCTGGCAACCTCCCGGTTGAGCATGGGGCCGGCAATCAGCACCCGGCCGTCCTCCGTCAGCCCTGCCGCATGGTAGGGTCCGCAGACCAGGTCCCGGATGTGCCTCCACCGGAGCACCTCCGGGGAGACGGGCTGGCCGCTGCACAGCACCTGACCGTCCTCTGTGACGGCGTAGGTGCACTTGGCCTGGGCCAGCACCCGGCGGATTCCCCGAAAGCTCTCCCCGTCGCACTGCCGGTACTCGTTGTCCCCGGAGCAGCGCACGCCGCCTCCGGCCAGCAGGCGGACCTCGTTCTGCCCGGCGTGTTCCGGCGCGCTGTATTGCAGCACCTCCGGGCCCTGGGGCTCCACACGGCCGCCCCGCAGCAGGCACAAAATTCCCTGCCGGGCCAGGCGGACGGCCAGCACACCGCCCTGGAGGGAGAACAGCTCTCCCTCCCGGCACAGCTCCTGCATCCGGCGCAGCAGCGGGCCGCGCTCCGCCTGGGCGGCCTGGGCCCAGGCGTCCCGGCTGGCTTTCCCCGCGAAATGCCCGGCAAAGGCCCAGGCAAACCCGCACACCGGACAGGCGCACGCCGGGGCGGCGGGAGCGGCGCCGCTTCCGCATACGGGGCAGCGGTTTTTTTGTTCAGCGCGCATCATATTCCTCCTCTTCTCCGGCGGGCCGCGGTTCAGGGGCGGACCGGCGGGCAAAGCGTTCCCAGAGATAGCGAATGGGGTAGAAGAAGTTCAGCTCGTCCAGAGACTGCTCCCGGTCGGGCACCAGGGACCCGGAGAACACGCCGATGACCCGGCGGTCCTGCTGGGAGAACACCGGGCTGCCGGAGTTGCCGTGCAGGCCCGTGGTGTCGATGAAGCAGCGCTCCACCGCTCCGGCCGGCTGGATGGAGGCCACCCGACCGGCGAAGTTGCTCACCCGCAGGGTCTCCGGATTCCCGCCGGCCAGCGTCTGCCCCAGGGGGTAGCCCAGCAGCAGCGTCTGTTCCCCAGGGCGCACCGGCTCCTCCGCCGGACGGAGGGCCGCCGGCACAAAATGCGTCCCGTCCAGCTGGAGCAGAGCCATGTCGCAGTCGCTGCACACAGGCTCCAGCACGGTGGTCTCAAACCAGCGGGTGTCCCCGCCGGGGGCGCCGGGGCAGCAGACGCGGGCGCGGATGCGGCCGGCGTCCCGGACCACATGGGCGCAGGTGAGCACCAGCCCGCCCTGGGTGATGATGGTCCCCGTGCCCTCGCCCACCTTCTGTCCGTCCTTCCACAGCTCCAGGTATACCACGCTGCGGGCCAGGTCCTCGCAGGCCTGGTCGTAGGTCAGCTCCGTCACCCCGGCGCCCCGCCGGACGTCCAGCTCCTCCCGGCTGAGCCGGACCGCAGGCCGGCGGCGCCCGGACAGGCTGTGGTACCGGCTGGGGACGTCCGCCTCTGTGAGACGGTCCACCACGTCCACCGGGGGGTCGTCCGTGCCGTACTCCCGGTCCAGGCGCTCCAGCTGGGCGCTGAGGGAGTCGTGGAGATAGGTGCGCACAAAGCGGGCGTTGCCGAAGGTGCTGTCCTGCCGGGCCAGCACCGCCGCGAACACCTCCCGGCTGCGCCGGCGGTAGGCCTCGTCCAGCTCCAGGGGCCGGACCGCCCCGATGGCGGAGACGCGGTCCGCCCGGCGGGCCATGTAGTCCATCACCTCCGCCAGCTCTGTCTCGTTGTAGTCCGCGAAGTACAAAATGCTCTCCTGGGAGCCGAAGCGGCTGGCCAGGCCCTCGTCCCGCCGGATCAGCTGGAGCATGGGCTGGGGGTATCCGGCCAAAATGATGCAGGTGGAGTCCGTCACCTGGTCGTCCTCCAGCACGGTGAGCAGGCGCTTGATGACCTCCTGGCCCCAGTAGTTGTGGGGCTCGGCCAGCTGGTGGGCCTCGTCGATAAACAGCACGCCGCCCCGGGCCAGCTTCAGGGTCTGGTCGAACTGGCTGAGGTTGTCTCCCATCTGCCGGGCGGTGCGCTCGATGACGTGGCCCTGGCTGAGGGCCCCGGCGGCCCGGAGCACCCCGCCCATCAGCCGGGCCACCGTGGTCTTGCCCACCCCCGGATTGCCCAGGTAGAGGTAGCACCCCGGCTTGCCCGTTCCCAGGCGGCGCAGGCGGCGTTCGATTCCGCGGATGGAGGCCTTGACGCTCTGGAGGCCGGGCAGGGCCTCCAGCTGGGCCATGGCCTCCTGGGAGACGGCGGCGGTCTCCCGGAGGTAGCGCCGCAGATTCTGGGGGATATGCGCCTGGGTGATGAGGCGGCGGGTGAGGGTATAGCTCTGCCCGCCCTCCTGGACGGCGTCCTCCGCCGTGACGCCCCCGGCGTTTTTCCAGTTGAGCTTCAGATCTTCAATAAGGCGGTCCACCTCCGCGCCGTTGCTCCAGCTCCGGCTGTTGTCCCCCAGCCCGCCCCGGCTGCTCACCCAGTTGAGGAAGAAGTCGGGCAGGCGGGCCTCCAGGGCGTCCTCCAGCTTCATGCTGTACCGGGTCTTTGCCCGGAAGATGGACAGCATGTGCTCCGGGGACAGGTCCTCCAGGGTGAAGGTCCGGGTGAGCTGTCCCCGCAGGCCGGGCTGGGCCTGGAAGAGGGCCTCGATGCCCTCCGGGGAGTCCAGGAACACCACGCACAGGTCGCTGGCGTGGGCTCCCAGGGCGGCGCTCAGCTCTCCCAGGGCCTCCGGGCCGAAGCTGTTGTCCGTCCCGGACTTGGGCAGCAGGCTGCTGGGGGACTCCACCACCAGGGTGCCCCCCACCGCCCGCTGGATGACCGACCGGGTCTTCTGGGCGGTGTGGCCCACATAGCTGCCCTCCAGGTCGCCCTTTCCGGCGCAGATCACGTCGTCCCGCTCCAGCAGGCCCAGCTCCTTCCAGAGGGCGGACAGGGCCCGGACGGCGGTGTGCCGGCCGCAGCCCGGCGGTCCGGCCACGGAGTAGTGGAGGCCCACCGGGGCGGCGGCGTCAAAGAAGACCTGCTCCTCTCCGCCGGAGCGCCGGGCGCGGGCGAAGTCCACCATCTCCTCCTTGCCCAGCAGGGCCTCCACCCGGTCCCAGGCGCTGAGGGACTCCGCCGGCCGGCGGCCCGCCGGCCCGGCCAGCCGGGCGAAGGCGTCGGGCAGGTCCTGTCCGGTGAGGGTCTTCCGCTCCTCCGGGGAGATGGCCGCAAGCTGCTCCGGGGTGAGGATGGCGTCCGGGGACCCGGCGGCCTGGCGGCTCAGCCGCCGGGTGCGGGCCTGAATGGAGCCGGGGAGGTACACCGAGCGGATGAAGCCGCCGTTGCCGAAGTTGGCGGGGCGGCGCTCCAGATAGGCCTCCAGGGCCAGGCGGGAGCGCTCCAGATAGTCCGGCTGGGGAAGCTGCCCCTGCTCTCTGGCCAGCTTCTCCAGAATCTGCACCAGCTCCCCGGCGGTGTAGTCGTGGAAGCGGATGCGGTTCTGGAGGGGGAAGCGCCGCTCCAGGCCGTCGTCCGCGGCCAGGAAGCGCTCCATCTCCACGGTGTAGCCCGCGCAGATGAAGCAGGTGTCCGCCCGGATGTCCGGGTCCTCCACCAGGGGGACCAGGGCGCGGATGATCTGCCGCCCCCGGTCGCTGTCCGCAAGCTGATGTGCCTCGTCCAGGAAGAACACCCCCCGCCGGGCGGACTCCACCGCCTCGTTGAGGTCCCGCGCCCCGTTGAGCAGGTCGGCCGCACGGACCTCCGTGACGTTGTTGGTCCGCCGCTCCACCACCCGGAGCAGGCCCAGCAGGTCGCCCATCTGCCGGGCCACCGTGGTCTTGCCGGTGCCCGGCGGGCCGGAGAAGATGAAGTTGCCCGGTCCGCTCTCCCGCTCCCCCAGCAGAATGCGCTGGGTCAGCCCACGGAGGAAGCGCTTGACCCCGTCCAGGCCGATCATGGCGTCGATTTTCGCCATGGCCTCCTGGGGGCCCCGGCTCTGGGGCTCCAGGCAGCGGCGCAGGCGCTCCGGCACGTCGGCCTCCGTCAGCCGGTAGCCGGGGCCCATGGCCCCCTGGCCGGCCTCCCGGAGGCTGCACAGCTTCTTCATCTCCACCAGCAGAGACTGGGCCTCTCTGGCGTTGGCCCAGCCGCTGCCGCGGCCCCCCACCCAGGCGGAGAAGAAGTCATCCATCCGCTCCTCCAGCTCCGGGCTGAAGGAGACCTGGTCCGGGCCGGCGGCGGCCATCTGCCGGAAGATTTGCTGCATCTCCTCCGGGGTATAGTCCTCCAGCACATACTCGTTGGGGAAGCGGCTGGCCAGGCCGTCGTTGGCCCGCATGAGGGCGTCGATGTGCCGGGGATAGCCCGCGACGACCACGGCGAACTGCCCCTCATAGGAGGACATATCGTTGACAAGCTGGTTGACGGCCTCCTGGCCGTGGGCGCTGTCCATCAGGGCGTAGGCCTCGTCAATAAAGAGGACGCCCCCCATGGCCTCCTGCACCCGCTGGCGCACCTGCTCGCTGGTATGGCCCACATAGCCGGACACCAGGTCCGCCGCGCTGCACTCCACAAGCTGCCCCTGGGGCAGCAGGCCCAGCTCATAGTAGATGCGCCCCATAAGCCGGGCGATGGTGGTCTTGCCTGTGCCGGGGCTGCCCTTGAGGCGGACGTTGAGGGTCTGGCCCAGGCGGCGGCTGCTGGCCGGCAGGGGGGTGAAGCGGCTGGAGGAGACGGGCTCTGTGCGCACGCTCCCCTGGCGCTCCTGGTCGGCCCGCCAGCTCCGGAGCTGCTCCTTGACGCGCTCCTGGCCCACCAGGGCCTCCAGCTCCTCCATGGAGGAGCGGTAGTTCTGCTCCTCGGTGAAGGTCCGCCACGTCTCCAGGGACAGCTCCAGGCCGGGGTTGTCTCTGGCGCAGCACAGCAGGCGGTTGAGCAGGTTCACCAGCCCCCAGGCGTTCCGGGAGCAGCTTGCGGAGAGGATCTCTCCCAGGGGCTGGACGTCCCCCGCCCGAACCAGCAGGGGCGTCCGGCGGTCGAAGCGCAGGTGGTTGAGGAGGTTGCGCACCTCCCGGCTGTTGGGAGCGGGCAGAGAGATGACCCGGTTTTCCCTGGGGTCGGTGGTCCGGATGCGGGGCAGGAGCACGTCCCGGGCGAAGCTGGTCCACTCCTCCACGTTGTTCAGGGTGGTCTCCCGGAAGAGGTAGAGCACCACGCTGTGATTGGTGCTGTGGAAGGAGGACAGCTCCAGCAGCAGCTCCTCGCCCCCCTGCATCCGGTTGGCGTTGCGGATCACCAGGGCGCAGCGGTAGCTGGTCTGCTTCATCACCGCGGAGACCTGCCGCCACGCCGCGTCCAGGGACATCCGCCCCAGGTTCAAAGGCCCGGAGCCGCTCCGGGGAGCGGCTCCCCCGGCGCTCCGGCGCTCCGGCCGCCTCCGGCGGCGGCCCAGAGGCCCGTCGGCGCACACCGGCTCCTCCGGCGCGGGGGCCGGAGCCTCCTCCGGCGCGCCGGTGAGAATCCGGAAGGACTGCTCGTCCAGACAGAAGAGCATATTCTCCCGGTCCAGAAAGAACACCGCGTCGAACTCCTGTCCGTACCGCAGGTAGCGGTGGATCTCCGGCAGAATGTCGGTGAGCTCCAGCGTGTCCCCGCAGAACTGGTCGTTGGTGTTGCCGGTGATGATATAGTGGCCGTTGATGCACAGCTCCCGGTCAAAATAGGACTGATTCCGGCTGAGCATAGGCTTCCCTCCCTGCTGATTGTCCCGGCTCCGGCGGGCGGAGCCGGGACCTGTCTATCTTAAACGGCGGGCCTGGTCCCGGTGTGGACCGGTCCGGGGATGGCCGCGGGCTCCCGCTGCCAGGCGGCCTGGTCGGCCAGCTCCCGGCGCTGGGAGGGGCGGCGCTCATAGCCGGAGACCGTCTCCACCTGGCCCTGGCGCAGGCCAAGGCCGCTGAGGGACTCCAGCGCCTGGCGGGCCACCTGGTCGCCCTCCTCCTCGTTGTTGGTGCCGTAGTCCAGGATGTCGGACTCCAGGCGGTTGGAGACGCAGCCGTCCTCTCCCGTCTCCGGGTACTGGGTGACGACCATCTCAAAGCCGGTGGCGGGGTTTTTCAGGTGCAGCCGGTGGGCCCCCCGCTGGTCGCCGCTCTGATAGCCGTGGGACAGGATGACCAGGCCCAGGGCCTCCCACATATGGTCGGCCACGTCCTGGGCCACGTCCGCCCGGTCCTGGCTGGCGCCGTAGGCCACCACGGCGAACTGGGTGCTCTCCACCGCCTCCCGGGCGGCCTGGCCCCCGGCCTGGCTGATCTGTTCCAGCTGGGCCGCGGTGAGGCCGTCCGGGCGGTCGAGCTGTGCCTGCAGGGCGTCCACCCGCTGCCGGAGGGCGGTGAGGTCCCCGTTGCTCCACCGGTCCACGTCCACCTCGGCGTTCTCGCCGGGGAATTTCACCAGGCGGCTGGCCTCGCACTGGGCCCCGGCGGCGTTGACGGCCTGCCGGGCGGCCTGATAGGCGGCCTGCCAGGCCTGCTCCGCCCGCACCATGTCCTCATAGAGCTGCCGGGCGGCCTGGGCCGCCTGCCGGGCGGACAGCCGGGCCACGGGGGCGTTGGTGGGCATCTTCTCCGTGTCGGCAATCTCCCCCTCCGCCTGCTCCACCAGGCTCTGAACGGCGGCCAGCCGGCCGGGGAGCAGCACCTCCGCCCGGAAGCCGGCGGCAATCTCCTCCTGGATGACGCGGGCGGCGCCGGCGTACTCTCTGGCCAGCTCCAGCAGGGCGCCGTTGGAGGTGAGCAGGATGTTCAAATCTCTGCCCTGCTGCGCCAAATCGCCCTCCACGTCGTCCATCCGGCCGCTGACCTCCCCCAGGCGGCGGTCCATGGCTCTGGTGGCGTTCTGAACCTCCTCCCTCACCCGGCGGTTATTTTCCTCAATCATCCGGGCGGTGTCCTGCCGCTGCTGGCGCATCTGCTGCTGGAAGCCCCGCTCCAGGGTCTCCATCTGGGCCCGGTGCTCGGCGGCGGTGGCCTGAATAAGCTGGTTGGACTCCCGGATGGAGTGCTGAAGGGCCGAGCGCAGGGCGGCGCGCTCCTGGCTGTGGGTGGCGGCCTGGTTTTGCAGCGCCCGGTTCAGATTGGCGACGGTCTGGTTCAGGCTGTTCAGCCGGTTCTGCTGGTCGCGGATCAGCGCGTCGGTGGCGGCCCCAAGGCGCTGCATGGCCCGGTTGGACTCCGCCAGCGAGGCCGCCTGTCCCGCCGCCCGGCGCAGCCGCTCCAGCTCGGCCGTGTCCACTCTGGTATAGGTGGTCTTTCTTCCGCTCATAACAAAAAGCCTCCCTCGTCTGTGTTCTCAGTTCTGCCCGGCCCGCCGGAGCCCCCCGGAAGGCCTGCCTCGTGAATTTCCGCCCCGTGGCGGAAGATCTCCTGCTCTCTGGGCCGGTCCGCCCAGCCCGCCGCCGCCTCCCGGTAGAGGCCGGTGAGGGGGATGGCCCGCTGGTTGCTGGACCCCCGCAGGCCCCGGCGGTCGTCCAGGGCCTGAATGTACGCCCCGTCGATCAGCAGGTCGATCCGCTCCAGCAGGGCCGCGGCCTCCGGCCGCTCCAGCAGCTCCTCATACTGGTAGCCGGAGTATACGATGACTCCCATGGGCCGGATCTGCCGCACCGCGTCGATGAGCTCCGCCAGGGCGGGGGCCTGGAGGAAGGGCTCGCCGCCGCTGATGGTCAGCCCCTCCGCCCCGGACAGGGCGATCTCCCAGGCCAGGGCCCCCACCTCGATGGGCTTGCCCTCCTCCACCCGGTGGGCCCCGCCGGCCACGCAGCCGGGGCAGTTTTTATGGCACCCGTGGACCCAGAGCACATACCGCACGCCGGGCCCCAGCACCCGCACCGCCGGCTCCTTCATGTGGTAGTAGAGCGTGCGCATTCCGCCGCCCCCTCACCGCCGGGCCCGCTTGTCCACGGCGGCCCGGTCCGTCTGGACCGCCTGGACGCAGCGGTCCAAAATCTCGTCCAGCTGCCGCAGGCGCTCCTCCAGATCGTTTTGGAGGTCCCGGACCGTCTGGACGCTGCCGGGGTCCAGGGTGCGCCGCAGCTCCTCCGCCTCCGGGCGGCCCAGGGCCTCTATCATGGCCTCCAGCGGCGTCCGGTCCGCCTCCAGCCAGTCCCGGTACTGCCGCCTGGCCTCCTGACAGGCGGCCAGCCGGCCGCTGAGGGCCTCGGCCTGCTCGCGGATGGCCCCCAGGCGGTCCTCGTGTCCCGTCAGGGCGGCCTGGAGCTCCGTCAGGGACCGCTGGGTCTCCTCCAGCACGTTGGTGCTCAGAGTCTGGCGCTCCCTGTCGTACTGGACGTACTGCCCCTTCAAATCCTCCAGCCGGTGCTCCAGAAGCTGCACCGCCTGCTGGTTCTCCTCCACCACGGGGCCGAGGGCGTCGATCTCCCGCTGCATTTCCTGCTGCCGCTCCGGGGTGCAGGTCTCCTGGGCGGTCCGAAGCCGCTCCAGCAGGGCCTGCTGGGCCTCAAACTGGGCCAGCAGCACCTGGTTCTCCTGGGGAACCTGGTCCAGGGCCTCCTCCGTCTGCCTCAGCTCCGCCTTCAGGCGGCTGCGCTCCTCCTGGAGCGCCCGCAGGCGGGCGCCGGAGTCGCCCACCCGCTGGGCCAGGGCCTCATTTTCCGCCCGCTGCGCCTCCACCTTCTCCGGCGTGTACTGCTTCAAAAGATTTTCCAGGGCCTGGTGGGCGTCCTGGGCGTTCTCCAGCTGCTTTTTGACCTTGTCCAGCCGGGCCTGATTTCGGACGGCCTGTTCCTTCAGCGCCCGCCGCTCCGCCTCCGCCGCGTCCAGTTCCCCCCGCAGCCGCTCCGCCTGGGCCCGGAGGGTCTCCAGCGCCCCGGCCTGAGCCGTCCGGCCCTGGAAGCGCCGGACGGCCTCCTGAAAGAAGCCCTCCGCCTCCTGGCTCAGCCCCAGATAGCGGGCGTACAGGGCGTCGAAGGCCTCCTCCGGCAGGGCGGGGGCCTTCGGGCTCCACGCCGCCCGCAGCAGGGCGGTGCACACCGTCACAAGAGAGGCGGACAGCTCCGCCCCGTCCTGCTGCTCCAGCTGCTTGGCCTGCTGGACAAGCTGCCGGCTCAGCCGCTTTTTTTCTCTGTCGTTCATCTGTTGCCTCTGCCTCCTTTCACGGCACGGGAATTTCCGTCCAAATCCGGTCCGGCTTCTCCGCCCGCCGCACCAGAATCACCAGCCGTCCGTCCCTGGTCCCGCAGGCCGCCTGGACCAGCGCCGGTCCTCCCTCCGGGAGGGGCGCCTCCAGCGCCTGGTCCCCCGCCTGGAAGCGCAGGACCTCTCCGGCGGAAAAGACGGGGGGACTGTACCGGGGCTGCTCCAGGGTGGAGAGGGGCTGGCCGCGTTCCGCCAGGGGGATGGGCGTCCCATCTCCGCCCTGGCCGTCCGTCCACAGCAGGGAGACGTCCACCTCCGCCGTCCGGGACTGCTCCAGCAGCTTTCGGCCCTCCTCCACAATGGAGGCGGCCCGCTCCCCCTCCCTTAGGGCGGCGAAGCGCCCGTCGGGGAGGAAGGGGTCGAAGCACAAAACCTCCCGGAGGGCCAGCTGGGCCGGGGCGCAGTCCGCCAGCCAGCCCACCGCCAGAATCCGCACCGACGCCTCGTCCACGCCCAGCTGCTCCAGCCGGTCCAGGCCCTGGTTCAGCAGCGCCTCCAGGGCGGCGCGGACGGGGGCGAAGGCCTCGCCGGCCTGACGGCAGGACAGCGGGGACCCCTCCGGCTCCAGCCGCCGGCCGGCCTGGCAGTACGCCTGGAAGGCCCGGCGGAAGGCCTCCGACGTCAGGGCGGTCCGAAGGGCCTCCGGCTCTCCCGTCAGGCCCTCCAGCCACACCTGGTCCAGGGGGCGCGGCTGGGGCAGGGAGATCTGGTCCAGCACGGCGGCGGTCCCGTTCTCCCCGCACTGGCAGATACCCAGGGCGCATCGGTCCAGGTCGGCCACCAGCACCGTCAGGGGGAATTTTTCCCCCAGCTGGTCCCGGTGGCGGGTAAAGTCGTACAGAATGGCGGCCTTATACGTCTCCATAGCGCGCCGCCTCCTCCCACTTGGGTCCGCGGGACTTCAGGGTGACGATGGCGGGGAGAACCGGCTCTCCCTCCTCCAGCTCGCCGCTGGTGCGGCGGATGACGCCGGGGGTCTCGCACCGGGCCACCACCATGCCGTAGGGGTCCTCAATCCCCTCGTTGGCCGGGGTCTGGAGGGCGTCGTCAAAGGGGCTCCCCTCCTCCGGGTAGGAGAGGAACAGCCCCAGCTTGTTCGCCGCCTTCTCCAGATTGCCCTGAAAGACCTTCAGGGACTTGTGCCGCTGCTGGAGGTATTTGACCAGCTCCTCCGAAGCGGCGGGGGAGGCCGGCTCCTGTGCCATGCGCGCCACCTGGCCGGCGAGGGCCTGGTCGTTGTTTACAATCCGGTAAAACTGGGCGCAGCACTCCGCCAGGGGGCGCAGCTCCCTGGGGTACAGGCCGCTCTGCCACTGGCGCAGGCGGCTGTCCAGCCCGTTTTGCAGTTCTGTGAGCTTCTCCGCCGTCTCCTCCAGGGCCTTCCGCCACTCGGCCTTCAGGGCGGTGGTCTCGCGGCACAGCTCGTCCTTCATCCGGGCCAGCTCCGCCGCCGTCTGGTCCTCCTGGTTCTTTTTGGCCTGCTGTTCGTCCCACTCCTTCTGCATCTCCAGATGGCTGGTCCACAGGTAGCGGTCCGTCAGCTGGTCCGCCCGCTGCTGGGCCGTGCGCTCCAGCTCCGTCTGCTGCTGGGCGAGGGCCGCCTTGGCCGCCTCCAGCTCCTGCTGCCGGCGCTGGTTGGCCAGACGCAGCTCCTCCGCCTGGCTGCGCGCCGTCTGAGCCTCCGCCTGTATGCGGTAGGCCTCGTCCTCAGCGTCCTGCTTGATTTTTTCGGCCTTCTGCCGGGCCTCCGCCAAAATCTTGTTGGCCAGCGCTCTGGCCTCCTGAATTTCTTTGGAGACAGGGGCGGCGGGCTGGGCGGGGGACGGAGCGGGCGGCTCCGGCGTCTTCTCCAAAGCCTCCATGGAGTCGCCGATGGGAATTCTCCGGCCCCCCGGCGCGCCGGGCTGGACGGCGTTGTGCCTGTCTCTCCGGAAATGGTTCCGGGCCAGGTTGTCAAACTGCCTGGCCTCCTCCTGATATTGAGAGGGCGGGACGGAGGTCATTCCCCGGTCCCACGGAATATAAACTGGCACGCCATCCCGCTCCCGATGGTCGTAGACATGGGGGATGACGGCAAGATAGTCGGGGTGGGTTCTTTTCCCGTGCCGCAGATAGTGGTCCGCCTCCAGCAGGGCGCTGTACTCCGCCAGCGTGACGCTGGGAATCCGGCCGCTGCACAGCTCCTCCACAAAATCGCACCTTCCATGGGACTTGTAATCCTCCAGGATGGCGTTGATGAGCCTGTCAAACAGCTCTCTGGGTTTGTCCCTGTAGTTTTTTGCCTGGTAGTGCAGCGACATCGCCGAATCAGTTTTTGCCATGGTGTTCCTCCTTAACTTGGCGCCTGGCGCCTTCACGCCTTCCGGCTGTCTGCGGTGCTGCGAATCTGGACGGTTCCGTCGGGCAGCTCCAGCCTGGCGGTGATGTCATAGCCGTTGTCCACCGTCAGCGTCAGCCTGCCCCGCTCCGTGCGGGGGACGTCGAAGTGCAGGCGGACCAGATTTTCACAGTCCCCGGCGGGAAGCGTCCCGGCGGTCTGAGCCCCTTCAGGCCGGTAGACCTGCACGTCGATGCGCCCGCTCTCCACCGGGAAGTCCAGGGGCTCCGACCAGGCGGGGAGGGGTTCGCCCTCCGACAGAAGAATGCGGACCTGGCTGTCCAGCACGCCGGGCTCCTCCACCAGCACGCCGTAGGCGTGGCGGGTGTGGAGCTGGGCCACCGGCCTGGGGTCCGGCTGGGGCTTCGGGCGGGGGTCCGGCTCCGGGCGGGGCGGCATGTCCGGCAGCGGCCGGACGCCCAGGGCATAGCGGGCCGCGCCGAAGGACACCGCCTTCTGGGGCCGGAAGAGGTACACCGGCAGCCTGGGCTGGAGGTGGGCCTCCAGGGCGGCCTTCACCATGGGCATCTGGCTGGCCCCGCCGGAGAGGACGATGGCGTCGATGGTCCGCCCATGGGCCGTCTGGCTGGAGATCATCTCCTGGGTCTTCTCCAGGGTCTCGTGGAGCAGGTCCTGGGTGAGGGCCTCAAACCGGGCGCGGGTGACGGACAGCTCCAGATAGCTCCCGTCCCGGAGGTTTTGGTGCTGCACCGCCGCCTCATCATGCTGGCTGAGGGTGTGCTTCATCTCGATGGCCTCCCGGAGGAGCTGCTCCCGCTCCTGGGCGTTCTGGAGCTGATAGCCGTACTCCCGCTCCAGAAGTTCCGTCAGCTCCTCCACCAGGCGCTCGTCAAAGTTCCGGCCCCCCACGTCGGGCAGGCCGTCGCTGGCCCAGACCTCATAGGGCTCCCCCTGGCTCCGGGCGGTGACGGCGGCGGTGTCGAAGGTGCCGTGGCCCAGGTCATAGACCAGGGCGGTGAACTCTGCCCTCTGCCAGCGCTGGTCCTCCGGGAGCTGGTTTTGAAGGCAGTAGAGATAGTCAATGCCCACCGCCGCCGGCTCTGGAATGCGGGCGGCCACATGCAGGGGATGGCCGTCCAGCACCACGTCCTCGATGCTCTTCTGCATCCGGTTGAGCACCTCCAGGCCGTTGGCTCCGTTGTGCAGGGAGGCCGGGTAGGTCATCACCAGGTCATAGATGGGGGAGCGCCGCTCTGCAAGGCGGTTCAAATTGCCCAGCTGGATCATATCCCGCACAATGGCCCCGTAGACCTCATAGGGGGAGACGGAGCGCTCCACGCCGGGCAGGGGCAGGCTGTCCTCCCACAGGCGGGTCTTCACCGCCCGCACGCCGCAGGCGGGGTTGCGGCGAATCAGCCCCAGGGCCGGGCCGCCCTTGGGGTCATAGACCCGGATGGGGGTCCCGTCCGGCGGGGTGATATAGGCCGCGGTGGGCATTCCCTCGTTGGCGTTGAGGGTTTCGGAGGGGGCGAACACCGGCTGGGCCTCCCCGCCCTCCCGCGGCACAAGGGAGAGGAAGCCGAAGGCGTTGCCGATGTCGCAGCCATAAATTTCTGAGGGTGGTCTTTGCATCTAAAATTCCACCTTTCCTGTCTTGGCAGGGGCGCGGCCGCCGCGCCCGTCAGCTCAAACTCTTCAGAACGCAGGTGTTGCGGACAGGCTTGTCCGGCTTGGCGGGGTCGCGGGCCTGGACCTCCAGCAGGCCGTCCTGGCTGAGGAGCAGGCGGCTCTCCGTGGGGGTTCCCTTGGGTACGGGCCCGCCGTGGTCCAGGGTGACGGAGAGGATCTCCATATAGTCCCGGTCAATCTGGTCGGGATCCGGGTGGTCCACCTTGGCCTCGTACACGCCGAAGAAGGAGTGCTTCTGGTTGTCGTTGCGGGTGGTGGACTTGGAATATGCCCCGACAAAGGGGAGGGGCGTGCCCGCTTCGATATAGGTGTCGATATACTCCCGGTCGGTGCCCTTCTCATAGAAGCGGATTCCGATGGTCCTGGGCACATGCCGCTGCACCGGCCTCTCCCGGAGAGTGCCGTACCGGGCGGCGCCGTAGGCGATGGCCCGGCTGGGGCGGTACTGGACGATTTTGCCCCGGAAGGCGGGGAAGGCCTTCTCCAGCTCCCGCTGGATGGCCGGCATCTGGCTGGCTCCGCCGGTGAGGACAATCAGCTCCGGGGCCCTGGCCTTGGAGTTCTCCAGAAGGGCGCGGACCCTGGCGACGGTTTTCTGAATCAGCGGCATGGACTGGCGCTCGAACTCGGCCCGGGTCACTTCCAGATAGACGGTGTCCCCTGTGGCGTCGGTGAGCTCCAGACCGGTCTCCTCCACCCGGCTGAGCTGAATCTTGACCTTTTCCGCCTCCTGCCGCAGCGTCTCGTCATACACCTGCGCGCCGCTGGGCACCTTGGATTTGAGAAGCTTGAACATCTCGGCGTCAAACTCCGTACCGCCCAGCTGGGCGTCGCCGCCGGTCTTCTCCACGTCGTAGTAATAGAGCTTGCCGTTGGCGTCCTTCTTCCCCTGGGGGAAGGCCGTCACCACAGCCAGGTCGAAGGTCCCGCCTCCCAGGTCATAGGTGAGAACGGTGGTCTCCTGGTTGGCCCGGCCGTTCTCCACCAGATAGTCCAGGGCGGCGGCGGCGGGCTCGTCGATCATGCCCACCACCTCCACATGCCGCCCGTCCTCCAGGGTGGCCTTCTCCGCCAGCTCCTTCAGGCGGGCGCACTGGGCGAGGTTATAGGTCGCCGGGTGGGCCAGGGAGATCTGATTGGAGGCGGTCATGGTCTCCGCCTGGAGCACCTGATTGGCCCGGCGCACCAGGTACTGAATCATCTGGACGATGGCGTCGTCATAGCTGCCCTTCCAGTCGTCCAGCACCAGAGGCTGGCCCAGATGGCGCTTCAGGTTGTTCATCCGGTTCTTCCGGGGGGAGGCCAGTCCGCTGACGGCCTCCTCGCCGCACCAGGGGGGCGGCGAGGTGTTCTTCTTTTTGCTCCGCTCTGCTGCCGTCCTGGAATAAAAAAACACGCTGGGATAGCCGTAGTGCCGGTCCGCCGGAAGCAGGTCCACCGGCGTGCCGCCCAGGCGGCTGGCCGCGTTCATCCCCCGGATGAAGCAGGGGAACGAGTAGCAGTTTCCAAAGTCCAGTCCGATAATAAACATGGCCTCTCCTCCTCTTGCAGTCAAATTTCTCTCTCTCCGCGCCAGACCGGCGTCAGCCCTTCAGCAGCTCCGACACCGAGTGCAGCACCATCGTCTTCTTCTCCTCCGAGATTCCCGCCTGCCGGGACAGCATGGCGTCCAGCTGCTCCATCAGGCGGGCCGTGGGCTCCTGCCCGTCCGCCTCCGGCGGCGTCTCATGGACGTCCCCCAGGAAGCGGTCCTCCGGAAGCCCGAAGGCCTTGGCGATCCGCACCCGCATGGCCTTGCGGGGAATGGAGTCCCCGGACTCCCAGGCCGCCACCGTCCGCTGGGTTGTGCCGATGCGGTTGGCCAGCTCCTGCTGTGTCCAGCCCTGCTCGCTGCGCAGAATGAGAATCTTCTGGGCCAGAGTGGTTTCTTTCACGGTATGCTCCTCCTTTCTGCTCCATGTTTCCCCATCCTTTTTTCTATTATATCACGTTTTCCAAAAGGGGCAAGAAGTTTTAGCAAGAAGTATGTTTTTCATTGAAGTTATATGAAATTCTTGCCTGGATTCTGTGGCTTTTGACCACGGCGCGCCTCTACAGGAACGGGCGCGCCGGGTCGTCGCGCCCTACGGATGCGTCCGCCGGTTTAACCCCTTCCGCCTCGCTTCGCTCGGCACCTCCCCCGAAGGGGGAGGCTTTGGTGGGCACGCCGGGTCGTTGCGCCCCGCGCACACGTCCGCCCCCTCATCCGGCCCTTCGGGCCACCTTCCCCCCGGTGGGGGGAAGGCTTCGGAGCGGCGGCTTCCCACCGGTGGGGGAAGGCTTTTGTTGACAAGCGGCCGTTCTTTTTTTATATTTAAACGCAGAATAGGAGCATGAAAAGGAGGCGTGTTTCATTGTCAGACCCCAAGGTCAGTATTATTGTCCCGGTCTACAACGCGGCGGGGACGCTCCGCCGCTGCATAGACAGCGTGCTGAAGCAGGACTATGCCAATTTTGAGCTGCTTCTGGTGGACGACGGAAGCCGGGACGAATCCCCCGCCATCTGCGACGGGTACGCCGGCCAGGATGGGCGGATCCGGGTGCTCCACAAGGAGAACGCCGGGGTTTCCGCCGCCCGCAACGACGCCATTGCCCTGGCCTCCGGACGCTATCTTCAGTTTTTGGACAGCGACGACTGGCTTGCGCCGGAGGCCACCCGCCTGCTGGTGCGCGCCGCCCAGGACGGCGGCTGCGACCTGGTCATCGCAGACTTCTACCGGGTGTCCGGGGACCGGGTCTCCCACAAGGGGGAGATCGACGAGGACGGCGTGATGAACCGGGAGGAGTTCGCCGCCCATATGATGGAGAACCCCGCCGATTTCTACTACGGCGTGCTGTGGAATAAGCTCTTCCGCCGGGACATCATCCAGGAGTACGGCCTGCGTATGGACGAGGACCTCCGCTGGTGCGAGGATTTTTTGTTCAACCTGGAGTATATTCTCCATGCGGAGACCTTCCGCGCTCTGCGCGTGCCCATCTACTACTATGTCAAGACCAAGGGCTCTCTGGTGGCCCAGAGCCTCACCATCCCCAATGTCATCCGCACCAAGCTGCGTGTCTTTGAGTACTACAACAAATTTTACAAGCATGTGCTGGACCAGCGGGACTATGAGAAGAACCGCCTGAAGGTCTACCGCTTTCTGGTGGACGCGGCGGGGGACGAGTCCCTGCTGCCCGGCCTGACGAAGCTGGGGGAGGAGCGGCCCCCTCTGTGCGCCCCGCTGCTGGAGGAGCCGGGGGTCCTGCCCGCCGCCTACCGGGAGCGGAAGCTGCTGGAGCGCTATCTGATTCCCGCCGCCCGGAAGCTGGACCTGACGGAGGCGGAGGCCCAGCTGCTTTTGTGCCTCTCCTGTCTCAGCGGGCCCTGCACCCGGCGGGAGCTGGCCGACTTCGCCGGCGTCAGCCGGGTGGGGCTGGCGCTGCTGCTCCAGAAGCTGGCCCTGCGGAAGCTGGTCCAGACGGAGGAGGACGCCGGCACGGAGAGCGCCGCCCGCCCCCTGCACGTCTCTCTTCTCCCCGCCGCCCAGCCCTTTCTGAAGGAGGTCCGGGCCGCCCTGGCGGACTATGACGCGGCCCGCTTCGCCGGCCTCTCCCAGGAGGAGCGGGAACAGTTCCAGCGGCTGTTCCAAAAAATCCAGCAAAATATCTGCCAGGGACTGGCATAAGAAAAGAGCGCCCCGAAGTTCACAGCTTCGGGGCGCTCTTTGTTCAGCGCGGCGGAGTATGCTTATGCCGGGCGATCTCTTCCGCCAGCTCCTCCCGGCCGGACAGGCACTCCAGGTTCAGCCGCCGGAACCACTGGGCGAACTCCCCGCGGGTGAAGCGGCGTGTGCGCTCTTTTATGATGCCGGTCTCGTCCAGGTCCAGCACTTCCAGGAGCAGCACCTCGTTTTCCGCCCTTGTCCCCCGCTTGGCGTAGTTCACCAGGTACAGATGGGCGTGAAAATCCAGGGCCGCCCGCCACAGAGAGAGGAATTTGGCGGCGTTTTTGTGCCAGTACCGGTTGGGGTGGCTGGTGTAGGGGGTCACATGCTGGGACTCCTCGCACAGCAGGTACTCAAAGATGATATAGCCGAATTTGGGATGCTTTTGCAGGCGGTCAAAGTTGATGGCCGCGGTGGGCGCGCCGGCCAGCAGCTCCTTGGAAAATGCAAAGCCGCTGTCGTCGCTGTGCCCCAGCTGCTTGCTGACGCCTCCGCTCATAGCTCCTCCTCCTGACTGTGCTTCGGGTCCTCCACCCGGAAGACCCGGAAGCCTGTGTCCAATTCCGTCTCCGGATGGTCCTCCCGCAGCTTGTCCCCCGCCCGGCGGATGCGCGCCCGGCCGATGGCGCAGATGTCCCGGTAGCCCGCCCGGAAGGCCTCCGACTTCTCGCTGCACGGCTCCGGGAGCTGGACCATGATAAACCGCCGGCGGCCGCCGTCGGCGGCGTTGCGCCGCATCACCGCGTGGGCGGTGGAGGCGGAGCCGGAGAAGAAGTCCAGCACGGCGGCGTCCTTGGGGGCAAACTGGAGAATCCGGTCCAAAAAGGCGGTGAGCTTCGCCGTGTCAAAGACCTTGGCGTGGAAGAGCTGCTGAATTTCGCTGGAGCTGCCCACCAGCAGGTCCATCCAGGCGCTGTTGAGCAGGGTCTCCGACGTAGGGGGGACATAGTGCTCCGCCTTCCCGGAGGCGGACTGCCGCAGCAGGTCCACCGGCTCCGGCTGGCTGAGATACCACCGGTCCACGGCCTCCTGGGGGACGTTGTCCGGACTGCACCCCGTCTCCGCCAGCATTTTTTGATAGTTCTCCGCCGCCCGCAGGCTCCGCTCCCGGCTCCAGCGCCACTGGCCCCGCTCCGGGGTGTGGCCGAACAGCTCATAGCGCATGGTGGGCCGGTCCGTTCCCCGCCAGTGGCTGTTCCAGCCGCCCTCCCGCCGCTCCTTCAGAGGCTTGGTCTGTTTGGGGAAGCGGTACTGGCTGTTCCTGCTGTAAAAGAGCAGGTACTCGTGGCCCTGCCCCAGCTTGTCCCAGGTGTCAAACTGGGCCTGGAGGGACTTTGCCCCCCGGCGCACCACAATCTGATTGCGGAAGTTCTCCTCCCCAAAGATTTCGCCGGCAATCAGGCGCAGATTTGCCGCCTCCTCGTCGCCGATGGAGATGAAAATCAGCCCGCGCTCCGACAGCAGATTCCGGGCCAGCCACAGCCGGGCGTACATCATCGAGCACCAGTCCCCATGGGACCGGCCGCTGTATTCCAGATTTTCAATCCGCCGGCGCTCCTCTCCGGCGTAATCCCCCGCCCGGCTCTCCTCCTCCCGCCGGGAGCGGCGGAAGTTGTCCCGGTAGGTGAAGTCCCGGCCTGTGTTATAGGGCGGGTCGATATAGATCAAATCAATTTTGCCCTGAAAGCTCTCCTGAAGAAGCTTCAGCGCCTCCAGGCTGTCTCCCTCTATGTAGAGGTTTCGCGTGCCGTCCCAGTCCCGGCTCTCCTCCCGGACCGGACGCAGAATCTTGCGGGCGGGACGGGCGGCCTCGGCCATCGCGGCCCGCTTCCCCGGCCAGGTGAATTCATAGCGCTCCGTAAGCATTTCCCCTCTTCTCTTTGTCGTTCCGGGCGCCGGAAACCAGTCCATGCCCGCCTTCTCAGATTACCGGAAAATCGGCCCGATGTCAAACAGAAGGTGCGCCGGGCCGCCGCGCCCCACGGATACGACCGCCATGTGCCCCCTTTTGAAAGGGGGTGCCGCCGAAGGCGGCGGGGGATTGCGTTCCCCGCATACGTCCGCCCCCTCATCCGGCGCTTCGCGCCACCTTCCCCCCGGTGGGGGGAAGGCTTTTTGAAGGCGGTTTCAAAAAATCTTAAACGCTTCTTAATTGACTTTCCAGCTGGATCTGGATATATTGAGTGTACTAATACGGTTCATACAGTGGAACGCCGCTGGAACCAGGAAGGAGGAAGCGCCGATGCTGAATCTGGACTATCGGGACGCCCGGCCCATCTATGAACAGGTGCGGGACGGCCTGCGCCGCCTGATGGTCACGGGGGTCGTCCGGGAGGGAGAGAAGCTGCCCTCGGTGCGCACCCTGGCCAGTACGCTGGCCATCAACCCCAACACCATCCAGCGGGCCTATGAGGCCCTGGAGGCGGAGGGGTATCTGTACTCGGTACCCGGAAAGGGCTCCTTTGCCGCTCCCCACACGGGGGTGGACCAGGGCCGGCGGGAGGAGCTGCTGGTCCGCTTTGACGCGGTGACGGCGGAGCTTTTGTATCTGGGCCTCAGCGGGGAAGTGCTGATGGAACGGGTGCGCAGGCTGGAAGGAGGAGAGAGCGCGTGATTCAGGTAAACAATGTGGTCAAGAGCTTTGACGGCTTCCGCGCCCTGGACGGCCTGACCATGTCGGTGGAGGGAGGCTCCATCTATGGCCTGGTGGGGCCCAACGGCGCGGGCAAGTCCACCATTCTGCGGCACATCATGGGGGTGTACCGGCCTGACGCCGGGTCCATCCGGGTGGACGGGCAGGAGGTGTACGAGAATCCGGCGGTGAAGCAGAAAATGGCCTGGATTCCCGACGACCTCTATTACTTCCTGTCCGCCTCCACCCACGACATGATGAAATTTTACCGCGGGCTCTACCCCCAGTTCGACGACAAGCGGTACCGGGCGCTGAAGGAGGCCTTCCCCGCCGTGGACGAGAGGCAGCCCATCCGCCGCCTGTCCAAGGGTATGCAGAAGCAGTCGGCCTTCTGGCTCGCCCTGTGCTGCCAGCCGGAAATTCTGGTGCTGGACGAGCCGGTGGACGGCCTGGACCCGGTGATGCGCCGGCAGGTGTGGTCCCTGCTCATGGGGGACGTGGCACAGCGGGGGACCACGGTGCTGGTGTCCTCCCACAACCTGCGGGAGCTGGAGGACGTGTGCGACCATGTGGGCATTCTGTCCCGCGGCAAGGTCCTGCTGGAGCGGTCCCTCACCGATTTGCAGGACAACGTTTTGAAAATTCAGGCGGCCTTTCCGGAGGGGGAGATGCCCCAGCTGCCGGAGAGCCTGAACGTGCTCCATGTGACCCAGGTGGGCCGGGTCCACACCCTGATTGTCCGGGGAAACCTTCAGGAGGCCCGCGCCAAGCTGGCCGCCCTGAATCCCCTGTTTCTGGAGGCCCTGCCCCTGTCCCTGGAGGAGATCTTTATTTATGAGCTGGGAGGTGAGAACTATGCGGTCCGGGACATCGTTCTTTAACGGAACCCTGTATGGGAAGACGTTTCTGCGGTTCTGGCCCATCTGGGCGCTGTACGGGGCCCAGTGGCTGCTGCTGCTTCCCCTGCCTCTGCTGAGCACCGCCCTTCAGGGCGGACACCCCGGCCTGACCTCTGTGGGAACCCGCCTGGCTGAAATGGCCCAGGATAATCCCCTGGAGGTGCTGGTGTTTGGCCTGATGTCCGCCGCGGTGGCCGGCGTGGTGTGCGCCATGGCGGTGTTCTCCTACCTGTACTCCAGCCGCTCCGCCTGCACCATGCACGCCCTGCCTGTGCGGCGGGAGGCCCTGTTTACCTCCCACTACCTGGCGGGCCTGTCCTTCCTGCTGCTGCCCCATCTGGCGGTGTACGCCCTCACCGTCGCGGTGGAGGCCGCCCTGGGCTGTCTGGACCTGTGGCCCCTGACCCAGTGGCTGCTGGTGCAGAGCGGCGCCTGCCTGTTCTTCTACTCCTTCGCCGTGTTCTGCGCCATGTTCACCGGCCACCTGGTGGCCCTGCCCCTGTTCTGCGGCATTTTGAACTTCCTGGCCTGGGCCGTGACCAACCTGGTGGAAGGGGTGTGCTATGAGTTCCTGTTCGGCTTCCGGAACTTTCCCGTCGAGCTGTGGGATGCGGTGTACTGGCTGACCCCCTTCATCCGGCTGGAACAGGGCGTGCAGACCTACTACGAGGGTTCCAAGCCCTATCTGGACGATCCCTCCGCCGTGGCTGTCTACGCCGCCCTTGGCGCGGTCTTCGCCCTGGCCGCCCTGCTGGTGTACCGCGCCCGGCATGTGGAGACCGCCGGAGACGTGGTGGCGGTACGGATCGTCCGCCCGGTGTTCCGGTACGGCTTCGCCTTCTGCGCCGGCCTCACCGGCGGGGTGTGGTCCGCCGCCATTCTGAACCAGAGCAGCGCCGCCGCCCTCACCTTCTGGGTGGCGCTCTGGGGCGTGATTGGCTGTTTTGCGGCGGAAATGCTGCTGAAAAAATCCTTCCGGGTGCTCAGAGCCTGGAAGGGGAGCCTGTGCCTGGGAGCGGCCATGCTGGTGCTGTGCCTGGGGGTGAGCCTGGACGGCTTCGGCTATGAGACCCGCGTGCCGGCCCCGGAGCAGGTGACGGAGGTGACGGTCTACGGCCTGGACGGCTGTCCATACGACAGCGGCACCGGCCTTCTGACGTTTACAGACCCGGAGGACATCCGGCAGATCACCCAGATTCACAAGCTGGCCTCCGGCATGGAGGACCGGCAGTACGACCAGGAGACCGGCGCGGAGGGGTGGCTGAACCTGGAGCTGAACTACCGCCTTGCCGGCGGCGGCACAATGACCCGGCAGTACTACGGCATACCGCTTTCCGCGGCGGACCTGGAGACGGAGGGGACCCTCACAAACCTGGCCAACGGGATTGTCACGGACCGGGATACCGCGGAAAAATCCTATAACTTTGCCCAATACGAGAAGGGCCGCCTGGTGGAGGCCTATCTGTCCAACGTGTGGAACACCCAGCGCCAGCTCTATGAGGACGTGTATATTGACGGCTCCGCCCAGGCGCTGTGGGACGCCATGAAGCAGGACTTCGCCGGGGGGACCATCGGCGTGCGCTATCTGCTGGACTACAGCCGGGAGCGGATGGAGAACACCTGTTCCACCGACCTGTGCTTCACCATAGAGCTGCCGGAGAAGCCGGACCACAGCGGCCGGCCCGCCTCGGAGACCTATGGCGCCACCTTCACCATCACCCTCACCCCCAACGCCTCCCACACCCTCTCCCTGCTGCGGGAGCTGGGGGCCCTGGATGAGACGCACACCGCGCCCCTCTATGGGAAGACGCTGGAGGGCTGAGAGAACCCGAAATAATCTGAAGCAAAAACAACGGACCGGGGCGCGGCTTTCCGCGCTCCGGTCCCTTGCCGTTCCGCCTCAGCGGCGGAGAATGTTCTCCGAGATCTCCCCCAGGGCCTGGGCGGCCTCCATGTCATAGCGCCGGCTCCGGGCCAGGTCGGACAGGGAGATCATGCCCACCAGCCTGCCCTCCTCCACCACAGGCAGGCGGCGGACCTGCTGGGCGGCCATCAGCCGGGCGGCGGCCCGGCAGTCGTCGTGGGGGGAGACGGCGGTGCAGCTCCGGGTCATGATGTCCCGCACCGGGGTCTGGGCGGGGTCCTCCTCCGCCGCCACGCACCGGAGCACGATGTCCCGGTCTGTCACCACCCCCCGGAGGCGGCGGTCCTCCCCGCACACGGGGAGCGCCCCCACATTGTGCCGGCTGAGCAGCCGGGCGGCCAGAGCCGCCGAGGCGGTGGGCTCGATGGTGACGGCGTTGGGGTTCATCAGGTCCTTGATTTCCATACAAATACCTCCTGTTCCAATCTGTCCGCCTCCTGGACGGAGGCCTTTTACAGGAAGTATCTCCCAGGGACCGGAAAATCATACCCGCTGAAACCGGGAAAATCTTTCGCGGACCCGTCGAATTTCCCGGCGGGCTGTGATATAATAAACTGATTTCGTATTCTGCCCGGCGGAGGAGACCTGTATGAAGACAAAAGAAGAAGTTTGGAATATTGTCGGCGCGCTCAAGGCGCTCTATCCGGACAGCCTGTGTTCCCTGGAGTATGACAAGGACTATGAGCTGCTGTTTGCCGTGCGCCTGGCGGCACAGTGCACCGACGAGCGGGTCAACAAGGTGACGCCCGCCCTCTTCGCCCGCTTCCCCACCCTGGAGGCCCTGGCGGGGGCCAGCGTGGCGGAGGTGGAACAGTACATACACTCCACCGGCTTCTTCCGGGCCAAGGCGCGGGACATTGTCCGCTGCGCCCAAATGCTGCTGGACAGCTACGGCGGAAAGGTCCCCGATACCATGGAGGAGCTGCTGAAGCTCCCCGGCGTGGGGCGCAAGACCGCAAACCTGATTCTGGGGGACGTGTACCACACCCCCGGCGTGGTGGTGGCGGACACCCACTGCATCCGCATCACCGGCCTGCTGGGCCTCACCGACGGGTCCAGGGACCCGGCCAAGGTGGAACAGCAGCTCCGGCAGGTCCTCCCCCCGGAGGAGTCCAACAACTTCTGCCACCGGATGGTCCTCCACGGCCGGGCGGTATGCATCGCCCGCCGGCCCCAGTGCGGACGCTGTACCCTGCGCCCCTGGTGCGACCACTTCACCCAAAATAACCAGCCGCCTTCTGAATGAGAAGTCCCAATTCTTTTGCGCCCCCAGGGGGCGGGAACAACAGGAAAAGGAGCGTTTGACATGATGGGTTACGACACGGGCCTCGGCCTTATGTTCACCATTGTCCCTGTGATTGTGATGGCCGGTTTTATCCTTGTATTTGTCACCATGCTGGTCCGCGCAGTCCAGGGAGCCGCCCAGTGGAAGAAGAACAACGACTCCCCGGTGCTGACGGTGGAGGCGGAGGTGGTGACCAAGCGGCTGGACGTGCAGACCTGGCGCCGCGCCGGGGATGAGCATCACATGGGGCACACCTCCAGCCGGACCTTCTATTACGCCACGTTCCAGGTGGAGAGCGGGGACCGGATGGAGTTTCAGGTCCCCGATACAGAGTACGGAATGCTGGTGGAGGGGGACCGGGGGAGGCTCACCTTCCAGGGCACCCGCTACCAGGGGTTTCAGCGGCAGTGAGGCCCGGACAATCTGAGCGGCGAGGGGAGAAATACGGTTGAGAACGGTAAACCGCTGGCTGATCTATCTGTTTGGCATGCTGATACTGGCGCTGGGGCTGACGCTGAACACCAAGACGGGGCTGGGCGTGTCCCCCATCATCTCCATCGCCTTCGGGGTGTCGGAGATCTGGGGGCTGAACTTCGGGGACATGACGTTTCTGCTGTACGGCCTGTTTGTGCTGGGGCAGTTTGTCCTGCGGGGGAAAAACAGCCGCCTCACCGACCTGCTCCAGTTTCCGCTGAGCCTGGTTTTCAGCCGGGTGCTGAACCTCTACAGCGCCGCCATCCCCTATCAGGCGGCGGAGCACAGCTTCGCCATGAATTTTCTGCTGCTGCTGGCGGCCATCTTCTTCACCGGCGCGGGGGCGGCCATCACGGTGAACATGAAGCTGATTCCCAACCCCGGCGACGGCATCGTGGTGGCCGTGGCGGAGAAGCTGGGCCGGGGACAGGGCTTTGCCAAAAACGTGTTTGACGTCGGCTGCGTGTCCGTCACCTGCGTTCTGGGCCTGCTGGCCGCCGGACGGATTGTAGGGGTGGGCGTGGGCACGGTGGCGGCCATGATCGGCGTGGGCCGGGCCATTGCCCTGGTGAATTTTGTGGGGAAAGAGAAGATGTGCCGGGCGGCGGGACTGGCGGAGCCGGCCTCCGCCGTGCGCCGGGAGGCGCGGAACGGATAAACGGAGAGAGGAGCGAGCGTCTATGGCCTACCGGCCCTTAGCGGATGAGATCCGGCCCAAAACCCTGGACGAGGTGGTGGGCCAGCGGCATATTTTGGGGAAGGACGGCCTGCTGCGCCGGATTATCGAGGGGGGCGACATCCCCAACCTGATTTTCTACGGCCCCTCGGGGACGGGCAAGACCACCGTGGCCAATATCATCGCCCAGCGCACCAACCGGCCCCTCCACCGGCTCAACGCCACCACCGCCTCCATTGCGGACATCAAAGAGATTATCGCCGACATCGGCACCCTGATGGCCCCGGAGGGGGTGCTGCTCTACCTGGACGAGATTCAGTACTTTAACAAAAAGCAGCAGCAGTCCCTGCTGGAGTTCATGGAGAACGGGAAGATCACCCTCATTGCCTCCACCACCGAGAACCCGTTTTTCTATGTGTTCGGGGCGGTGCTCTCCCGGTCCACCGTGTTTGAGTTTAAGCAGATTACGGCGGAGGACGCCCTCCCCGCCATCGACCGGGGGGTGGACCTGCTCAACGGGCGCATGGGGGGCAATCTGGTGCTGGAGGACGGCGTGCGGGAGCACCTGGCCTCCGCCTGCGGCGGGGACATCCGAAAGGCCATGAACGCCCTGGAGCTGCTCTCCTCCGCCGCCCGGCAGGCGGACGGGAAGTTCTTCATCTCTCTGGAGGACGCCCGGACGGCGGCCCAGAAATCCGCCATGCGCTATGACCGGGAGGGGGACAGCCACTTTGACATCGCCTCCGCCCTGATGAAATCCCTGCGGGGCTCCGACCCGGACGCGGCGGTCCACTACCTGGCCCGCCTGCTGGAGGCGGGGGACATGATCACCGCCATCCGCCGCCTGCTGTGCTCCGCCAGCGAGGACATCGGCCTGGCCTATCCTCAGGCGGTCCCCATCGTCAAGGCCTGCGTGGACAGCGCCCTTCAGCTCGGCCTCCCGGAGGCCAGACTGCCCCTGGCCGAGGCGGCCATTCTCCTGGCCACCTGGCCCAAGTCCAACGCCGCCTGTATGGCCATCGACGGGGCGATGGCCGACGTAAAGGCCGGCCGCACCGGGGACATCCCCAGGGAGCTTCAGAACGTCCACGCCGACTCCGCCGGGCAGGAGCGGGAACAGGGCTATCTCTATCCCCACAATTTCCCCAACCACTGGGTGAGGCAGCAGTACCTGCCCGACGCGCTGAAAAACCGGAGATACTACCAGTACGGGGACAACAAAACCGAACAGGCCGCCCGGCGCTACTGGGAGGAAATCAAGAAGTAGGGGCTGAACGGCCTTCCCCCCGGCGGGGGGAAGGCTGGAGACAGCGAAAACCGAGAAAGGAAGGAACAGCCCATGGAATCCATACGCGTCCTGGTGGTAGAGGACGACCAGGACATCAACAATCTGCTGTGCACCATTCTGCGGGACGGGGGGTTCCGGAGCCAGGCGGCCTTCTCCGGCAGCGAGGGCCTGCTGTGGGCGGAGCGGGAGGACTTCGACCTGGTGCTGCTGGACCTGATGCTCCCCGGCCTGACGGGGGAGGCGTTTATTCAGAAAATCCGCCAGACGCGCACCATGCCCATTATCGTCCTGTCCGCCAAGGCGGGCATCGAGGACAAGGTGAACGTGCTGCGCATGGGGGCGGACGACTTCATCCCAAAGCCCTTCGACAACCTGGAGGTGCTGGCCCGGGTGGAGGCCCAGCTCCGGCGGGTGCAGAAGTTCTCCGCTCCGGCGGGGAAGAAGCGGCAGTTCGCCTGCGGGGACCTGCTGCTGGACCGGGAGGAGTTTTCTGTCACCGCCGGAGGGATCCCTGTGACGCTGACCGCACGGGAGTTCGACATCCTGGCCCTGCTGATGGAGTACCCCAAAAAAGTGTTTACGCGGGAGCAGATCTATCAGCACGTGTGGGGAGAGGACTACTTCGGAGACGACAACACCGTCAACGTACACATCAGCAATCTGCGCTCCAAGCTGGGCAAAGCCAGCGACCGGGAGTATATCAAGACCGTCTGGGGCATTGGATTTAAAATGGCGGAGGTGTAAGCGCCTATGGACATCCATGTAAACGACGTGCTGAAGATGAAAAAAACCCATCCCTGCGGCAGTCAGGAGTGGCTGGTGCTGCGTGTGGGCATGGACTTCAAGCTCCGCTGTCAGGGCTGCGGCCGGGAGGTTATGCTCCCCCGGAGCAAGGCGGAAAAAAATATCCGCAAGGTCTTCCGGAACGGGGAAACGGTGGAGGCGTAGAGCGTCTCCCGTAAACCGGCCGCCGTCTGCTCCCTTTTGAAAGGGGGCGCCGCCGAAGGCGGCGGGGGATTGCAGAACAGCGGGCGCGCCGGGTCGTTGCGTCCCACGCAAACGACCGCTGTTTGCCCCCTTTTGAAAGGGGGTGCCGCCGAAGGCGGCGGGGGATTGCAAAACAGCGGGCGCACAATGTGCGCCCCTACAAAGACGGGCGCGCCGGGTGGCCGCGCCGCGCGGGGAGAAAAACCAACCGGGAGCGGCGGGGGCAAGCCCCCGCCCTACAGGGAGGAAAAATCCCCAATTTCGTTTGAGAAGAAAGGAAAATTTGCCATGCGTTACGACAGCGATATTTTGTACCGGCCGCCTGGAGAGTGGAAGAGCTATCTGCTTCAGTGCACCATCGGGTGTTCCTACAACAAGTGCACCTTCTGCGCCATGTACAAGGAGAAAAAGTTCCGCATCCGCCCGGTGGAGGAGATCCTGGAGGACATCGACATGGCCCGGCGCTACTACGGCCCCGGCCTGAAGCGGGTGTTTCTCATGGACGGGGACGCCGTTGTCATGAAGACGGAGGACCTGCTGAAGATTCTCCATAAGCTCTATGAGACCTTCCCCGCCCTGGAGAAAGTGACCACCTACGCCGGTCCCCGGAGCACCCTGGCCAAGAGCCCGGAGGAGCTGCGGGCCATCCGGGAGGCGGGGCTCAACCGGGCCTACCTGGGGGTGGAGAGCGGCAGCGGCGCCGTTTTGAAGTTTATCAACAAGGGCGTCACCGCCCAGGAAATGCTGGAGGCGGGGCAGAAGCTGGTATCCGCCGGCTTTGACCTGTGGGCCATTGTCATTATGGGCCTTACCGGCCAGGACGGAGACTGGGAGGAGCACATCCTGTCCACCGCCCAAATGATCAACGCCATGAAGCCCCGTCATCTGTCCGCCATGACCTTCGCCCCCGCCAGAGGCACGCCTCTGGGGGAGGACGTGCTGGCCGGACGGTTTAAGGTCTGCACGCCGGACCAGATTCTGGAGGAGTGCCGCCTGCTGATTGCCAACCTGGACGTGGACCCCCTTCACTTCACCAGCAACCACGCCTCCAACTATCTGCCCCTGAAGGGCGGACTGCCGGAGGACCGGGAGAAATTCCTGTCGCTGCTGGACGAGGCCCTGGCCGGGAAAATCCGCCTGCGCAAGACCCTGAACCGGGGAATTTGACAAAAAAGAGGCTCTGCACACAGCAGGGCCTCTTTTTGCGTCACTGGATGGACAGCGTGCCCTCCCCGGCGCAGACGGTCCGGCCCAGCATCTCAAAGAGCTGGGCGGGGGCCCAGGTGGTGCCGGGGTCCACAATATAGGGGGCCGCGCCATAGTCCATGGGGGCGGTCATGCCCACCGCGCCCTCGATTTTGGTGACGCCGTAAATGACGGGGTTCCCGATGTCCAGAACCACCCGGAAGCTGTCGCTCTCCACGGTGACGCGGGCGCTTGTCCCGTTCTCGCCCGGCGTGTAGGTGACTTCATAGCCCAGCGCCTGGGCCACGGCGGCCACCGGAACCATCGCCGTGCCGTTTTCAGCGCGGCCGGAGACGGGGAGCATCATGTCCCCCTCCAGCACGATGGACAGCGCGCCGTCCTGGAGGGGCTGCGCCGCCTCCGTCTGGCTCTCCTCCGCCCTGGGCAGGAGCATCAGGTGGTCCGTGCGGGCCTGGCCGGGGTAGGACAGCATGACCAGGGGATACCAGGCCATCACATAGTCCCCCGCCTGGAGGTCCGTCAGAGCGGCGGAGCCGTCATAGGCCGTGACCACGGTGTCCGCTCCGGCGGAGAGCAGCAGGCCGCCGTTGTCCGTGGTGATCACCACGCCGCCCGCTCCGTCTTCGGTGACGGACTCCACCTGGTGGTACTGGGGCGCCGCCGCATCCTGGGGGACGTTCCGCACAACGGCGTAGGCGGCGGACTGGGGCGGCAGGGAGCGGGTGGAGACGGGGCTGTGGAACACATAGACCGTCTCGCCCTCCTCCAGAGCGGCGGGGTCGAAGGCGGCGTAGGCTTCGCTGTCAATCCACACGGTCTCCGGGGAGAGGTTCATCACATACTCCCCCTGGTCCTCAGAGGTCAGGTGCAGGCGGACGGCGGCGCCGTCCCCATCCCGGTCCACGCCCTGGACCTGGCCGCAGTACAGCACGCTGTCCGGCATGGTCTCCTCCTGTGTCTGGGCGGCGCCGGCGTCTGTTCCGGCAGACTCCGCGGCGGCGGCAGGCAGGGCGGCGCACAGCACCGCGGCGCCTGCCAGCAGAACGGAAAGCATTCGTTTCATGGCAAAGCACTCCTTTTCTGATTTTCTGGGCAGAACCCATTTGTTCCTATAGACGGCGGAGGGGATAAAAAGTTCCCGGCCCAGACGCAAAAAGCGCCCGCGGAATTGCTCCGCAGGCGCTTGGGCATAAAATTCAGGAGGCGCGGCGGGCCGCCGGCGCCTGGTCCTCCCAGGGCAGGAAGCCCTCAAAGATGACGTTGCAGTTCTCCTGCTCCACCTTCTCCATGGTGTGGGAGGTGTGCACCGTCCAGCAGAAGACCGGCATGTGGTGCAGGTGCTTGCACAGCCACACCGCCGGAAGGGCGCGGTGCTTCCAGTGGAAGGAGATGAAGTCCGGCCGGGTGAGGAAATTGGACAGCAGATTGCTCATGATGAAGGCCTGCCAGCCCTTCAGCTCCCCCCGGTGCCGCCAGAAGTTCTGGGAGAGCTGGCCCCGGCAGATGTCCGGGCGGTGCTTCTTCAGCCAGAGGATGATGCCGGGATGGAAGGACTCAATGCAGTAGTTGACCTGATAGCGGTCCAGGGCGCTCACCGCCTTCTCCACCAGCTCCCGGATGTCGAAGTAGTCCGCCTTCAGCTCCACCAGCAGCGGGGGACCGCCCTGGAACAGCTCCAGCACCTCCTCAAAGGTGGGGATGGTCTCCTGGGTGCCCTCCAGCCGGAAGCCCTTCAGCTCCTCCATGGTGAGGGAGGAGACCTCCGCGTCCACGCCGGCGGTGCGCTTCAGATTCTTGTCGTGGATCACGGCCAGCTGTCCGTCCCCGGTGAGGTGGACGTCCAGTTCAATGCCGAAGCCGTACTCGCGGGCCTTTCGGAAGGCGGCCATGGAGTTCTCTGGAATGCCCAGGCGCTGGCTGTGCAGGCCGCGGTGGGCGTACCGGAATTGGCGCAGCAGCTCCCAGCTGGCGGGATGACGCCTGCGGCCTGTGGTGGCCAGACTCCACAGCACGCCGCTTGCCGCGGCGGCCGACAGCACAATGATAAGACACCGGATCCAGAGCATACCGTTTCTTCCTCCCCTGCTGCAAATCCCTTCTTCAGACCGACCCTTATCTTAACACCAAATAGATTCTTTTGTAAAGAGGAAAACCACGTTTTTTACCTCTATTTTTCAAAATCCGGCGCGATTTCAGAAAATACGGTCATTTTAACCGCGTTTTTGAAAACATGTTTCCATGCAAAAACAGAATGTCTCAAATAAAATAATTTAAAATCATATTTTTTGAAAAAATATAGCTAAAATAGACGGAAAATATGAAAAATTCAAACTTTAAAAAATAAACAAACATTTTTGACAAGACGGCGGCGTTCTGTGGGGGCGGGAATTGTGGGAACTGCTTGTTGACCGCCGCCGGCCGCCGCGGTAGGATATAGGCACCAAGGAGAAACAGGGAAAGGAGGGACAGACGATGGCCGATGTGATGACGGTGGCCGCCCTGCTGGCTGCACTGTGCGGCATGATGTGGGCGTTCCAGGCGGATTGCCTCCAGCTGAAGCGCCGGGATGCGTAAATCCCAGGCAAAAGAAGGACAGGCCGGAAGCCCCCAGAGGCGGTTCCGGCCTTGTTTTTTTGCTTAATCCGCCCGTTCGATCCTTGTGAGCTGGGCGGTCACGTCCTCGCTCTCCGGGTCCAGATCGCCGGTGTAGGTGACAAAGACGGAATCTCCGGGCTCCAGGCCGGACACGTCGGCATCCGACTGGGAGAAGTCAAAGCGGCAGTAGGCGTCGTCCGCGATGACAATCAGGTATTTCAGCTCGCTGTCCACCAGGTTCAGCCTGCCCTGAAGGGTCTGCTCCTCCGGTCCGGCGGGAGAGCCGCCGGGCGCGGAGCACCCGGCCAGCGTCAGCGCGGCCAGCAGCAGGCCGGCGGCAAGGTTGTGCATTCTCATAAGCTGCCTCCTAAAATTTGAAATATGTCATACGGCCTCCGCCGGGGCGGAGAGGCGCGGGATGCGCCTGCGCCCACAGGGTAGCACAGCCGGCGGGTCCCTTCAAGGGACTTTCACGAATATTAAGAAAACGCTAAGAAAATCTTTGGCTTTGTCCCAATTCTTTTGTGTGTTCCCCCGCAGGGGGCGGGAACACCAGGGAAAACTTTGAACTTAGGAACACGAATTAGAATTGGAAAAAATTTTTTAAAAAGCGCGGATTCAGGCTTGACATTGGAGTTAGAATATGCTAACCTATGGGTGGTTAGAGATGAGCGAACAAAAAGCCCCCTCCTCACACCTCCCTGCTTTCTTCCCCACACCTCAATGGCTTTTGACCATCTCTCTGGCCACCAGACACCCAAAGGGACAGGCATCACCCTCTGGGGACCGGCCGCGGCAAGCGCGGCCGGTTTTTTTGTCCCTCCGGCAGCTTTGAAAAGCAGGGAGACTCTTTGCCTGCGCGGTGGAATATGCTATAATTCAGGGAGATAGAGACGGGCTTTTTGCGCCTCCCGCAGCGGGGGGCGGAGGAGAGGAGGACGTGGGATGAGACGCTGTGTTTCTCTGCTTGCGGCGGGGGCGCTGGTGCTGGGCCTGTCCGCCTGCCAGGGCGGGGAGGACCCCCAGGCGGTTCTGGAGCGGGCCGGGCGGCTGGTCCGGGAACCGCCTGAGAGCCTGCACGCCGTGGCGACGGCCCAGGTTGACCTGGAGCTCTCCTCCGGCGGACCGGCGGAGCGGCTCAGGACGGTGACAACCATGGATCTCACCGGCTTTTCCCAGCCGCTGAAGCTGCGCGCCGCCGTCTCCACAGATATGGACGGCCAGGGCGCGTTTGCCGCGGAGGTCTACGCCCGGCAGGAGGGGGAGACCTGCCTTGTGTACACCTGTGTGGACGGCCAGCGCTTCCGGGAGCAGGCGGAGCCGGAGGCCCTGGAGCTGTACAGTCCCTTTGCGGCGGCGGAGGCGTACTGGAGCAGCGCCCAGTGGACCTTCCAGGGGGAGGAGGAGATGGAGGGCGTCCCGGTCCTGTGCTTCTCCGGCGCCGTCTCCGGAGAGCGGGCGGCGGCGCTGATGGCGGACAGCGGCGTGCTGGAGGGCCTGGGGACCATGCAGTATCTGGGTGTCAGCCCGGAGAACCTCCAGGGCATGGCCCAGGAGCTGGAGGACATGGACGCTCGGATGTGGATTGACCCGGAGAGCGGCTATCCCATCCGCTATCAGGTGGATATGACCGCCGCAGCCAACGGCCTGATCTCCGGCGCCCTGGAGACGCTGGCCGGCATGGGAGACCCGGCGGGGGAGCTTACCCTGCGCTGTGCCCAGGCGCGGGTCACGGTGGTTTGCACAGAGTATAACTGCGCCGGGGCGTTTGAAATCCCGGCGGAGCTCTCTGAAACAGCATAAAAAATGGAGGCCCTCCGGCCTCCGTTTTTTTATGGCTGGCTCTCAGCCAGCGCCTTTTCAAAGGCGGCGGCGGAGGACGGGGTGAAGCAGACAAAGGTGACGGCCGGTCCCTCCGGGTGGTCCGTCAGAAAGCGGCGGACGGTGTTTACCGCAATGCGGGCGGCCTCCTCCAGGGGATAGCGGTAGACGCCGGTGCTGATGGCCGGGAAGGCCACCGTCTTACAGCCCAGCTCCAAAGCCAGAGCCAGGGAGTTTTGATAGCAGTCCCGCAGCAGGGCCGCCTCATGGTTTCCGCCCCCGTGCCAGACGGGCCCCACCGTGTGGATGACGTACTTGGCCGGGAGCAGGTAGCCCTTGGTGGCCTTGGCCTGACCCGTCGCACAGCCGTTCAGGGTGCGGCACTCGGCCAGCAGCTCCGGCCCCGCCGCCCGGTGGATGGCTCCGTCCACCCCGCCGCCTCCCAGCAGCGTGTTGTTGGCGGCGTTGACGATGGCGTCCGCCTGTAATTTGGTGATGTCTCCGGTGATAACGCGCAGCTCCATGGCGCAAACCTCCTATCTCATTTCCAGATGAGCCCAGTGTAGCATAGTTTTCTCCGGCGCGCAAGGGACGCCTGAGGGGAGAAAATCGCCTCCGGTCCTTGACTTGAGAACTGGTGTTTGATTACAATATATAATATTAAATAGAGGCAAAACCCACGCTGTCAAATCAATGGGAAAGGAGCGGCGCATCATGCAGGGCATGTTTTACGGCGCGTTTCAGGGGAAAAAGAAGGATATGCTCCCGCTGCTGAGCAAGCTGGGCGAAAAGCGGGGGGACCGGGACCACATGCTGGGGGTGATCTTCCAAAAACTCCACCTGCCGGACGACTGGCCGGAGCTGGGGGACGAGGACTGGGTGAAGGCCCGGTTTGCCAGCGGCGGGTCCATGAACATCAACTATCTGGAGGGACCGCTGTTCTCCGTGCTGAGCGACTATCTGCTGCCGGTGGAGGGGCTGACCGTGACCCAGACCCTGGACTACGGCGTGAAGACCTATACATACTCCCCCTACGGCTCGCTGGAGATTTTGAGCTTTGAGCGGAAGGACCAGGTCCGGTCCGCGGCCCGCCCCTTTGAGCGGGAGACCGGCCAAAGCTCCGTCATCCAGGACCGGCAGAGCTGGTCCGACTATGAGACCGCCAACGCCAAGGACCTGATTCCCGACGGGGTGCTGCCCCCGCCCCGGACCGCGGACAGCCCGTTTTTGATTCAGAAGGGCGTGCTGGTGAAGTATCTGGGCCATGAGGAAGCGGTGGCCGTCCCGGAGAGCTGCACCGCCATCGGCCCAAGGGCCTTCCAGGACTGCAAGGAGCTGAAGCGGGTGACGGTTCCGAAGACGGTGAAGACGATTGGAGAGGAGGCCTTTTCCGGCTGTTCCGCTCTGGAGGATGTGGAGCTGGCCCAAGGCCTGGAGGCGCTTGGAGGGGGCGCGTTCTGGGGAACGAAGCTGCGCCGGATAGAGCTGCCGGAGGGACTGAGCTATGTGGGATTCCTGTGCTTCCCAGACGGCGTCTTTCTCAAAATTCCCGCCTCGCTGACCAAATTGGACGGCCAGACGGTACAGAAACTGGCCGGGGCGGAGGTGGCCGGGGGGAACAGCGCCTACTTCTCCCAGGACGGGGCCCTGTACGCCAGGACCCAAACAGGCGCGGTCCTGCTGCGCGTCCCCCAGACGGTGCAGGGGATCTTTGAAATTCCGGACGGGGTCCAGGCCATTGGAGAAAACGCCTTCTACTGCTGCCGGAAGCTGACCGGCGTGGGCTTTCCGGCCGGACTGACCAAAATCGGCCGAGACGCCTTTGGAGGCTGCGGGGCGCTGGAGTCCGTGGAGCTTAGCTCACTACGGATAAAGAAGCAAGGAGAGGTTAAAAATTTTTGCCGTTCCCATCCGGCGGGGCCTCGCCGGATAGGTCTGGCTCAATCGTCGGGCAAGTCCACCTTGCCTACAAAAGAATAA
>CALXGC010000058.1 GCA_944387755.1 uncultured Oscillospiraceae bacterium | reverse complement strand
CCGCCCTCTTCCGCAGCAGGCCCCCCGCCCCGAACGTTGAGACCATGCGGAGGGCGCTGGCCGCCCTGCTGAGCATCGGCGGCGACAGCTTTACCCTGGGGGCCGTCAACGACGCCATCACCGGCTGCGGAATCAACGCCAAAGTGGAGGAGACGGACCAGGCCGGGACGGTGGAGGTCTCCTTCCCACAGACGCCCGGCATTCCGCCTAACTTTTCGGAGATTCGGGCCATAATCGAGGACATCATCCCGGCCCACCTACGGATTCAGTACCGCTACTGGTACCTGCTCTGGGAGGAGCTGGAGGAGAAGTTCGCCTGCTGGCAGGACATCGAGGACCTGGACCTGACCTGGTCTGAGCTGGAGGCCTATGTGGCGGAGAGCAAGACATAAAAACGCCCGGCGGGAGGTATGGCACCTCCTGCCGGGCGTTTTTTTTGCCTTCACCGGGAGACCAGATTCTGAAGGGGCTCCCCCGCCTCATAGCGCCGCAGATTATCCAGCGCCAGCTCAATGCAGTTCCTGCGGGTGATCTCCAGCCGCATCCCGCCGGCCACATGGGGGGTGATGAGCAGGTTGGGGATGTCCCACAGGGGGCTGTCCTGGGGGAGGGGCTCCGGCTCTGTGACGTCCAGGGCGGCGCCCCACAGCTTGCCCGCCCCCATGACCTGAGCCAGGGCGTCCTGGTCCAGGACGGTTCCCCGGCCGGCGCTGAGCAGAACGGCGTCCTCCTTCATCAGGTCCAGCCGCGTACGGTTCATGAAATGGACGGTCTGGGGGGAGTGGGGCAGCACCAGAGCGACCACGTCCGCCTGGGGAATCAGTTCGTCGGCCTGCTCCATATGGAATACCTCGTCAAAGCCGGGCACCGGGCCGCCCACCGTCCGCTTCAGGCCGACGGTGCGCCCCGCCCCCAGAGCCTTGCACAGCTGGGCGAAGGCGGAGCCCACATGGCCCGCCCCCGCCACCAGGACGGTGGCGCCGGTGAGAGATTTCATGTTCCCCACGTCAATCCAGGCGTGGTCCCGCTGCTGGTCCCGGCACTGGGGAATTTTCCGGCAGAGGGACAGCAGGCTGGCCAGCATGTGCTCCGCCACCGACTGGCTGTTTGTGCCGGCGGAGGAGGTGAGCAGCACGGAGGGGGGCAGCACGTCTGTGTACCAGTCCGTCCCCGCCCACATGCAGTGAAACCACCGCAGATTGGGCGCCTGGGCCAGCATGGGCGCTCTGGGCCAGCCCATGACGACGGTGGCCTGGGCGAACTGCTCCGGCGTGGCCGTGCGCCGGCCGGCGTACAGGTGAACCGCGTCCGGGGCCGCCGCCTCAAAGGCGGCTTTTTCCTGTTCCCGCAGCGGAAGAAGATTGAGGATGACATCAGACATAGGCGGCAGCCTCCCTGCAATATAGTTTCCTTCAGAATACCACATCCCGGACGGCGTTTCAACTGTTGTCACTTTACCGGAGGGAAAACTTGTGCTACAATAGGCGAAAACCGGTCTGGAGAGGGGGCGTTTTTCATCGGCATCACATTGGACACTCCTTTGACCGCCCTGCCCGGCGTGGGGGAGGCGCGGGCCAGGAAGCTGGAAAAGCTGGGCCTGCGGCGGTGCGCCGACCTGATGACCTACTTCCCCAGGGACTATGAGGACAGGCGGCAGATTTACGCCATCCGCTCCGCGCCTCTGGGGCAGAAGGTGTGCATTTCCGCCATGGCGGCGGAGCACCCCCGCTTCACCCGCGTCCGCCAGGGCCTGGAGCTGGTCAAACTGAAGGCGGTGGACCAGGCGGGGGCCATCCACCTCACTTTTTTTAACCAGAGCTATGTGGAGCGGGCGCTGCGGGCCGGAGAGGAGTACATCTTCTACGGCGTGGTGGAGGAGCAGGGGAGCCGCCGGACCATGGTCAACCCGATTTTTGAGCGGGCGGGCCGGCAGAATTTCACCGGCTGCATTGTCCCGGTCTACCCTCTGACGGCGGGGATCACCAACCACCTGCTGGCCTCGCTGACCCGGCAGGCCTCCGCCTGCGCCGGAGATATGCCGGAGACCCTCCCCCAGCGCATCCGCCTGGAGCGCCGCCTGGTTCAGGCGGAGTTCGCCTATCGGAACATCCACTTTCCTGACTCCATGGAGGCCCTGGAGCAGGCCCGCCGCCGCCTGACCTTTGAGGAGCTCTTCTACCTGTCCGCCGGACTGGCGCTGCTCAAGGGCCGGAGAGGCGGCGCGTCCGGCTGCGCCCTCCCGCCCCGGCCCCTGGAGGAATTTCTGGCCCTGCTCCCCTTTGCCCCCACCCAGGCCCAGAGGCGGGTGATGGGAGAAATTTTGGGGGATATGTCCTCCGGGAGGCCCATGAACCGGCTGGTGCAGGGGGACGTGGGCTCCGGCAAGACGGCGGTGGCCGCCTGCGCCGCCTGGCTGGCGGCCAAGGCCGGGTATCAGGCCGCCCTGATGGCCCCCACCGAGGTGCTGGCCGAGCAGCATTACCGCTCTCTGTCCGCCCTGCTGGAGCCGGCGGGAATCCGGGTGGGGCTGCTCACCGGCGCGCTGGCGCCTGGGGCCAAAAGGGCCGTTCAGAGGGCTCTGGCCGCCGGAGAGATCGACTTTGTGGTGGGCACCCACGCCCTGATCTCCCCCCAGGTGGCGTTCCGCCGCCTGGCCCTGATTGTGGCCGACGAACAGCACCGCTTCGGCGTGGCTCAGCGGGCCGCTCTGGCGGGAAAATCGGAGGCGGGGGGGCTGCCCGCCCCCCACGTCCTGGTGATGTCCGCCACCCCCATCCCCAGGACCCTGGCCCTGATTATCTATGGCGACCTGGATGTGTCGGTCATCGACCAGCTCCCCCCCGGCCGCGCCCCGGTGGAGACCTATGTGGTCCACGAGGACAAGCGGGCCCGGATGTACAACTTTGTGCGCCGCCTGGTGGGAGAGGGCCGGCAGGCCTATATCGTCTGCCCCGCCGTGGAGGAGAACCAGGAGCTGGCCTGCGGCGGGCCGGAGGACGCCCCGCCCATGGACCTGAAGGCCGTCACCACCTATGCCGCCCGCCTTCAGGAGCAGGTCTTTCCCGACCTGCGGGTGGGGGTGCTCCACGGAAAGATGAAGCCCAGAGAAAAGGAGGCGGTGATGGCCGCCTTCGCCGCCGGGGAGACCGACGTGCTGGTCTCCACCACGGTCATTGAGGTGGGGGTGGACGTGGCCAACGCCGCTCTGATGATTGTAGAGAACGCGGAGCGCTTCGGTCTCAGCCAGCTCCACCAGCTCCGGGGGAGAGTGGGGCGGGGAAAGCACCGCTCCTACTGCGTGCTGATGACCAGCAGCCACAGCCCGGAGGCCATGGGGCGGCTGCGCACCCTGGCCTCCACCACCGACGGCTTTCAGATCTCCGAGGAGGACCTGAAGCTCCGGGGGCCCGGAGACTTCTTTGGGAGCCGCCAGCACGGCCTGCCCCAGATGCGGCTGGCCGACCTGGCCGGGGATATGCGCCTGCTCCAGCAGGCCCAGGAGTCCGCCCGCGCCCTGTTGGAGGAGGACCCGAAGCTGGAGCGGCCGGAGAACCGCCCGGTGCTGGAGCGGGTGCGGGCCCTGTTCTCTGATACGCCGGATATTTTCAACTGATGGAGGAATGCTTTATGACTCGCCTGGAAGAAGTTCAGTACCTGCGCACCGAACCGGACGGCCGCCACTACAACTGCGCCCAGTCCCTGCTGATTCCCTTCGGGCCGGCGGTCGGCCTGTCCAGGGAGCAGGCGGACGCCCTCGGGAGCAATTTCGGGGCCGGAATGAAGATGGGCGCCACCTGCGGCGCGCTGACCAGCGCCCTGATGCTGCTGGGGCTGCGGGGGGCCTCCCCCCAGCAGGCGGCGGAGCTGACCCGCCGGTTCCGGGAGAAGCACCAGGGGACCGACTGCGCCGCCCTGCTGGCCCAGGCCAAGGCGGAGGGCGTGCCCCGCAAGGCCCACTGCGACGCTCTGGTGCTGGAGATGGCCCGGATTCTGGAGGAGGAATTTTTCGCCCCGGAGGGGTGAGCCGCCGGAGAGGCGCAAAACAGCCAAAAGCGGAAGCCCCGCCGGACTTCCGCTTTTGACTGTTTTGTGAGAAGGAAGGAATGGAAAATCGAGTTGCAAAGGTTTTTGCGAACCGGCCGGTAAGAGCGGCCGCCGGTCAGCTCGTTAATTTTTTAACCTTTTGCTGGAGAATACTTTACCACGCTTCTTTTTAAAACGCCATTCTCAATTTCATTATATATTTTATTGCTAAATACTTATATCAAACGGCCGCCGTCCCTCTGAAGCCGTCTGCGGGCGGCCGGAAAACGCATTTTCACACACCCCGCCGGGCCGCCCTTTGGTCCGGCGGGGACAGGAGGCCTCTATGGATGAATTGAATCAGCTCCCCATTCCGCTGCTGCTCTGGTACCGGGAGCACGCCCGCGCCCTCCCCTGGCGGAACCGCCCCACGCCGTATCAGGTCTGGGTCTCGGAGATCATGCTCCAGCAGACCCGGGTGGCGGCGGTTTTGGACTACTACCGCCGCTTTTTGGAGGCGGCCCCCGATCCGGCCAGCCTGGCCGCCCTTCCGGAGGACGCTCTGATGAAGCTCTGGCAGGGCCTGGGCTACTACAGCCGGGCCCGCAACCTCCAGAAAGCGGCCCGTCAAATCATGGACCAGTTTCACGGGGTATTCCCAAATACTTATGAGGATATCCGCGCCCTGGCTGGAGTGGGGGACTACACCGCCGGGGCCATCGCCTCCATTGCCTTCCAAATTCCGGTTCCGGCGGTGGACGGGAACGTGCTGCGGGTGACGGCGCGGCTCACGGGAGACGGCGGCGATATTTCCAGTCCGGCGATGAAAAAGAAGGTTGCCGCCGCCCTGGGAGAGGTCATCCCGGTGGAGGCGCCGGGGGAGTTCAATCAGGCCATGATGGAGCTGGGAGCCACCGTCTGTCTGCCCAACGGCGCGCCCCTGTGCGGCGCGTGTCCGGCGGCCTCCTTCTGCCGGGCCTTTCAGGAGGGGCGCACAGGAGAGCTGCCGGTGAAGGCCCCCAAAAAGGCCAGAAGGGTGGAGAGCCGGACGGTCTACCTCCTCTTCTGCGGGGAGGCCGTGGCCCTGCGGCGGCGGCCGGAGAGGGGGCTGCTGGCCGGGCTGTGGGAGTATCCCAACGAGCCGGCCGGGACGTCCGCCATTCCGGCCGCTCTGGGGCTGACGCCGGACCGGTTCCAGCCGGCGGGGCGGGGAAAGCACATCTTTACCCATATCGAGTGGCATATGACCGCCCTTGCCGCCAGCCTGGAGGAGGACGCCCTCCCGCCGGGGTGGGTGTGGGCCGGACGGGGCGCTTTGGAGCGGGACTACGCCGTCCCCAGCGCGTTCCAAGCGTTTTCGAGCTATGTGAAAGAAAAGCTGGGCTATTTTTAAGTCCCAATTCCTTTGTGTGTTCCCGCCTGCGGGAGGCGGAAACAGCGAGAAAATTTTGAAATCCAGAGAAAGAAGGCGGTGTTTTGATCTGTAATCTCTGCCCCCGGCGCTGCGGCGCCCTCCGGACGGAGACGGAGGGCTTGGGCTATTGCCGTATGCCCGCCGCCCCCGTGGCGGCGCGGGCCGCCCTCCATATGTGGGAGGAACCCCCCATCTCCGGCACAGGGGGCTCCGGCACGATTTTCTTCTCCGGCTGCTCCCTGAGGTGCGTGTTCTGCCAGAATGAAAAAATCAGCCGTCAGGACTTTGGAAAGCCCGTCTCCGTCCGCCGCCTGCGGGAGATCTGCGAAGAGCTCATTGCCCAGGGGGCCCACAACATCAACTTCGTCAACCCCACCCACTATGCCCATGTGGTGCGCCAGGTGCTGGAGGAGCCCCTCCCCGTGCCGGCGGTGTGGAACTCCGGGGGCTACGACCAGGTGGAGACCCTCCGGAGCCTGGAGGGCCGGGTGTCCATCTACCTGCCGGATTTAAAGTATCTGGACAGCCGGACGGCGGAGCGGTACTCCGCCGCGCCGGACTACCCGGAGACGGCGCAGGCCGCTATTCGGGAGATGGTCCGTCAGACCGGCACCTGCCAGTTTGACGGGGAGGGTATGCTGGTCCGCGGGACGGTGATCCGACACCTGATTCTCCCCGGCCAGACAGGCCAGGCCAAGGCGGTGATGGACTGGGTGTCCCAGACCTTCCCGCCGGGAACGGTGCTCTTCTCCCTGATGAGCCAGTACACCCCCTGGGGCGACCTCAGCCGCGTGCCGGAGCTCAACCGCCGCCTGCGCCGGGGAGAGATGGCCTCCGCCGTGGCCTATATGGAGAACCTGGGCCTGGAGGGCTTCTGCCAGGAGCGGACCAGCGCGAGGGAGGAATATACCCCGCCCTTCGACCTCACCGGACTGTAAGACGGAAATTTTGCCGCTTGTACAAAAATTATTCATAAACATCCGAACTGTTTGCAAAAAGTTCATAAGAGCTTCATGATTCGGACGTAATTTTCCGCTATGATAAGACCGTACCCAGTAAGCAAACAATCTCCCATTTCTCCCTCTCCTTTACAACACATACAACACACACAGGCGAAAGGCCCCGGTGCAGACCGGGGCCTTTCGCCGTTCTTTTTTGCGTATTCGGCCCCTCCCGCCTTGCTCCGCCCGGCGCTTCCCCCGAAGGGGGCTTTAAGAAAAAAACACCCCCCTTGTGAAAGGGGGGCGTCCTGAAGGGGCGGGGGATTGAAACAGCGGGCGCGCCGGATTGCCGCGCTCCACGGATACGTCTGCCCCCTCATCCGGCCCTTCGGGCCGCCTTCCCCCCGGTGGGGGGAAGGCTTTGGGGAGCCCTTGGGGTTCGGGGACTTGGGTTTAGCTGTTGGACAGGGTGTAGCTGATGGTGACGTCCTTCGTGGCGGTGGAAGCGCCGATCTCCACGGTGTCGCTGGCGACGGTGAGCTGGCTGGCGGAGGCGCCGATGATAACGGTGCTGCTGGCGAACTCAGCGCTGGTCAGGCCAGTGACGGAATCCATGGTGGCGTACACAGCCGCGGTGGTGTCGCCGCTGCCGCCGGCGGTGAAGGTGACGGTGACGGAATCGCCCTGCTTCACGAAGACGGGAGCGCCGTCGATGGCGCCGTCAATGGTGACGGAGCCCAGCTCCGTGCTCACGCTGCCGGCGTTGACCGTGCCGAAGGAGACCTGGTGGTACTTGCTGTCGGAGACAGTCTTGGCGCCGGTCATGGTGAAGGCGTCAAAGGAGTCGTTGCTCTTGTACGCGCCGTCCATCTCCACATAGTACTCCACATTGCCCACGGTGACAGTGACCTGGGCGCCCACAGGGACCTGAGTGGCCTTGCCGGCGTCCGCGGAACCGGCGGAGATGCCTTCGGAGGCGTCCTCCGTCCAGGCGGCGGTGACGTTGGCGGGCAGAGTCAGGGCGGCGGTCTCAAGGCCGATGGTCAGCTCGTCGCCGGCCTGGAAGTTAATATAGTAGGTGCCGTTGAAGTCGTTGGGCAGAATCTGGCCGTTGAGCTTCACCACGTCCAGCTTGGCGGCCTTGGCGCTGCTGCCGAACTCCACCTTGACGGCGGTGTTCTGGCCCACAGGCAGGTCATAGTTGTCGCTGGAGGTGTAGATGTCGTTCCCGATGGTGACGGCGGCGGACTGATGGAAGGTCAGGTCCACGCCGCTGGTGACGGAGGGACGGTTGGGCTCCTCCGCGGTGTCGGGCACCACAACCAGGACCAGAGTGGCCTTGGGGGCGGAGGCCTCCTTGTCGTCGGCGTTGACCACATAGACGGCGGTGCGGTCGGAGTTGTCCGCGTTGGCGCGGGTCTCGTGGGTCTCAATCATGCTGGGGCTGTTCAGGGTGTACACGTCGCCGATCTCGCCCTTGCTCTTGTCCATCTCCACCACCAGGAAGGTGGTCTCGCTGTTGTAGGAGAAGCTGTTGGCGGAGGTGTTGCCGCTGGAGAGCTTGTTGCCGCTGCCGGAGGGGTTCAGAACCAGCACGCCGTTGGAGGCGGTGGTGGCGTAGTCGCTGCTGGCGGCGGGGTCGAAGGTGTCGGGGATGTCCAGAACGCTCTCCACCTTGGTGACGTAGTCGTCGCTGTCATAGCTCTTGATCTGGTACAGGCCCTTCTCGTCCAGCTTGTTGCCGTCGTTGGCGGCGTTGGACAGGTCGGAGGAGGCGGTCAGCCGCTCCTCGTCGCCGGTGGAGACCACGTTCCAGTGGTAGACCAGGCCGTCGCCGTTGTCCTCGGCCTCAGCCTCCAGGTCCTTGATGAAGAAGAAGCTGTCGTCGTCCAGGTCGTACTCCGGAGCGTTGGTGATGAAGACAATCTCAGCCTTGCTGGAGCCGCTGTCGGTGACGACCCAGCCCTGCACGCCGCTCATGCTGGGGACCTGGGTATAGCCGATGTAGGCGGTGTTCTTGTCAGCGTCCACAAAGACGGTGCCGCTGTCGGCGGTGTAGGTCTTGGCGATGCTGCCGCTGTTCTCATAGCCGGCGAAGAAGGCCACGCTGTCGTTCTCAATCTTGCCGTCGTGGCCGCCCTGGGTCAGGCTCTCGGCGTCAAAGCTGGAGCCGGCGGAGGTCAGGTCATAGTCGCTGCCGCTCTTGGAGAAGCGGTAGACATGGCCGGGGACCACGTCGTGGGAGTCGGAGGCGTAGTCGGAGCCCTCCTCGGCGTCGCCGCCGTTGACCTCGTCGATGTCAATGACCTCCTCGGTGCCGTCGGAGAAGACGACCTTGGCGGAGACGTCGCCGAAGGACTCGCTGACGCCGGAGACATACAGATAGTCGTCGGCAGTGACGGCGGCGTTCTCCACGGCGATGGCGTTGCCGTACAGGTCCAGGTAGATGGTGCACTCGTCGCCGGACTTGGGGTTCTTGCCGCCGGCGGCGTTGTCGTCCAGGTCGTACAGAGCGCCCAGAATGCGGTCGTTGCTGGTGTAGCCGTAGTTATAGTTGTAGAGGCTGCCGTCCATGCGCAGATAGTCGGAGTTGCGGATGGAGGTGACGGTGCCCTCCACAGTCTCAGCCAGGTCCATGGACTGGATCTCCTTGGCGCTGCCGTCCTCGCCGGCCAGCGTCACCAGCACGATGTCGCCCCGGGAGAAGGTCTGGTTGGTGTCAAAGGTGCGGCCCACGCTGCCGGAGGGCTGGGTCTTATAGGAGACGGTGACGGTGGAGCCGTCCTCGTCCTCCTGGACCTTCGTCACCTCGGCCAGGTAGGTGTTGATCTTCGTCACCACCACAGAGTCGTTCTGGGCGTCCACAAAGACCTCGGTGAGAATGCCGTCGCCGGAGCCGTTCCAGCGGTCGCCGCTGGAGCGGGAGGGCATCAGGTCATGGCCGTCCTCATAGTCGAAGGAGGCGATCTCCTCGCCGTCCTCATAGACGGTCCAGGTGTACTCGTTCACCGCGGCGGAGCCGGCGGCCTGATAGAGGTCCCGCTCGTTGACGCGGGTAGTCCAGGCGGCCTCGGAGGCGTTGGGATAGGTGCCCACCTCGCTGGACTCGTACTCCCAGATGGAGGCGGGCCGGCCGAAGTCGTCGGTGGACTCGGTCTTCTTCAGCTCGCCCTGGTAGAGGCTCTCGCCCAGCTCCACCACATAGGCCTTGGCGTCGCTGGCGTTGGTGGTGTCCTGCCGCTTGCTGATGGCTCCGGCGTAGGGGCGGGTGCTGGTGACAAAGTTGTACTCCACGCCGTTGACGATGGTGACGCCGCCCACCGTAACAGACCCGCTGGTGGAGGCGCGCACAGTGCCGGCCTCCAGGGTGTTCAGCACAAGCTGGGCCACATCGTTGCGGGTCATGGCCTCCCGCAGGCCGGCGTCCACGCCGTCGAACAGATCGATGTCGTTGCCCTTGGCCGCGGTGGCAAGCTGCCAGTCGCCGCCGAAGTCCTGCTCGTACTGGAAGTAGCCCAGGGCCTTCATCAGCATCAGCGCCGCCTGGGCGGTGGTCACGGTGTCGGAGCCGCCGTAGTAGGTGCTGCTGTAGCCGGAGGTGATCTTATTGGTGTAGCAGGCGGCCACATAGGGCTCCGCCCAGTCGGGCACGTCCGTAAAGGGAGAGGTGTCCTTAAAGGTGGCCACATTGTACTCCATCAGATTGGCCATGATGACGGCCATCTCATTGCGGGTGACGTTCTGGTCGGGGTTGAAGTTTCCGTTCTCGTCGCCCACCATGATGCCCACGGCCTGGAGCACCTCAATGGCCTCCCGGTTATCCTCCGAAGTGACGTCCGCGTAGCCCGCGGCGCCGGAGCCCATCACCATCAGGCCGGAGATGACGGCCGCGGTGAGCCCCAGGCTGAGGGCGCGTTTCAGGTTTCGCATGAAAAATTCCTCCTTGTTGATTCAGGCGGGGAGGACCTTGGATGAAAGGAAAGCATAACGCTCCTTACAATCAAAAAAATATTTGAATAATAGGAAAAAATTTGCGATATTGCATTGATTTTAATGAATAAAATGATATTGGTAGACATTTGGTAGACAAAAGCCTGAGACGGGCCGAAAAAATCCCCCGGAAGTCCTTGAAATGCAAGGGCTTCCGGGGGACGCTGTGGTAGACCGGTGGTAGACGTTCAGCAAAGGGGACGGCTCCGCCGGGGCGGGGAGAAACCTGAAATTACCAGATTCCCAGGACGTGCTGCATTCCCAGACTGACCGCCGCGATGGCAATCCAGCAGCACAGGCCCATAAAAATGGGCTTTCCGCCGGTCTTTACCAGCTTCACCAGGTTGGTGTTCAGACCGATGGCCGCCATGGCCATGATAATAAAGAATTTGGAGAGCTCTTTGAAAGGCTGGAAGAGCTCCGCCGGCACGCCGGCCGCGGTGGCCGCGGTGGTGATGACCGACGCCAGGACGAAGAAGAGAATGAAGAAGGGGAAGACCTTTTTGAGGGAGAAGCTGTTCTCCCGGCTCCCGCCGGCGCGCTTCGCCCTGGCCGTCTGCCAGAGGGCCAGGGCCAGGGTGATGGGGATGATGGCCAGGGTGCGGGTCAGCTTCACAATGGTGGCCTGGTCCAGGGTATTGGCGCCGGGGTGCATTCCGTCCCAGGCGGAGGCGGTGGCCGTCACAGAGGAGGTGTCGTTCACCGCCGTGCCGGCGAACAGGCCGAAGCCCTCGTTGGACAGGCCCAGAATGCCGCCCAGGGTGGGGAAAATCAGCGCCGCGATGACGTTGAACAGAAAAATGACAGAGATGGACTGGGCAATCTCCTCGTCGTCCGCCCGGATTACCGGCGCGGTGGCGGCGATGGCGGAGCCGCCGCAGATGGAGGAGCCCACGCCGATCAGCGTGGAGATGTTGGCCGGCATTTTCATCAGCTTATAGAGCAGAAACGAGACAATCAGCGAGGTGGAGATGGTGGAGGCGATAATCGGCAGCGAGGCGGCCCCCACCTTGGCAATCTCAGACAGATTCAGGCCGAAGCCCAGCAGAATCACGGCGTACTGAAGAATTTTTTTGGAGGTATAGGCAATTCCGGCCTGCGCTCCGGCCCTGTTCTGATAAAACAGCGCGATGACCATCCCGGCCAGAATGGCGAACACCGGTCCCCCCACAATGGGAAACGCCCGCCCCAGCAGCCAGCAGGGGACTGCCAGTACCAGACAGAGGGCCACGCCGGGCCCCAATTTTTTAATCTGCGTCATGTTACCGCACCCTTTCGATGAATTCTGAGGCTACTATACGCCCAAAATTTCATCATGTAAAATGATTGTTCTTTATTTTTGCATAAAAATGCCTTATAATAAAAACTGGAGGGGATTTTTATGCTGGACTTTCGGGTGGAGACGTTTCTGACCGTCTGCCGCACCATGAATTTCACCCGCGCCGCGGAGCGGCTCCACATCACCCAGCCCGCCGTCTCCCAGCACATCCGCGCCCTGGAGGAGTTTTATGGGACAAAGCTCTTCCGCTTCCAGGGCAAGCAGCTTCTGCTCACGGAGAGCGGGCGGCTTCTGCTCCGCACCGCCGCCACCATGCGCCACGACGCCGCCCGCCTCCGGGAGCAGATCAGGCGGCAGGACGCCCGGCGGACCCTGCGCTTCGGCGCCACGCTGACCATCGGCGAGTACGTCATGCCCGGCCCCCTGCTCCGCCTGCTGGGGAGAGACCCGGAAATTCAGCTCCAGATGCGCGCCGCCAATACCCAGGCGCTGCTGGCCATGCTGGACCAGGGGGAGCTGGACTTCGCCATTGTGGAGGGGTACTTTGACAAGCAGGTCTATGACGGCCTGGTCTACTCCGTTCAGCGCTATATCCCCGTCTGCGCCCCCGGCTATGCCTTTGCCCGGCCGGTGCGCCGGCTGGAGGACCTGCTGGAGGAGCGCCTGCTGGTGCGGGAGCCCGGTTCCGGCACCCGGAATGTGCTGGAGCGGGCCCTGGAGGAGCGAAGCCTCAGCGTCTCCGCCTTCCGCCGCCGCACGGAGCTGGGGAGCCTAAACCTGATTAAGGCGCTGGTGTGCGCCGGGGCGGGGATCTCGTTTTTCTATCAGCCTGTGGTGCAGGGGGAGCTGGACGGCGGCCTTTTGCAGGAAATTCCCCTGGAGGACTGCCGCCTGTCTCACGAGTTCACCTTTCTCTGGCGGCGGGAGAGCGTCTTTGCCGGGGAGTACCGGGAGATTTTCCGCCTGCTCCAGGGGGCGGAGCCGCCGGCCGCCGGCGGTTGACAGCGGAGAAAAAAGCCGCCATAATAGGGACGGCTTGGTATAGTTGGTATAGAGAGAAACAGAAAGAAGGAGTTTGTGTGATTCAGGACATCGCGCCCCACCGCTATGACAACGCCTATCACCCCCGGTCCCCCAGAGCCGGAGACCGGGTGTTTTTCTATCAGGACACGGCGACCCTCCTCAGCTGCGCCGCCGGCCTGCCCTTTACCTGGGAGGAGGCCAATAGCCTGGCGGACCTCTCCCAGCTCCCCATGACCTATCTGTTCGCCATTGACAGCGCCGCCTTCTACTGGTGCCACGTGGTGCCCCAGGAGATTCTGGAGGCCGCCGTGCCGGAGAAAAACGGGAAATTCCGGGACATGGAGCCCGGCTGGCTGGCCTTTGCCTGCATCACCGCCAGCCAGCTCCACAGCTGGTACCACGACCACCAATTCTGCGGCCGCTGCGGCGCCCCCGCCCGCCACGACGGGGTGGAGCGGGCCATGCGCTGCCCCTCCTGCGGGAATTTGGTCTATCCCACCATCTCCCCCGCCGTCATTGTGGCAGTCACCCATGGAAACCGCCTGCTGCTGACCAAGTACTCCCGTCCGGGGACCACCCGGAACTACGCCCTCATCGCCGGCTTTGCCGAGATCGGTGAGCCCCTGGAGGACACGGTCCGCCGGGAGGTGCGGGAGGAGGTGGGCCTGCCGGTGAAGAACATCCGCTTCTATAAGAGCCAGCCCTGGAGCTTCTCCAGCACCCTGCTCTCCGGCTTCTACTGCGATTTGGACGCCGACGACGAGACCGTCACCCTTCAGGAGGACGAGCTGGGGGAGGGCACCTGGTTCGAGCGGGAGAATCTGCCTCAGGGGGGGTCCAATATCTCCCTCACCCACGAGATGATTGAGCGCTTCCGGCAGGGGCCGGTGTAGGCCGGCAAAAAGCCCCGGAGTTTCTTGCCGGGCAAGAAACTCCGGGGCCGGAGGCTAGGTCTCCTGGAGGCTTTTCTCAAAGCGGTAGCCGATGCCCCGCAGGGTGACGATGCGGTCGCTGTAGGGGGCGATGGCGTGGCGGACCTGTTTGATGTGGGTGTCCAGCGTGCGGGTGTCCTCCGGGAGCTCGCCTCCCCAGACCACATCCAAAATCTTTTTGCGGGAAAAAACCACGTCCGGATGGCCGGCCAGCAGGGCCAGCAGGTCAAACTCCTTGGGGGTCAGGCTGACCGCCTTGCCGTCCACCACTACCCGGCGGGCGGTCAGGTCGATGGAGATTCCGGCGCACTCGATGAACTGCGGCGTCATAGCGCCCAGGATGGGCCCGCGCTTGAGGATGGCGGAGACCCGGAGCATCAGCTCCCTGGGGGAGAAGGGCTTGGCCACATAGTCGTCCGCCCCCAGCTCCAGCCCGCGGATGCGGTCCGTCTCGCTGCTGCACCCGGAGAGGATCAGGATGGGGACGTGAGAGAAGCTGCGTATGGTCTGACAGACGGAGAAGCCATCCAGTTCCGGCAGCAAAATAGCCAGGATAACCAAATCAAACGTACTCTGCCGGCAGAGGGAAATGGCGGTGTAGCCGTCGCTGGCCTCCGCCACCTCGTATCCTTCCAGACGGGCACACCGGCCAATCTGACTCCGAACAGCCATGTCGCTATCGACAATCAGGATACGTTTCATGGAAGTACCTCCTCATCTGTCTTGGAATCTATCTCATCTATCACCTACAGATACTGTGCCTGTGCCGAACGCAGCCGCTCCCGATAGGCGTCCACCGCCTGGGGCGGCGCGGTGAGGGTGACGTCCGGCTCCAGCGCGAAGAGCCAGCCGAAAAATTGAGGACTTAATACCAAAGGAATCGTAACAGTAAAAAAATCATCGCCGTCCGGCGTTAAAATCACGTCCTGTCCGAACCGGTCGAACACCACGCCCGCCATAGAGCTTCTGGCCCGCAGGGTGACGGACATCTCGTCGCCGCCGTACATGCCGAAGTGCTTCTGGCCATAGGAGGCGATGTCGAAGGCGGGGTACTCCTTCTCCCCCTCCCGCGGCTGGGACGTCACGGTGATTTCCGACATTTTGTCCACCCGGTAGTGGCGCATCTCCTGGTGCGCCCCGTCGTAAGCCACCAGATAGTAGTTGTCGTTGTTCCAAATCAGGCCATAGGGGGAGACGCTGTACCGCTCGCCGTTGCGGCGGAATACTTTTTTCCGGTACATGTTATAGTCAAAATATTTGAACGTAATGACCCGCCTGGACGCAATGGCGTTGTGGAGCTTGTCCACATTATAATAGATGCTCTCGTTCATGACCTTGATCCGGCCGCTGACGAAGACCTGCCGCTGGAGCTGTCCGGCCTGATAGACGCTGGCCAGGCGCTCCAGCTTTCGAATCAGGGCGTCGCTCTTCTTCCGGGTCAGGAAGCGGGAGGACTGCACAGCGTCCACCAGCAGCTTCAGCTCCGGCAGCTCGAACTCTCTGGACCCCACGAACCAGCCGGGGGAGCGCCCCTTCCGGGACTGCACGTCCAGGCCGAAGAACTCCAGGGTCTTCAGGTCGTCGTAGATGCTCTTCCGCTCCGCCTGGACGCCCTTCTGCTCCAGGCGGGCAATCAGCTCCTGGACGGTCAGCGAGTGCTCCTCGTCGGTCTCTTCCAGCAGAAGCTTGGACAGGTACAGCAGTTTTAATTTTTGATTGGGACCTCTGGCCATGGTGGGAAACGCCTCCTGAAACCGGCGGCTGGCCGCGGCAGGTAGATAGGAAAAGTATACCATATTTTGCAGGGTGGGACAAGAGGGGATTCAAAAATATGTGGGGAAATCTCCGTCAAAACCGCTGAAATTGCAAAGCCGGGACGAAAGCGGTTCATGAGGTATACAACCGGAAAAAATTGTGGTATAATAAACCAAGCTGTGCGCGGACGGGCGCGCGCATATGAAGGCGGATACGCGGACTGCGCCGCGTGGAAATAAGGCGGCGGAGCTCCAGCCGGCGGAACGGGCCGGCGGGGAAGCCGCAGAAAACGCACACAGAACGGAGAGGCCGGGCGAAGCGCCCCCTCCCGCGGCGAGGCAGGGCCGCGGGCCGGGCGTCCCTGTCCCGCCCTTTTCCCCTGTGCAGAATGAAAGCAGAAAGGAAACGTGTATGGCAGAAAAACTGAAAATTATCTCCCTGGGCGGACTGAACGAGATCGGGAAAAACCTCACCGTCTATGAGTACGGAAACGACATCATCGTCATCGACTGCGGCATGGGCTTCCCGGACGACGACATGTACGGCATCGACGTGGTCATCCCCGACGTGAGCTATCTCATCAAGAACCAGAACAAAATCCGGGGCATTTTTATCACCCACGGCCACGAGGACCACATCGGGGCCATCCCCTATGTCCTCCGGTCGGTGAACGCCCCCATCTACGCCACCCGCATGACCGCCGGCCTCATCCAGCTCAAGCTGGAGGAGCACCGCCTGGTCTCCAAGACCAAGCTTATCACCTGCGAGGCCGGAGACGTGATTCAGGCCGGAAAATTCTCCGTGGAGTTCATCCACGTGAACCACTCCATCGCCGACGCCGTGGCCTTTGCCATCCAGAGCCCCGTGGGCACGGTGGTCCACACCGGCGACTTCAAAATTGACACCACCCCCATCCAGGGGGGCATGATTGACCTGGCCCGCTTCGGCGCCCTGGGCAAGGAGGGGGTGCTGGCCCTGCTGGCCGACTCCACCAACGTGGAGCGCCCCGGCTACACCCGCAGCGAGAGCAGCGTGGGCAACTCCTTCGACGTGCTCTTCAAGGGCTGTCAGGACCGGATTATCGTCACCACCTTCGCCTCCAACGTGGACCGGCTCCAGCAGATTATCAACGTGGCCGCCCGGTACGGCCGGAAGGTGGCCATCACCGGGCGCTCCATGGAGAACGCCATGAAGGTGTCCACCGAGCTGGGCTATATGAAAATCCCCGACGGGGTGCTTATGGACCTGACCCAAATCAAGTCCCTGCCCAAGAACAAGGTGTGCATCATCACCACCGGCAGCCAGGGGGAGACCATGTCCGCCCTCTCCCGGATGGCCTTCTCCACCCACCGCCAGGTGGACATTCAGCCCGGCGACAAGGTTATCATCTCCGCCTCCACCATCCCCGGCAACGAAAACGCCATGGGCAACGTCATCAACGAGCTCTACCGCAAGGGGGCCGAGGTGGTCAACGAGCGCTCCCTGCCCCTCCATGTGTCAGGCCACGCCTGCCAGGAGGAGCTGAAAATCATCCACGGCCTGGTCAAGCCCAAGTTCTTCATCCCCGTCCACGGGGAGCAGCGCCACCTGAAGCTCCACGCCAGGCTGGCCCAGGAGATGGGCATGGCCCCCAACCGCATCTTCATCAGCGACATCGGCAAGGTGATTGAGCTCACCTCCAAGACCTGCAAAATCACCGGCACCGTCACCGCCGGCCAGGTGTTTGTGGACGGCTCCGGCGTGGGCGACGTGGGCAGCGTGGTGCTGCGGGACCGCCGCCACCTGGCCCAGGACGGCATGGTGGTGGTGGTGGTCTCCATGTCCGGCGAGGACGGCGCCCTGGTCTCCGGCCCGGACATCATCACCCGCGGCTTTGTGTATGTGAAGGAGTCCGAGGGCCTGCTGGACGAGCTGCGCCAGGTGGCCCTGGACGCCATCCTCAGCGTGGACACCCGCTATGCCACCGACTGGTCCGCCATTAAGCAGACCATCAAAGGCGATTTGTCCAACTACCTTTATAAAAAGACCAAGCGCTCCCCCATGATTCTGCCGGTTATCATGGAGGTGTGACGGCCCGCCGCCCCGCAGCGTTGGGGGCGGCGTTTTTTTGCGAAAAAAAGCCCGCCGGAGCGGGTAGACGGCGGTAGACGGCCGGTTTGCGGGCGGAAACCGCCGCTGTTTTTTGAAATGTGAACTTTTTTAAGGCCTTTGCCGGGAGATTTCCGAAGAACCCCCCTCTGTAACAATCCTGACGCATTGTTACGGTTTTGTTACACTTTCGGAAAACCCGTTGACGCGGCGGCGAAGATGGGTTATAGTATGGGCACAGGCAAGGGGAGTTATGCCGTCATAGCCATACAGAAAGGCGCAGAATATGCAAGAAACTGCATGGAATTGCCAGAAAACTATCCTGAACCTGAATAATAAAAGGAGGAATTTCCAATGAGAAACCTGAAGCGTGCTCT
>CALXGC010000057.1 GCA_944387755.1 uncultured Oscillospiraceae bacterium | reverse complement strand
GCTCTTCCGATCTAGCTGCGCCGGCAGCTGGACCAGGCCAAGCAGGATGTCTCCGACCTGGCGGACCACATCCGCTTGGCGGATGAGACCATTCGGCAAATGGAGAAGCTGGTGGAGGCGTGCCGGGAGGAGTGGAAGATGGCCGACTGTGAAACTTTTGTGGGCGGTAGTTGTCCCACTTGTGGGCAGACGCTCCCCCCCGATCAGCTGGCGGCGGCTGTGGAGCGGTTTGAGGCAGCCAAGGAGCGCCGGAAGCAGGAGGCGGTATCTCGCTCCCAGGAGTACAAAAAAACCCTGGAGAAGACCAGGGAGCGCCGGGAGCAATACATTGAAAAGGCGGTGGCGGCGGAGAACGAGGCGGCCCGCCTGACCGACGAGCTGGCCGCGTATGTGCCGCCCGAGATCACACTTCCCCCGGACATGCCAGGATTTAGGGACACGGTGGAGGCACTGCAGGAGCAGGTGCGCGCCGTCCAGAGCGAGATTAACGCGGCCGCCGCCGACACGGAGATGATCCAGACGGAAATCCGCGGGAAAATCTCTGCCCTTCGGCGCGAGACGGAGGACGTGGACCGGGAACTGGGCAAGGCCGGAGCGCTGAGCCACGCGCGGAAGCGGTTGGAAGAACTGCGGGAGGAGGCCAGAGCGTCCGCGGCAGAACTGGAGTCCATTGACCAGCAGATATTCTTGTGTGAGGAGTTCGCCCGGTATAAGGCGCAGTTTATTGAGGAGGGTGTCAACCGGAAGTTCCGGCTGGCCCGGTTCCGCCTGTTCCAGGGGCAGGTAAACGGCGGGCTGGCGGACTGTTGCGAACCCACCTATGAGGGTGTGCCATACGGGAGTCTTAACAACGGTATGCGGATCAACCTGGGCGTTGACGTGATCCGCACCCTGTCGGAGCACTACGGCATCCGCGTCCCCCTGGTGGTGGACAATGCGGAGAGCGTGACGCGGCTGGCGGAGATTGATACCCAGGTGATCCGCCTGGTGGTCAGTGAAGCAGACCGTGAGCTGAGAGTGGAGGTGTCCAAATAATGGGACTTAAAATCAAGGACCGGGCGAAGCCCAAGCTGCCCCCGGTGGAACCGGGTGTGTACATCGCCGTATGTGTGGGCGTGATTGATTTGGGGGAACAGTACAGCGAAAAGTTCAAAAACTACCGAAACGAGGTGCAGTTTATTTGGGAACTGGCCGGTGAGACGGTAGAAGTGGACGGGGAGGTAAAGCCCCGGCAGCTGTCCCGCACCTTCTCGGTGGCCACCAGTAAGAAAAGCAATCTCCGAGGTTTTCTCGGGGGTTGGAACGGGGTCGCCTACAGCGACGAGCAATTCCAGGAGTTGGACATGTTCGACCAGGCGGGGCGGGCCTGCCAGCTGAATGTAGTGCTCAACGACACAGGAGAGTACGCCAATGTAGACAGCGTGATTCCCCTGCCCAAGGGGATGCCAGCCCCCGCCACGGACACTCCGCCTATCCTCTGGAACATGGACGAGTGGGACGATGAGAAGTTTGCCGCCCTGCCTGATTGGGTGCAGGAGAAGATCAAAAAGAGCACCCAGTACCAGAAGGACCACACGCCTACGGAGGCGGTGGACTTCCCGGCGGCGCAGACGGCCCCGGACAGCGGCGGGGGGTGTCCCATTTGAGGTTTATTCCGCTGGCCTCCTCCTCCCACGGAAACGCCTATTTGCTGGAGGATGGGGCCACCAAATTGCTGATCGAGTGCGGGGTTAGCTTTAGGAAACTGCAAAAACTGTTGCAGTTTAGCACGGCTAATCTGAGCGCCTGCCTCATTTCTCACGAGCATAAAGACCACGCTGGATGTTATTCTCAGTTGATGGAGCGGGGAGTGCCTATTTTTACCAGCCTCGGAACAGCGGAGGCGCTGGAGTTTGAAGGGGCGGAAATTCTGGAGGACCGGGAGCCGGTGCAGATCGGCTCCCTCCAGGTCCTTCCCTTCCCCACCTTCCACGACGCGGCGGAGCCTATGGGGTTCCTGATCCGCAGCGAGCGGGACTCTGACAAGCTGGTGTTCGCCACGGACACGGTAAATCTTGGGTACCAATTCCCCGGAGTGACCATGGCGGCCATTGAGTGCAACTACGCGGAGGACATCTTGGAGCGGGCCGAGCGGATGCCGGAGAAGGTGCGCTACCGGGTCCGGAACGCCCACATGTCTATTACACGGGCCTGCCTTTGGCTGGAAAAACTGGACAAAAGCCGCCTGAAAGAGGTGTTTTTGCTCCATTTGTCCGACGTCTGCTCCAACGAGGCCCGGTTTCTCCGGGAGGCGGGGGAGGCGGTTGGACCAAAGGTGCGAGTGACTATCTGCCCAAAAGAACAAAAATAGAGGTGCTTTATGGCTGGACGGAAGAAGCGGGAGGGGATCGACTTTTCCGGTTGGGATGTGGATGTATTTGAGGACGAAAAGATCATCCAGCTGGTGGACCGTCTAGGGCTGAACGCCTTCGTTGTCTTTTTCGATGTGTGCCAGCGGGCCTACGGGGCCAGGGGCTACTATCTCCCCTGGCCCGCCGGGGAGGCCGTGATGATCCGCCGGGCGCTGGGGAGCGAGGTCACCGGGCAGTATATCTCGGACGTGGTGGACCTGTGCCTGGACCTGGGGCTTTTCCATGCGGACACCTTTGCTCAGTACGGCGTTCTGACCAGCCGGGCAATTCAACGGAACTTTGTCGTCGTCCTACAAAGACGGCGGCGGAAAGAGGTGTTCCGGGGAATTTGGCTGCTCTCTGAGGCGGAAAGCGGGAGCGCCGTTCTGGTGGATGCAAACGAGGACGATTTTTAATTTGCTGGGAGCAAATACCCATTTGTTTGACG
>CALXGC010000056.1 GCA_944387755.1 uncultured Oscillospiraceae bacterium | reverse complement strand
GCTGCGCAGGTCCCCCAGCCACTTGGCGATGTGGGGGGAGGAGGGGCCGCGGCCTCCGGCGGCGCCGAAGCTCTCCTCCGGGCCGCCGTAGATGGCCGCCAGGGCGCTGTCCATCAGCAGCTCCTCCTGGGACAGGGAGAGCGCGCCCATCCCGGTAAGGGCCGGCTGGCTCTCCGCCCCCAGGATCAGCCGCCAGCGGGCCAGTTGGTTCGGTTGTGTCATCATATGCCCCCCTCAGATGTCGTCAAAGTCGAAGGCGTCCAGGTCCTTCAGGGCGTCCTGCTCCGTCTGCGTCAGAGTCCCCGTCAGAGCTTCAGCGGCCTGGTCCTGGTTCACGCCCCAGATCTCTCCCAGATTTTCCGCTATGCCGCTCTTCTCCGACGGGGTGAAGGAGGAAAAGGCCCGGCGGAGAAAGACCAGCGCCCGGCGGAACTGGAGCTCGTCCAGGGCGGCCAGATACCCGTCCAGGTGCTTCCACAGAGACAGGCGGGCGATGAGGGCCCGGCGGTTTTTGGACGCCAGCCCCTCGAACCAGCCGGCCCCCAGGTCGGCGGGCACGCCGGGGGAGAGGCGGCGGGCAACCTCGCGGGCCAGCAGGTCCTCGTCTGCCTCCCCACGCTCCAGCAGGGCGGCCATGGCGAAGCCGGAGCACAGGGTGTTTAGATCGTCCCGGTCGGAGATGCGCTGGAGCAGGCTGGTCCACCGCGCTCCGTCCAGACAGTCGTGCTCCAGCTGGACGCGGTTGAGCTGGTCCATGGCGGCGGTGACGGCGGAGGCCTCCTGTGCGCCGCACTGGCAGGCCTCCTCCAGGGTCAGACAGGCCCGGAGGAAGAGCTGCTGGAGCAGGGGGACCGCCGGAGCGGGGTCGAACTGGCGCAGGCTCCCGTACCGTATCGCCGCGGAGAGCCGGGCGGCGGTCTCCGCCACCTCGGTGAGGGCGGCGGCGTCCACCGACAGGCTCTGGAGCACAGCCAGGGCGTGGCGGGCGGCGGCGGGCATTCCGCACAGAAAGGCGTCCTGAAAGAGCGCCGCCGCCTGAGCGATGGAGGTACAGGACTCCCCCCGCTCTTTCAGAGCGAAGGCGGCGGCCCCCTCGATGGTGTCCCCCAGCAGGGAGGACTCCACCACCTCAATCTCCGCCTCCGGTGTCCAGCGCAGGGACCAGTACTCCCCCCAGTTGGCCCCCTCCTGCCGGGAGGGCAGCGGGGCGGCAAAGTGAATGTTCAGCACCCGCAGCCGGTGGAGAAAGAAGGACCGCCGCAGGTCCAGAAGGGCCGCCTGACGGCTCTTTACGTTCAGCCGCTCCCGCAGGTCCAGGTCCAGCCGCTGGGCCTCCAGGCCCCGGTATTTCTCCAGGCGCAGCTCCCGGAGCTGGCGGTAGAAGTCCTCCTGGACGCTGGTGCGGCTCACCCCCTCCGGGATATAGCCCGCCCGCGTCCCGATCTCCGTGTCCGCCGCCGCCGCGGCCAGCTCCGAAAAGTTCCCGTGGCCCATGGCAGCCACCGCCCCGTCCCGCAGGTCGTTCCGGCAGGGGAAGGCGCTCCCGCGCAGGGCGCACAGGGTATTTGCCAGGCGCAGGGCCTCAATGACCTCCGCGGAGGAGACCAGGTTGCCCGCCTTCCGGTGGGCGGCGGCCAGGCGGGCGAGGTAGAGGCCGGGCAGGTCCGCCGGGCCGCCCCGGCGGAGGGCCTCCCACAGCAGCTCGAAGTAGGCGGGGGCCTGATTGCCCGCCCCATAGCCGGAGCGGGTGGACAGGCGGTAGTAGGAGTAGGGCATCAGTGTGGCGGTGCACTCCGTCTGGGGCAGGGCGGAGAGCTCCTGGTCCGTCATAGGCTCGTTCTCCTCCAGGCCGGGGACGTGGAAGGCGCCGCAGACGCAGAAAATTTTCTCCGGCGGGACGCCCTGCTCCACAGCCTGGCAGATGGTCCGCTTCATATAGGCCTCCCGCACCAGGGTCTCGGCCGTGCGGTATTTCCCGTCCCGGGCGGTCCGGCGGAGCTGGGTCCCGAAGGCGTTGGCCGCCCGCTGAAAGGCCCGCCAGCCGGAGAGCTGCTCAAAGTTCCGCTCCCAGAAGGCGTCGTGGTCCTCTCCGGAGAGCTGCTCTAAGCGGCGGTAGACCCATTCGGTGTTCTCTGCCGGTTCCTCCTCCGGCGTGTCCGCCTCCTCCAGGGCCAGCATGGCCCCGGAGGGCAGGTCCATGAAGCGGCACGCCGTCCCGTGGGTATGGGCCCAGAGGATGGCCTGGAGCTCCGGGGAGTAGACGGCCAGGGGGTACAGGATGGTGCGCACCGGCGCCTGTCTGGTGTAGGCCAGAATGGCCGCCGGGAATTGAGTCTCCGGGTGGCAGAGCCAGTGCATCTGCCCGTTCAGGTCGGAGGGGCCCTCCACCAGAATGAGCGCCGGCCGCAGCTCGTCCAGAGCCTGCCGCAGATGGAAGGCCGCCGCCGGGGACAGGTGGCGCACCCCAAAAAAGACCGGTCCGCCCATCACGGCTCCAGCTCCCGGCACGCCCGGTACAGGGGCAGCCAGCCGCTCCCCCGCTTTTTCATCACGTTCTCCAGATACTCCTTCCAGGCCAGGCGGTCCTTCTCCTCGTCCTTGATGACCGCCCCCTGAAGGGCGGCGGCCAGGTCCGCCGGGGAGACGGTCCCGCTGCCGAAGCTGCCTGCCAGGGCCATGGAGTTGGCCAGCAGGGAGATGGCCTCAGCGGTGGAGAGGACGCCGCTGGTGGTCTTCAGCTTCTGCTTGCCGTCCAGGGTGGCCCCCGCCCGCAGCTCCCGGAAGATGGTGACGACCTTCTCCGCCGTGTCCCCGCCGGGCAGGCTGGCGTTCAGGTCCAGGCCGGCGGAGAGCTGGGCCACCCGCGTGCGGACAATGTCCAGCTCCGTCTCCAGGTCGGAGGGGGTGGGAAGGACCACAATGTTGAACCGGCGCTTCAGGGCGGCGGACATGTCGTTGACCCCCTTGTCGCGGGTGTTGGCGGTGGCGATGACGGAGAAGCCCTTGGCCGCCGGGACCTCCAGGCCCAGCTCCGGCACGCTCAGCCGTTTTTCCGAGAGAATGGAGATGAGGGCGTCCTGCACCTCGCTGGCGCAGCGGGAGATCTCCTCCACCCGGGCGATGGAGCCGGTCTCCATGGCCCGGTAGACCGGGCTCTTCACCAGGGCCTCCAGACTGGGGCCCTTGGCGATGAGCATGGCGTAGTTCCAGGAGTAGCGGATTTGCTCCTCTGTGGTGCCGGCGGTGCCCTGAATCACCTTGGTGGAGTCCCCGTTGACGGCGGCGGCCAGGTGCTCGCTGAGCCAGGATTTCGCGGTTCCGGGCTCGCCGGTGAGCAGCAGGGCACGGTCCGTCACCAGGGTGGCGATGGCCACCTCCACCAGGCGGCGGCTGCCGATGTATTTCGGGGTGATCTCTACCCCCTTCACCGTCACGCCGCCGGTGATGTAGGCGCGCACCGACCGGGGGGACATCCGCCAGCCGGTGGGAATGGGGTCCTCCTCGGCGGAAATCAGGGCGTCCAGCTCCCGCTGGAAGAGCTCCTCCGCCGGGAGACGCTGTACATTTTTCTCAGACATGTGTCTCTCCTCCCCTTGTCTCCTGCTCCCAGACGGCCAGACGCTCCTGAATCTCGGACGCGGCCCAGAGCTGAGACCGGATTTTCACTTTCTTTTCCCCGGCCAGGCGCTCCAGCGCCCGGTACTGGGCCAGCTTCTCTCCCGCCGGAACGGGCAGCAGGTCCAGCAGGAGGACCAGCTCCCGCCAGGCGGCAGAGCCGCCGCTGCGGCGCATGGCCCACTGGACCACGAAATTGCTCCACTCCGTCCAGCCCAGGCGTTCCAGCCGGTCGATGACCCCCTGGACGGCCTGGGCGTCAGAGAGGTCCATGGCGTACCGGTACAGGCGGCTGGAGACCTCCGGCGGCAGGGAGGCCAGCGTCCGGCCGTGGAGCAGGCCCAGCAGCGTCTGCGCCGCCTCCGGCATCCCAATCCGGGCCAGCAGGGGGAACCACCGCATGTCCAGGGGCGGGACAGCGGCCGGGGTGAACGCCAACTCTCCCAGCATGGAGAGCTGCCCGGCAAAGACCCGGTAGCGCTGGCTGTCCTCGTCCCAGTGCAGACGGTCCAGCACTGCGGAGAAGTCTGTAAGCGCCTGCTTCCGGAGAGAGCCGGCGGGGAAGAGCTGCGCTTCCGCCCAGACATAGACTGCCTCCGGGCTCTGGGTGAGAAGCCGGGCCGCCAGGGCGGGGGCCAGAAAGACGTCTCCCCCCTGCTCCGGAAGCTGGACGGCCAGGGAGAGCAGCGCCTGGTCCGGCGCCGCGGACAGCAGGGTCCTGGACAGGGCCATCGCCGCCGGCCGGCGGAAGGAGCCGCCGCTGAAGCGCAGGGAGATGCGTTTGCCGTCCTCCACCGCCTGCCGGATTACCTGCTTCTCCGTCAGACCGGCCAGGCGGCGGTAGAGAGCGGCGATCTCCGGGCCGGTCTTGCCCTCCAGGGCCTGAAGCAGTCCCTCCAGCAGCGTCAGAAGGGCTTTGGGCAGCGCGGCGTCCGGGTTGGCCTCCATCCAGTCCAGCAAGCCCTGGAAGAGCCGGGCGGTGAGGCGGCAGGCCGTCCGGGAGGAGGCGTGGGCCAGAAGCTCCAGCACCTCCTCCGGCTCCTCCTGGGCGAGCTTGTCCCAAAAATCCTCCGCCTCCGGCGCGTCCATCCGGAGCAGGGCGCGGCGGGCCCGGACCAGGCCCTCCCCCTTCCGCTCCGTCTGGCACAGCTCCAGCAGCAGCGCCGCGTTGGAGGGGGCGCAGGACAGGGCGTCAATGAGGGCCATGCGCACCTCCTTCTTCGCCTGGGGGAGCTGGGCCAGGAAAAATTCGTTGGCCTGGGCGCCGGCGGTCTTGGCTATGACCTCCACCCGCCGGGCCATCCCCCGGCCCCCCTTGGGGTCGAAGTCCCGCGTCAGCAGGGGGAGAAGCTCCGGCCCCTGCCGGCCCAAAATCCAGGCGTTCAGGTCCGCCAGGTCCACATAGCTGTCCCCCAGGCCGTCCACCAGGGCGGGAAGCACCCGGTAGTCGGCAAAGAACGCCGGATGACGCTGATAGGTCTCCCGGACCACGCTGTACCGGCCGCTGCCCGTCCCGGTGAGGGCCTCCAGCAGGGGGCTGAGCTGGCTGTAGGGGATCTCCTCATAGCGCCCCGCGCCGGGGGGCAGGGGCTCCAATTCTCCGGCTGCGCCGGAGGAGGCCTGGGTGTAGGCCACCGCGTCCACCAGGGCCAGCACGTCCAGCAGAGTGCCCCCCCGCTTCTCCGGCGGCGCGGCCAGCAGGGCGTCCAGCCCGGCGGTAATTTTTGCAAACACCGGGCTGGCCGCCGCCAGAGGCGCAAGAGCCTGTCTGGCCCGCGCCAGGCGGAAGTCCTCGCTTAAAATGCCGGTTCCGGCGATGGCGGCGTGCTCCAGCCGCTCCTGTACGTCATACAGAGGCTGTAAATCCACAAAAATTCCCCCCTTAGTACTGAAGCCGGACAATCTGCTTCCGGGTCACGGCGGCGTATGGGTGCAGGCACAGGGAGCGGTCCCCGGCGTCATAGAACATCAGCCCGAACAGGGCGTCCCCCGCCTGGAGACCGCCGGGCAGGGCGGCGGTCCGGGCGGCGGAGGCGTGGCTGGGGCCGTCCTCCCGGCGGTCCCGGAGGACAATCCGCCCGCCGGAGGGGTCCTCCAGCGCCAGGGCGTCCCCAACCCTTCCCACCCGGCCCACCGGGAGCAGCACCGGCAGGAACTTGGGCAGAAGGGTGTTCTTAATTTGGCTTTTCACCAGCTTCACCCCGGCGGCCACACTGGGCTGGGCCAGAGCGGGCAGGGCGGCCTGCTCCTCCGCCGTAAGCGGGCGGGGGACGGCGCTCTCCCAGCGGATGCGGCGGCACTCTCCGCCGGGGTAGCTGTACAAAACCGGGACCTCCAGCAGGGAGAAGCAGCTGTCCTCCCCCTTCACATATTTCAGCGCCTTCACCGGCCGGAGATTCAGGGTCTGGTCAATGCGCCCGCTGTCCAGATCCAGCCAGAAGCCCCGCTCCACATATTCCCGCCGGGCCTCGTCGTAGGACACGTCAAAGGAGAGCTGCACCAGACGGACGTTCTCCCGGCAGGAGCCCATGGCCCGCAGGTCCTCCAGCTTCCAGACGCCCCCCATCGCCTCGAAGAGGATGGAATCTTCGGCGGCGGGCTGCCCTTCCAGCTTCTGCTGCAAAAAGACCCGGCCCTTCCGGATGGTGGAGCGCAGGGCAACGAGCACCCGCAGGGCCTCCTGATAGGCCTCCTCCGCCTGCTGGGGGGACTGCTGGAGGGTGCGCACGGCCAGGGCGATGCGGGAGAAGGCGGTCTGAGGGCCGGTGAGGTAGTGGTTGCCCAGCTCCTTGGTGAGCTGTTCATAGGTCTTTGCCGAACTGCCCTCCAGACTGCCCACGCCGGCGTTCAGCAGGTCCTCCGCCATCTGCTCCGCCATGTCCAGGCCCTCCAGCTGGCGCTTCAGACGCTTGGCCTGGGCGGCGGCGTTGGTTTTTTTCGGCTTCTGGGCCTCTGGGGACGGGACAGCCGCCTCTTTTTTGGCGGTCCGGGCCGCCTGTTTGGCCCGCTTCTCCGCCAGGTCCTGGGGGATTTCGGCCGCGGCAAAGGGCTTTCCCGCCAGCTGTTCAAACATCAGCCCCAGGGCGTGCTTGCAGGGAAACTGCCGGCTGGGGCAGGAGCACCGGCACACAGGCGCCTGGGGGTCGGTCCAGTCCACAGACACCCGGTAGGGCGTCCTGCCGCTTCCGGCGCACGCTCCCCAGAGAAGGGAGCCGTCTTCACTGCGGCAGAGATTGGAAAATTTCCCGCCCCTGGACAGCTTGCGGCCGTTCTCCGCCGCCGCGGGATTGGGGGCCTGGAGCAGGATAAATTGTTCGGTGAGTTCCATTGCGCCACCTTCTCTTCCAGCATTTTCACATAGACGGCGGCCTGCCGCCGCATATGCTGATTGTAACACATAGCCCGGAAAAAGCAAACAAAATTTCGATAGAGCGCAGACCGTATAACCCGGATATAATATTAAAAATTAGATTTGGTAGTTTTTTATATTGATATTTCCCGCCGGGCAGGGTATACTGTCTTTAGCCAACAGGAAATTTCACCCGGAAAGGGAGTGCCTCTTATGCGCGATACTGCAATGACGTTTCGCTCCATGCCCCATGCAAAGCCCCGCCGGAGAGAGGAGCGGGACCCCTACGACGGCCTGCGGCCCTGGTCGGCCATCACCCACGGAGCCGGCGCGGTCCTGGCGGTGCTGGGCACAGCGCTGCTGGCGGGCCGCTCCATTTTGGCGGGGAACTGGCTCCATCTGGCGGTGTTTCTCATCTATGGCCTGTCTATGATCTGCCTGTACACAGCCAGCACCCTGTATCACTGTGTGAACACCTCCGTCCCCAGGCGCATCGCCCTGCGGAAATACGACCACTGCTCCATCTATCTGCTCATCGCCGGAAGCTACACCCCCATCTGCGCCACGGTGCTGCTCCACAGCGGCGGAATTCCCCTGCTGTGTGTCATCTGGGCCCTGGCGCTGGCGGGAGTTGTCCTCACCATTGCGAAGCTGGAGATTCCCCGCTGGCTCACCAGCGCCATCTACCTGTTTATGGGCTGGCTGTCCCTGGCGGCCATTGTGCCCCTGGTCCGGCTGACGCCCCCCGCCGGTATGGCGTGGCTGGTGCTGGGCGGCGTGCTGTACACCGTGGGCGGCGTCCTCTACGCCGTCAAGTGGCCCGGCAGGGACAACCCCCGCTTCGGCTGCCACGAGATTTTCCATGTGTTTATCCTGCTGGGCTCCCTGTGCCACTTCTTCCTGATGTATCAGGTGATTGCCCCTATGTAAAAAGGCGGCCGGAGGCCGCGGAACGGAAAACTCCCCCGCCGGGTGAACCGGACGGGGGAGTTTTCTGATTATTTTTTGGATTCAGACAGCGGCTTAATCTCGTGCCGGTACACCCGGAGCAGAAACAGGGTGCACAGCGTCACAGAGAACAGCTCGGCGATGGGGAAGGCCAGCCACACCAGCTCCAGATTGCCGGAGAGGGACAGCAGGAAGCCGACGGGCAGGAGCACCACAAGCTGGCGCACCACAGAGACGGTGAGGCTCAGCACGCCGTGGCCCAGGGCCTGGAACACCGAGGAGCACACAATGGCGTAGCCGGCGAACAGGAAGCTCAGAGAGATGGTCCGCAGGGCGGGCACGCCGATGGCCACCATGTCGCCGGTGCTGCCCTCCGACTGGAACAGGTCCAGCAGCACATGGGGAACCACCTGGAAAATCAGCAGGCCCAGCAGCATGATGCTTACGGCGTAGGTGACGCTGTAGCGGATGGTTTTTATAATCCGGTCCGGGCGGCGGGCGCCGTAGTTGAAGGCCACAATGGGGACCATGCCGTTGTTCAGGCCGAAGACCGGCATGAAGATAAAGGATTGCAGCTTGAAGTACACGCCGAAGACCGCCGTGGCGGTGGTGGTGAAGGCGATGAGAATCTTGTTCATGCCGAAGACCATCACCGAGCCGATGGAGGACATGATGATGGAGGGCACGCCCACGCTGTAGATCCGGCCGATAATCCGCGGGTCGGGGCGGAAGTCCCGGAAACGGAACTGGATGTCGTGATTCCGGGTCAGGTTGAAGAAGATAGCCAGGCAGGCAGCCATAATCTGTCCGATCACTGTGGCCAGAGCCGCGCCGGCCACCTCCATCCGGGGCAGGCCGAACAGGCCAAAAATCAGAATGGGGTCCAGGATGATGTTGACGATGGCCCCTACCGCCTGGGTAAACATGGTGTAGAGGGTGCGGCCGGTGGCCTGAAGCACCCGTTCAAAGGCAATCTGGACGAATATGCCCACGGACAGGCCGCAGACGATGGTCATGTAGTCGGTGCCGTAGTCAATGATGGCCTGCTGGTCGGTCTGCACCTGAAAGAAAAACCGGGAGCAGGTCAGGCCGATGACCATAAAGACCAGGCAGCTTATAATGGCCAGAAACAGTCCGTTCATCGCGGCGGCGTTGGCCCGGCGCTGGCGCTTCTCCCCCAGGCTTTTGGACAGCAGGGCGTTAATGCCCACGCCGGTGCCCACCGCCACAGAAATCATCAAATTCTGAATGGGAAAGGCCAGCGAGACCGCGTTCAGGGCGTCCTCGCTGATTTGGGCCACAAAGTAGCTGTCCACCACGTTATACAGGGCCTGTACCAGCATGGACACCATCATGGGGATGGACATGCTCAGCAGAAGCTTGTTGACGGGCATGACGCCCATTTTGTTTTCCACAGGGGGCTGACGTTCACTCACAAAAGATAACCTCCTTCTCTCTTTCTCACAAAAAGCACGAAAAGCCAAAAGAAAAGGACATCCAAACGGATGTCCTTTTCTTTTGGTGCGGCTGACGGGAGTCGAACCCGTACGCCCGTCCGGACACAAGCACCTCAAGCTTGCCAGTCTACCAATTCCAGCACAGCCGCAGACAGCCGGTTCTTTAAAACCGCCCTATCATTATACGGGCTAAATCTGGATTTGTCAATGAGTTTTTCTCAGTCCGGACGATTTTTTTGCTGTTTCTGGACCGCCGCGTGCTCCCGGCGCAGCTCCGTCCAGAGCTGCTGGGAGTTCCACGACCGGTTGGTGGGGGTGAGCATGGCCTTCAGCGCAATGCGGGGCAGGCCGGCCCGCCCCATGGCGGACAGAATCTGGTCCAGAAGGATGGGCCGTACCCCGCAGAACACCAGCATGGGGTCGTGAAATTCCTCCTCCACCGGGGCGGAGCCCGCCTTCCGGGAGAGCAGCTCGTCGAGAGTAAAGCCGTACTGCTCCGGCTCCACCGGTACCATGCGCACCCGAAATACCATGAAAATCTGGCGCAGCTTGGCCCACTCCGGGGAGCCGCAGTTGTATAGAAGAACCGTTGCCGTGGACATGGGAAGACCTCCTTGGAATGCAGAGTGTGCAAATCTTGGGGGTGAATGGCGGCGGCCGTGTGCGTGGGGCGCGGCGGCCCCGGCGCGCCCAAAAGCCTCCCCCTTGACGCGAATCAATAGTAGAATCTTAAAAAAAGAGAGACAAATGACACAAAAAGTCCGATAATAGAGGTGTGAACAAAATCATCGAACTGTACTGCATCATTTGTCAATGCAATGATAGCAGATTTCTGGAGGGAAAGCAACGTCTGAGCAACAATAACTGTCCCAAATTCAGTGATGAGGAGTTGATTACAGTCTATCTCTGGGGGAAAGCACAGCAGTTATTGACGCGAAAGGCGATCTACAACTACACAAAAGAGCACCTGCTGGAGTGGTTTCCACACCTCCCCAGCTACCAGGCGTTTTGCCGGCGGCTGAACCGGCTGGCCCCGGCTTTCCGTGCTTTGGCGGAGATCTGGGCGGAAAAAGCTGCCGCCCGCAGTGAGCAGAGTACATACTATGTGATTGATTCCTGCCCTATCATGCTGGCAAAGCATTCCCGCAGCAATCGGGGAAAGGTAGCCCAGGGCCTCTGCCATTTGTGCCGCAATCCCACCCGCAACGAGTGGTATTTTGGAGTCAAGTTACATATTGTCGGAGGACTTCGTCCCCACAAGTTGCCGGTTCCCTGTTCCATGCATATTTCATCCGCTTCTCTGTGCGATTTATGGGCAGCTAAGCAAATATTTTTGGACTGCGCCCCGGTTTCCAACGGAACGCTGTTGGCTGACCGGGCGTACATTGATGCGGAATGGGCAGAAGAGCTGGCTGCCGTGCATAATATTCGCATTGTTACCCCACGTAAGAAGAAAAAGTATGATACGTTGCTGTCAGGTGACACAGTATCCACGAGAATCAGTTCTTTGCGCCAACCCATTGAATCCCTTTTCAACTGGATCAATGTGAAATCCGGCATTCAGAATGCCTCTTGCGTCCGCTCTCTGGAGGGCCTGTTTTTCCATGTCTTTGCTGCCCTTGCCTTTTCTTGCTTCCTTTTGTGTTTCAACTATTGATTCGCGTATAAGGCTTATCCACAAAGCCCTCGCAGCCCATGCCGATCTCGCTGACCAGCAGGCCGGTCCGGCCTAACTGACGGTATTCCATTTTGTCGCCTCCCTGTTCACTTTCTGATACTTTACCGCATTTCGGCGATTTTTGCAACTGACCTACATCTGCCGCTCCCAGAACTGGACCGCCAGATCCAGCCAGCCCTCCGCCGCCGTGCCGGTGCCCAGACCAAAGCCGTGGCCCAGACCGGGATAACAGTGGAACTCCGTGTCGATGCCCTGGGCGGACATGGCCTCCAGCCTGGCCTGCATGGTCCGCCACGGTGCGATGCCGTCGGAGTCCCCCACGCAGACGAAGGTGGGCGGATCGTCCGGGCTGTACTCGCTCAGGCCGGTGTACTGCATGATGACAGCGCCGGGCCGGGGCAGGTCGTCTCCGCCGAAGGCCGCCGGGCCGTAGGTGCCCAGCCACGCCGCCATCCGTGCCCCCGCCGAGCCGCCCCATAGGGAGTAGCAGCTGGTGTCCACCTCCAGCTCCTCCGCGTGACCGAAGATAAAGGTGATGGCCCGTGCCAGATCCTCGCAGGCGGTCTGGGCTCCCGGGCGGTAGATCAGGGCAAAAGCGTTATAGCTCTGCTTGGACAACTCCAGGGCGTGTGGAAAACTGTCGTGCATGGCCCCTACATAGGCGAAGGCCCCGCCGGCGTTGCACACGGCAAACCGCGCCCCCGGCTCCCCCCTGAAAAAGAACAGGCCGGTGTCCTCCTTGTCCGGGTCGGCGGCCTTCTCCTCGTCGGTATAGATGTCGTAGAAAATGGTCTCTCCAGCCAGCGCCCGCTCCTTCAGGGTGTTGACGATCTCCACGGTCTCGCTGGGGTCAATGTGGCTGTAAAAGGTCAGCCGCAGATCTCCCAGGGTCTCGCCGCTCCAGTAGCCGTCATCCGCGGGAAACAGCAGACGGCCATAGTCTCCAAAGGCGGGATCGTCCATGACCGTCTGAATGGGGGTATTGACTGTAAATTCTGTCTCCAATGTGGTCGCTCCTTCCAACTCCTGGCTGTCCGGCGCGAGCGTCTGAGCCTCACACCCGGAGAGAAGCAGGGCCAGTGTCAGGGTACTGATCGTAATGAGATGTTGTATCATTGGGACACCTTCTTTCTGCCGGAACAGCGCCGCAGGCCGTTTCCCCCGTAATAGCCGATCCAGACAAACAGGCCAAAGATAGCAAAGTAATCTGCCAGAAAGCCTGCCGTGGTCTGCCCAGGCGGGAAGAACAGAAAGTGGGTTCGCAGAAGCAAATAGTCCGAAAAGCCGCTGCGGAAGAAGGCCAGCAGGCCGCAGCACGCAATGGCAGCGCCCGTCAGCCGGAGAACCGCTACCCGCACTCTGGACGGGCCAGACAGTCCTGTGGCCCGGCGGGCCTGCCCCATGACGCCGCTCCAGTGGAGGCCCAGGTGCAGGCCCATCAGCAGGAAGCTCCAGAAAGCGCAGGGCAGGTGAAGCGCCTGCGCCAAGTCCTGTCCCCACCCCAGTGGGAGGAAGTCCAGCACATATTGGGAGAGGACCAGGCCGCTGAACAGGGAACCGAGCACGGAGAGCAGGAGCAGGAACGTCAGGAGGGTCTGCGCCGCCCGGTAAGCGGACATCCGTCCTTTGCCCAGGCCCTTGTACCAGGCGCGGTTCCAGATGTGATGGAGGACGATCAGCACCAGCATGGCGATGCCCAGCCACTCGTGGACGGCCTCCCCGATCAGGGAGTAGCCCATCAGCAGAAGCAGGATGACCGTCAGTGCCAGGTCTGTGATCCATCGTTTCAGCATCGTGCCACCGCCTTTCTTTCCGCCGGTCACTTGTGATATCGGAAAGCTCACTGCCCGAACAGCCAGCCCATGATCTCCGGGTCACGGGCGAACAGATTGCCGCC
>CALXGC010000055.1 GCA_944387755.1 uncultured Oscillospiraceae bacterium | reverse complement strand
TTCCTCTATTTCCTGGGCTTCCTGTTCGCCGCTGCCCGGCTGTATGATCCTCTGGGGGTGGTACTCCAGAATATCGCCGCCACCTTCAACACCAAGCTGCAAATTGAACGGATGCGCTCTATTCTGGAACAGCCGGTGCAGACAGGAACAGAGAACTTCCACCCTGACCGATACGACATCACCTTTGACCATGTCTCCTTTGCCTACCGGGAGGGAGCAGGGGTGTTGGAAAATGTGAGCTTCACCGCCCGCCAGGGGGAGGTCACCGCCCTCATTGGTCCCTCCGGGGGCGGGAAGTCCACCGCCTGCAAGCTGGCTGCCCGGTTCTGGGACGTCACCGGCGGGAAGGCGCTTTTAGGTGGAACGGATGTGTCCACGGTAGACCCGGAGACCCTCCTGCGCTCCTACTCTATGGTGTTCCAGGATGTGGTGCTGTTCCGGGACACGGTGATGGAGAACATCCGCTTGGGCCGCCGGGGTGCCACCGATGAGGAGGTGCTGGAGGCCGCCAAGGCCGCCCAATGCGATGAATTCATCCGTCGGCTGCCCCAGGGCTACCAGACGGTGATCGGCGAGAACGGCTCCACCCTTTCCGGCGGGGAGCGGCAGCGGATCTCCATCGCCCGGGCACTTCTAAAGGACGCGCCGGTGGTGCTGCTGGACGAGGCCACCGCCAGCCTGGATGTGGAGAACGAGAGCGCCGTCCAGGCCGCCCTCTCCCGCCTGCTTCAGGGCAAGACGGTGCTGGTCATCGCCCACCGGATGCGCACCGTGGCGGGGGCGGACCACATCGTGGTGCTGGAGGACGGCCATGTGGTCCAGCAGGGCGCCCCGGCGGAGCTGATGGAGCGGGGCGGCCTCTACCGCCGCATGGTGGAGCTCCAGAGCCAGAGCGCCCAGTGGCGGCTCAACGGCGCGGAGGCATAACGCGTTCGGAACCCGGACAGAAAAAGCGCGGCTTCTGAAGGCCGCCTGAGTCTGCCGCGTTCCTGCGGACATAACTGGTAACAGTGGGGCGGCTTGACGCCTGTGGTCCCATTCTGCTGGCCGCTGCAATTTCCCATTGCGGCGGGGCGGAGTTTGTGCTATAAGTAACATATGTAACTTGCACTTGGGAGAGGCGGAGAATACAATGAAAATCAGCCCCGAAAAACAAAAGCGTCTGGCCTATGTGGCCCGCCGGTACTATTTGGAGGACCAGAAGCAGAGCGACATCGGCCGGGAGCTGGGGATCTCCCGGCCCATGGTCAGCCGCCTCCTCTCAGAGGCCCGGAGCCTGGGCGTAGTGGAGATTACCATCCACGACCCGGAGACGGAGCCCAACGCCCTGCTGGAGCAGCTGCGCCGGACAAGCTCCATCCGGGGCGGCATTCTGGTGGAGGACGGGGCGGACGACGACGCCACCAACCGGCTGCTCTCCCAGGGGGCGGTGGAGCTGCTGGAGCAGCTTGGAGCCAGGCGTCTGGGCGTGGGCTGGGGATACCTCATCGGCCAGCTTGTGACCTGGCTGGAGGCGAACCCCAGGCTGGGGAGTTCCGTGACCGACATCTGCCCCCTGGTGGGCAACGCCAGTATCCCCGCCCGGAATTACCAGTCCAATGAGAACGTCCGCCTCATCGCCCAGCAGCTCGGCGCCGCCCCCCACTTTCTCTACCTCCCCGCCCTGCCAGAGAGCGTGGAGGAGAAGCAGCTTCTGTGCTCCACAGAGATCTACCGGCAGATCTGCCAGCAGTGGGAGGGGATGGACACCGCCCTGGTCAACATCGGGGACTACCCCTCCAGCCCGGACTTCGCCTCCCTGGTGCGCTATGGGAGCCTCCTCCAGCGGCAGCGGGCCTGCGGACGGATGCTGGTCTACTACTTCAACGAGGCGGGCACGGTGATTCAGTCCGACCAGGACTTCGCCATCCAGATTCCCCTGGAAATTCTCCGGCACTGTCCCAATATCATCGGCGTGTGTTCCGCCAATACCAGCGCAAAGGCGCTGCGGGGGGCTCTGCACACCGGATTCTTCACCCATGTGGTGGCCAGATCAAGCGCGGTGAAGGCGCTGTTTCATCCCCAGTCCGGCACTTCTCTGTGAGAAGCGCCGGATTTTTGTATATTATACCTAAATTTTATTCAGATTCTATGTGAATTATATGGAAAACAAACGCGGTCATTGACTTTTGTAACGAAAAGAAGTATAGTTTATGCACAGATGTAACAAGAGCGGCCGCCATTTCACGGCCGCGAAGCTGCGCGGAGGAGGTGAGAATATGAACAGAGAGGAATTTGCCCGCCGGCTGAAGCACGCCTGCCAGGCGGTGGCCGCCGCCGAGGAGGAGCTGACCGAGATCGACTCCAGGTTCGGCGACGCCGACCACGGCCTGACGATGGCGAAGATTGCCGGGGCCATCTCCACGGCGGTGGACCAGGCGGACGGAGGCATTCAGTCGATTCTGGACGGAGCGGCGATGGCGGTGATGTCCCTGAACGGCGGCAGCGCCGTCCCCCTGTGGAACACCTGGCTGGACGGTATGCAGGAGGCGGCTCCGGAGGGGGACGAGATTGACGTCCCCGGCCTGAAGGCCATTTTTGCCAACGCCCTGGAGGAGCTCAGCGATATGTCGGGGGCTCAGGTGGGCGACAAGACCATGATGGACGCCATCATTCCCGCCAGCGAGGCCGTCGCCGCCTATGCCGGCGGCGACGCGGGAGAGCTGCTTGACCTGGCCGCCCAGGCCGCCGCGGCGGGGGCGGAGAACACGAAAAACTTCGTCTCCAAATATGGCCGGGCCAAGAGCTACGGCCAGCAGACCATCGGCACGCCGGACGCCGGGGCGGTCTCCGCCGCCTGCTTCTTCCGGGGACTGGCACAACTGAATTGAGAGGTCGTGATTGCTGTGAAAATGAAAAAATTCATCAACGCCCCTGAGACCATCACCGACGAAGAGCTGGTGGGCCTGGGTCTGGCCTATCCGGACATCGTGGAGGTACAGGGACACCTGGTTATCAGCAGAGACCTGGCCAACGCCGACCGGGTCACGATTGTCACCTACGGCGGCTCCGGCCACGAGCCCGCCCAGGCCGGCTTTGTGGGCAGAGGTATGCTGGACATCCAGGCGGTGGGGGACATCTTCGCCGCCCCCAACGGCCAGCTGGTGTTTGACGCCATGAAAATGGCGGACAAGGGCCACGGCGTCCTGCTGCTCACCCTGAACTACGCCGGCGACCAGCTTGCGGGCAAGCAGGCCATGAAGCTGGCCAAAAAGGCCGGCCTCAACGTGCGGCAGGTCGTCACCGGCGAGGAGATTCAGTACGACCCCAACGGAGAGGACAACAAGCGGGGCCTGGCCGGCGCTGTGGCGCTCTATCATGTGGCGGCCGCCGCCGCCCGGGAGGGCAAGAGCCTGGACGAGGTGGCGGAGATCGCCCAGCGGTACGCCGACAACATGGCCTCCCTCACCGTCAAGTCCACCGACGCCACCCATCCCCAGAACGGAATGTCCTTCGGCGACCTGGGCGAGACCGACCTGATGGAGATCGGCGCGGGCCAGCACGGCGAGGGCGGCGGCGTCCGCGTGCCCATGATGTCCTCCAGGGACACCGTGGCCCATGTGGCCGGAGCCCTGTGCCAGAGCCTGGATTTGAAGGCCGGGGACAAGGCCTTTGTGATGATCAACGGCTGCGGCGCCACCACCATGATGGAGATGCTGGTGCTGTTCAAGGACACGGTGGAGTTTTTGAAGGAGAAGGGCGTGGAGGTCGCGGCCAGCATGGTGGGGGAGATTCTCACCGTCCAGGAGGCCGGCGGCTTCCAGATGAATATCGCCAAGTGGGACGAGGAGACCCTCCGGCTGTGGAACACTCCCTGCCACACCCCGGCGTACAGTAAGGAGTAAGCCATGGCAGACAACATCGGCAATAAGGCGGCCCACAACTACCACCTGGACGTCCCGGCGCCGGAGCAGGGCTTTTTCGCCAAGGGGCTGGGCCACGGGGACTGGGGGGCAAAGAACCGCCTCTCCCGGCTGTTTAACCCCAAGAGCGGCAACACAGTCATGCTGGCCTTTGACCACGGCTATATCATGGGCGCCACCGCCGGACTGGAGCGCATCGACGTATCCATCGCCCCCCTGTGCCAGTATACAGACGTGCTCATGGGCACCCGCGGGGCCATCCGCGCCTGCATTCCCCCCACAGTGCGCAACGCCGTCTGCCTCCGGGCCACCTATGACGCCAGCGTGCTCATCGACGACATGAGCGCCGGAAACGGCCTGGGGGCCGACATGGAGGCGGCCATCCGCATGAACGCCGCCGCCGTGGCCATCCAGTGCTTCATCGGCGGCGCCGGAGAGGCCCGGTCCCTGGAGACCCTGTGCCGGGCGGTGGACGCCGGAGAGCGGTACGGCATTCCCGTGCTGGGCGTCACCGCCGTGGGCAAGGAGATGGCCCGCACCACCCAGTACTTCCTGCTGGCCACCCGGATTCTGGCCGAGCTGGGGGCCTCCTTTGTGAAGACCTACTACTGCGAGGACTTTGAGAAGGTAGTGGCCGCCTGCCCCGTGCCCATCGTCATCGCCGGGGGCAAGAAGCTGCCGGAGCTGGAGGCCCTGGAGATGGCTTACCGGGCCATCGCCGACGGCGCGAAGGGCGTGGATATGGGCCGGAACATCTTCCAGTCCGACTGCCCCGCCGGTATGGCACAGGCCATCGCCAAGGTGGTCCACGAGGGCTATACCGCCCGGCAGGCCTATGAGGTCTATCAGGAGATCAAAAACGCCAAATAAACCCAAGGAGGGCAATCCTATGTCCGCGAAGTACATGCACATCGGCATTCCCGTCACCAACCGCAAGCCCGGCATGACCTACAACGAGGGGGCCAAGTTCTGGGTGAGCAATGTGGACGACTACGACTATAAGATTGAGTACCTGAAATTCGAGGAGGGCACCCCCTTCCCTGAGGAGATCCACCGCAATCCCCACGTGGCCTATCTGGTGGACGACCTGGAGAAGTACATCGCCGACGCCGACTCCGTCATCTGCGGCCCCATGGCCGCCAATGACAGGGGCGACCGCCTGGCCTTCGTCTGGAAGGACGGGGCCATCCTGGAGCTGTATCAGGAGGCCTGAACCCTGGAACAGCGCTCCCCCCTGGGCCGGCGTCACGCCGGTTCAGGGGGGAAGCTTTTGCATTCCCAAGCCGCCGGAAACGTGATATGATAGGTTCAGTCTGACGGAAGGAGTGCGCGTCAAATGAAACAGGAGAACATGGGTCTGACGCTTTTAAAGAGAGGGCGGAAGGGGTTTTTCTATCTGATTTTCAGCCGTCTAGGTCTGATTGTCCTGCTGCTGGCCTTACAGGTGCTGGCACTGTTCAGTATTTTTCAGTGGTTTGAGGAAATCCTGCCCCATATCTTAGGGGGGACCGTGCTCTATACCGCCGTCATGGTGCTGTATCTGCTCAACAGCCGCCTGGACCCCACAGCCAAAATCACCTGGCTGGTGGTGGTGATGCTCTTTCCCGTCTTTGGAGCGGTCCTGTACTGGTTCACCACCTGGGAGATTGGCCACCGGGCGGTCAAGGCCCGCGTGGCGCAGATCAACGGACAGACCAGGGACCTGATTGCGCAAAATCCCGCCGTTCAGAGCCGGCTGGAGGCTGAGGACCCCGGCGCGGCCTCCCTGGCCCGGTATCTCCGGCGGAACGCCTGTCATCCGGTGTATGAAAACACCGCCGTCACCTTCTTCCCTCTGGGTGAGGCCAAGTGGGCGGAGATGCTCCGTCAGCTGGAGCAGGCCCGCAGCTTCATCTTCCTGGAGTATTTTATCGTGGACGAGGGGCTGATGTGGGGAAAAATCCTGGAAATTCTGGCCCGGAAGGCAAAGGAGGGGGTGGACGTCCGGGTGATGTACGACGGTACCTGCGAGTTCTCCACCCTCCCCCACAACTACCCCAGGCGGCTGAGGGAGCTGGGAATTTCCTGCAAGATGTTCTCTCCCGTGACCCCGCTGGTGTCCACCCACTACAACTTCCGGGACCACCGGAAGATTCTGGTCATCGACGGCTCCACCGCCTTTACCGGGGGCGTGAATCTGGCGGACGAGTACATCAATCATATTGTCAAGTTCGGCCGCTGGAAGGACGTGGCCGTGATGCTGAAGGGGGAGGCGGTGCGGAGCTTCACGCTGATGTTTCTGCAGATGTGGAGCATAGACGAAAAAGCCCCGGCGTTCGCCCCCTTCCTGTCCGTCCCCATCCCCTGTCAGGAGAGCCCCGGCTTTGTTCTCCCCTACGGGGACTGCCCCCTGGACGCCGACCGGGTGGGGGAGCGGGTCTATATGGATATTCTCAACCGGGCCCGGCGCTATGTGCACATCATGTCCCCCTACCTGATTCTGGACGGAGAGATGGAGACCGCCCTGAAATTTGCCGCCGAGCGGGGCGTGGATGTGAAGCTGATTCTGCCCGGAGTCCCGGACAAGGCCGCCCCCTACGCCCTGGCCAAGACGCACTACGCCTCTCTGCTGGACTCCGGCGTAAAGCTTTATGAGTATGTCCCCGGCTTTGTCCACGCCAAGCTCTTTGTCAGCGACGGCAGGGAGGGGGTGGTGGGCACCATCAATCTGGATTACCGCAGCCTGTACCACCATTTTGAATGCGCCGCCTGGATGTACGGCGTCCCATGCCTGGCGGACATGGAGGAGGACTTCCAGACCACGCTTCTGAACTGCCGGACTGTGACCCGCGAGACCATCCGGGATGAGAAGAAATCTCTGAAGCTGATGGGCTGGGTGCTGAAGGCGGTGGCGCCTCTGATGTAAGCTCTCCATCGGACAAACAAAAGGGCAAATCCGCGGCCTGCGGATTTGCCCTTTGATTTTTGCGCGGGAGACAGGTCAGCGGAAGTACACCAGGGGGTCCTCCGGGGCCTGGGCCTTCTCCACCCGGTCGGCGTAGAGGACCACGCCCTCGCCCTCGTACACGTCGGCGCGCTCCCACTTGATTTCGGCGTGAACCGTCACCCACTGGCCCTTCCGCAGGGAGCGGGCGCGCTCATATTTGCACAAAAAGCCGAAGAAGCGGATGTCCTCCACACAGCAGGTCATGGCGTTGCGGCCGGGGATAAAGGTCCCCTTGGGCAGCTTCATGCTGGTCATGGCCTGGGCTTTGAAGGTGACGGTCTTGCCCTCGTAGCGCTCGGGGTGGTCCTGGATGTCGATATACCAGATGCCGTAGTCGTCGTCCTCCAGCTCCAGGTGGTCGCTGTCCAGGGAGTAGGGGAGGATGTCCTCCACCTCCAGCTCCTCGCCCCGCTCGTCCTCAAAGACGATCTCACATATGCGGTTGACCGCCCGGATAGAGCGCTTC
>CALXGC010000054.1 GCA_944387755.1 uncultured Oscillospiraceae bacterium | reverse complement strand
CGTACCAGGTGTTCAGGATGACCTGCTCCCGGGAGGTGAGGTTGAAGATGGCGGCGGTCTCGGAGTTCAGGCCCAGCTCCTTATAGTTCTCCACCTTGGCCTTGGCGGCGTTGTAGGAGATGAAGTCAGGCTCGAAGTGCTCCAGCTCCTCCTCAGTGGGCTGGATGAACATGTTCTTCACGAAGTGGGCCTGCCATGCCACCTCCATGATGAAGCGGATGGCCATGCGGGAGTCGTGGTTGGCGCCGCAGAACACGTCCATGACGAACAGGCGCTTGTTGGACAGCTGCTCCTGGGCCAGCTTCTTGCAGGCGTCCCAGGCCTCCTGGGAGGCGGGCTTGTTGTCGTTCTTGAACGCGTCGGAGGTCCACCACACAGTGTCCCTGGAGGTGTCGTCCATCACGATGAACTTGTCCTTGGGGGAGCGGCCGGTGTAGATGCCGGTCATCACGTTGACGGCGCCCAGATCGGTGAGCTGACCCTTGTCATAGCCCTCCAGGTCGGGACGGGTCTCCTCCTGGAACAGGAACTCGAAGGAGGGGTTCCGGATGATCTCCGTGGTGCCGGTGATGCCATACTTGGTCAAATCAATGGTAGCCATGTTTCTCATACCTCTTTCTGAAATGATCTTCTGCCGGCGGGCGGAGGCCCGCCAGGGGGTATCCCAAAGGCATATTTATCATACACGGTGCAGGGCGGAAAGTCAATATTATCCGCTTCAGCTCCGAAGGCGGCGCAGGGCGCGGGACAGGGCGGCGAAATCGTCAATGGACAGCCGCTCCCCGCGGATATTCTCCGGCAGGCCGCAGGAGGCCGCCGCCTGGACCAGTTCCTCCTTGGAGTACTCGCCCAGGGAGGCGCTCAGGCTGTTCACCAGGGTCTTGCGCCGCAGGGCGAAGGCGGCCCGGACCACCCGGAAGAAGTGCTTTTCGTCGTCCACCGCCGCCGGAGGAGGGCAGGGGACCATCCGCACCACAGAGGACGTCACCTTCGGGGCGGGGAGGCAGCACTCCGGGGGCACGTCGAAGAGGAGCTCCGGCCTGGTGTGGTACTGGCAGAAGACGGAGAAGGCCCCGTAATCCGCCGTGCCGGGGGCGGCGCAGATGCGCCGGGCCACCTCCCGCTGAATCATCACGGTGATGGAGGCGAAGCACCCGGCCTCAATCAGCGCCGTGATGGCGGGGGTGGTGATGTTATAGGGCAGGTTGGCGCAGGCCAGCGGGGTGAGCCCCTGAAATTCTTCCCGGACCAGGGCCGGAATATCCGTCTTTAAAATGTCGCCGGGCCGGACCTGGGCGTTGGGGTACTCGGAGAGCGTCTCCGCCAGGATGGGCAGCAGGGAGCGGTCCAGCTCCACAGAGACGACCTTGTCCGCCCGCCGGGCGAGCTGGCAGGTGAGCGGGCCGATGCCGGGCCCCACCTCCAGCGCGCCGGTTCCCGGCCCCGCGCCGGAGGCGGCGGCAATCTCCTGGGGAACCCAGGGGGCGATGAGAAAGTTTTGGCCCATGGACTTGGAGAACCGGAAGCCGTGCCGGGCCAGCAGGGCTTTGATGTCCGGAAGAGAGCAGAGATCCATCGCATATCCTCATTTCCAATAGAATCCCTTTCACTATAGAAGAAACCGGCCCGTCCGTCAATAGAATTTGTTGCCCGGCTGCGGGCGCTGTGGTACAATACCCCTCAGAGGACAGGCAGAACAAGACGAACGGGAGGCAGAACAATGGCGGAACTTCTGTGGCAGGCGGGGCGGATAGGCCCCATGGAGCTGAAAAACCGGACCATCCGCTCCGCGACCAACGAGCACCTGTCGGAGCGGGACGGGCAGTTGACCCAGGCGTGGGCGCAGGCCCTGGAGGAGCTGGCGCAGAATGAAGTGGGCCTGGTCATCACCGGGCACCTGTGCGTGGACCGCACCCAGCGGGCGGATGAGGGACAGCCGGTGCTGGACGGGGAGACGGACCGGGCGCTGCTGGCCCAGGCGGCGGAGCGGGTCCACCGGGCGGGCGGGCGCATTGCTGCCCAGCTCAGCGCCAGCGGGAAGAAGGCGATGGAGCGGGTCAACGGCCGGCCGGCCAAGGCCCCGGAGGACTTCTCCCTCCAGGAGCTGGACCGGCTGGTGGAGCAGTTCCGCCTGGGCGTCCGGCTGTGCCGGGAGGCCGGCTTTGACGCCGTCCAGATTCACAACGCCCACGGGTACCTGCTCTCCAATTTCCTGAACCCAAGGGAGAATCTGCGCACAGACGAGTACGGCGGAAGCCTGGAGAACCGGTTCCGCCTGCCCCGGCGGATTCTTCAGGCGGCGCGGGAGGCCTGCGGCCCCATGGCCCTGCTGGTGAAGGCGGACTGCAACGGCTGCGGGGACTTTCCCCGCCTGCTGGAGCTCTATCAACAGGCGGGGGTGGACTGCATTGAGGTCAGCGGCGTGGATTTTTCCGCCCGCGCAGGGGAGAAGACGCCCTTCTATCTGGAGGAGGCCCTCCGCGCCGGGGCGGGGCTGAAGACGCCCATGAGCCTGGCCGGCGGGATCTTTGACCGGGAGACGGCGGAGCGGGTGCTGGAGCTGGGCTTCTCCTTTGTGTCGTTCAGCCGCGCCCTGATCTGCCAGCCGGACTTCATCGCCCGGATGAAGCGGGGGGAGCAGACCCAGAGCGCCTGCCTGGCCTGCAACCAGTGCTATAAAATTTACCGCAGCCGCCCGGTGCGCTGCATTCAGCACAAAACGCCCGTCCCGCAGCTGGAAAAGGTGTTCGGCTGCTCCATGTAGCGCGAGGAGAAAAGAGCGGGCGGAGGCAAAATTTTTCTTGCCAAACGCGCCTTCGTCCGCTATAATATAAAAGCTGTCCTGCGGGACGGTATCTGCCGGTGTGATGGAATTGGTAGACGTAGTGGACTCAAAATCCACCGCTGGCGACAGCGTACCGGTTCGAGTCCGGTCACCGGCACCAGAACCGCAGCTCTTGATTTTCAGGAGCTGCGGTTCTTTCCGTTGCGGCGCAAGGGTTTGCGGGATTCCGTCTGCTAATAGACAATTGAATTTTGTGATAAAAAACAGAAGCTGAAAATTGAAAATTGCACACGAATTTGCACACGGAATTTGTGTGCAATCACTTTTTCAGCAGCGCCGCCGCCACGACGGCCAGCTCCTCCCGCGTGACGAAGCCCTGGGGCCGGTCGATGGAGCCTCCCACATCGGACATGAGGCCGGCGTCAATGGCCTCCTGGATGTAGGGGACGGCCCAGCTGCTGGCCGGGCGCTGTCCCCGCCGGGCGAGGTAGCTGTCCATCATCTGGTCGAACTGTTCCTGGGTCATGTTGTCCTCCTCTCGCAGCATAGCTTTAAATTTGTCCCACTCTCCGGGGCTGTCCACCCAGGGGGCGGGACATTTTTTGCCCGTCACGTCGTAGTGGCGCAGGACGCGCTCCAGCGGGACGGCGTACTGTTTCATCAGCGCCCGTACAAGGGCCGCCGTATTGTCCCGGACGGCCGCCGGGACGGTCCCCGCGCAGTCGCACATCTCCACGCCGATGGAGGTGGCGTTGCGGCACGCCGGATGGACGGGGTGGCTGCTGCCGCAGTGCCAGGCGGTGTCCGTGTCCAGGACGGACTGGCCCGCGCCCTGAGCGTCCACGAAGTAGTGGGCGCTGGTCCCGGTCTTGGT
>CALXGC010000053.1 GCA_944387755.1 uncultured Oscillospiraceae bacterium | reverse complement strand
GGGGCGCACATTGTGCGCCCGCCTGCCGGGGCCAAACCGGCGGGCATATGTGTGGAACGCAATCCCCCGCCGCCTTCGGCGGCACCCCCTTTCAAAAGGGGGCAAATGGCGGACGTATCCGTGGGGCACGACGACCCGGCGCGCCCTCCGTTAGGGAATCCCCCCGCCGCCTTCGGCGGCACCCATTTCAAAAGGGGGCAAACGGCGGGTTCTAATCCAGGCCGGCGTAGCCGTCCTCCACCACGGCGGAGAACTGCACGTCGATGACGGTACCGATGGCGGCGGACTCGCCGCCGGCGACGCTCTGGCTGCGGACCTTGGAGGCGTCGCCGTAGAAGGTGGATGCGCCGCCGGCCCGCATAAAGAAGCCGGCCTTCTCCAGGGCCTCCTTGGCGGCCTCATAGCCCAGCCCCATCACGTCGGGGACCGTGCCCGTCTCCTCCGGGACCGCGCCGCCCAAATAGAGAATCACGGTGGAGCCGCCGGGGACGGCGGAGTTGGCTGCGGGGACCTGGCTTGTCACCACGCCGCCCTCTCCCACGGTGCGGAAGCCCAGTCCTTTGTCCTCCAGGCGGGCCTGGGCGTCGGCCAGGGTATAGCCCGCCACCTTGGGGGTGGTGACGTCCACGGCGGCGGACTCCTCGGCGGTGTACTGCTTCTCCACGTCCAGATAGTCCAGAATCTGGGCCATGACCTCTCCGGCCATGGGGGCGGCCATGTTGCCGCCGCTGATGTACACGCCGGTGGTGCAGTAGTTGCTGCCGGGGTAAGTCGGCTTGGGCCAGTCGTAGGCCAGCAGGACGATGATCTCCGGGTCGTCCGCCGGGGCGAAGCCCATGAAGGAGACGATAATCCGGCCCTCCTCGGACTGCGTCGTCTCGGAGGAGCCGGTCTTGCCGCCGATGCGGTAGCCCGCCTGATAGGCGTTGTGGCCGGTGCCCTCGGACACCACGGTCTCCAGAATGGTGCGGGCCCGGTCGCTGGTCTCCTGGCTGACCACCTGGCGCACCAGGGTGGGCTGGGCGTTTTGGAGCACCGTCCCGCTGCTGTCTGTGACGGACTGGACCACATAGGGCTGGTACAGGTTTCCCCCGTTGATGACGGCGGAGAAGGCGGTGATCATTTGCAGGGGGGTGACGGTGAAGCGCTGGCCGAAGGAGGCCACCGCCAGGTCCACATAGGTCATGACGTCCCGGCCCCAGTCCAGGCCCTTGTTCTCCGCGGGCAGGTCGATTCCGGTCTTCTCCGTCATGCCGAAGGCCTCGAAGTAGTCGTAGAACTTCTCCACCCCCAGCCGCTGGCCGATCTCAATAAAGGCGGGGTTGCAGGAGTTCTGCACCGCCTCGGCCAGGGTCTGCACCCCGTGGCCGCTGCGCTCGGAGCAGTGGATGGGGTTCTTCACGCCGGGCAGGTAGTAGGCGCCGGTGCAGTTGAAGGTGTCGTTCTCGTCCACCACCCCCTCCTCCAGGGCGGCGGCCAGCACCAGGGCCTTGAAGGTGGAGCCGGGCTCATAGGGCTCGCTGATGCCCTTGTTCCGCCACTGGGTCTCCCGCGCGACGGAGGCAGCCTGGGCCTGGGCCTGCTCCTGGAGCTCGGCGTCGGTGCTCTGCTCCTCCGGGGGCTTTTGGGCGTTCTCCGCCCTGAGTTGCTCGTAAATTTCCGGTGTGTCCGTCTGAATCTCCCCCTGGAGCAGGCTGTCCAGGATGGCGGAGTAGCTGTTGGGGTCGAACTCCGGGGAGCTGGCCATGGCCAGAATCTCCATGGTGTTGGGGTTGGCCACAATGCACACCCCGCCGTTCTGCACGTCGTAGGCGGCAATGCCCTTCTCCAGAATCTGCTCGGCGTAGGACTGGATGGTGCTGTCGATGGTCAGGGTCAGGTTATAGCCATTGACGGCGTCGATGTAATTGGAGTAGGTGTTGTACAGCTCGTCGTTCTCCGCCGTCCGCCCTGTGACCACCCGGCCGGGAACGCCCTTCAGCACGTCCTCATAGCCCGCCTCCAGGCCGTAAGCGCCCCCCTCGGCGTTGACGAAGCCCAGCACCTGGGAGGCCAGGGCCCCGAAGGGATAGTAGCGCTTGGTGCTGGGGGTGAGGTAGAGGTAGTAGCCGGTCCCCTCCTGCTGGATAAAGGTCCGGATGGCCTGGACCTCCTCCTCCTCCAGATTGGTGAGCAGCACCTCGTACTGGGAGTTCTCCTTGGCCATGCGCCGCTCCAAATCCGCCCGGTCCAGGTCGGGCCGGGCGGCAACAAGGCCGTCGATGATCTTCTCCCGGAGCTGCTCCACCGCCTGCTCCCAGGCGCCGGAGTCCGGGTTGCCCTCCTCGTCCAGATAGTCATTGGGGTCCACGCTGTTCATCAGGTCCTTGGGGGCCAGAATCAGGTTGTAGACCGTGGCGGACATGGCCAGCACCTCGCCGCCGGCGTCCTGAATATTCCCCCGGTGGGCGGAGATGGACAGGTCCATCAGCTGCTGCCGGGCCGCCTCCTGCTGGTAATACGCGTGGTCCCGGATGGAGATGTTCCAGAGCTGGACCACCAGGGGGATGAAAACCGCCACGCCGCAGAAGGCCATCAGAAACGCTGTGCGCCAGAACACCTGGTGGCGGGACTTCCTGCTGCGCTCCGCCTGGGACTGTCTCCGCTCCTTCTCCCGCCGCTCCATGCCGTGCGTTCCATCTCCTCTCATGATACAGGCCCCGCTCCGTCAGAGAAGGGCGCAAGAATGCCTTGCGCCCTTTTCTCTGTGCTGCTTTTGTACTTCAGTTTCACTGGCTTCACTGTATGTCTTCCTCAGCGGAAATATGCCGCCAGGCTGTCCGCAATCTCCTCCAGGGCCGCCAGGACGCCCCCGCCGGCCTCCTCTCCGTAGAGCACCACGCTGTCCGGCTCGGACAGGTCCAGGTAGACCACCTGGTCGCCGGCGGGCCGGACCATGGCGTCCCCCACCGCCGCCTGGATGCGCTCCATGTCGAAGAGCTCCTCATACTGGGCGGAGAGCTGGACGTTCTCCTCCTGGAGGGCGGACAGGTCGCTCCGCAGCACCGCCACCCGGTCGTTCAGCTCCATATACTGGGCGGAGCTCCACAGCAGCAGGGCGGCGAACACCCCCACGGCCAGAAAACCGATGACGGACAGCGGGGCCACCTCTCCCGCCTCCCGCACGCGGACGCGGGTGCGGGTCAGGGTACGGGTCTGCTCTTTGGGGCGGGTTTTGGGCTTGGGGACGGCCTCGCCCTGGGGCGCACGAACGGCGCTGCCGTCGTAGGCCGGGGCGTAGGCTGTGCTGCCGTAGATCTTCAACGAGGGGCGGCGGTTTCGGGGACGGCTTGCCATTTCGTTCACTCCATTTCTCATTCTCATTTGTGCGCTCCGCCTGGGCGGGCTGGCGTCAAAGCTTCTCCGCCGCCCGGAGCTTGGCGCTGCGGGCACGGGGATTTTCTGCAATTTCCTCCTCCGTAGGTACGGCCGGCTTTCGGAACAGGAGCTTCACCGCCGGCTTCCGGCCGCACACGCACACGGGGAAGTCCGGGGGACAGATACAGCCTCTGGCAAAGGCGGCCAGGCCGGTCTTCACAATCCGGTCCTCCAGGGAGTGGAAGGTGATGACTGCCAGCCGTCCCCCCGGATTCAGCCGGGGAACCGCCGCCTGAATCATCCGGTCCACGCTGGCCAGCTCGTCGTTGACCGCAATCCGGATGGCCTGAAAGCTGCGCTTGGCGGGGTGCTGCTTCTCCTTGAGCGCCCTGGCGGGCATACCGCTTTTGATGACCTCCACCAGGTCCAGGGTGGTCTCGATGGGCCGCTCCTGCCGGCGGCGGACGATGGCGGCGGCGATGGATGGGGCATAGCGCTCCTCGCCATACAGGGACAGAATACGCCGGAGCTCCTCCTGGGGCCAGCCGTTGACCAGCTCCGCCGCGGTAAGGCTCTGGTTCTGGTCCATGCGCATATCCAGGGGGGCGTCCGTCCGGTAGGAGAACCCCCGCGTCCCGTCGTCCAGCTGGGGGGAGGACACCCCCAGGTCAAAGAGCATTCCGTCCACGCCGGGCAGTCCCAGCCGGTCCAGAATCTCCTCCAGCCGGTCGAAGTTGCTGTGGACCAGCGTCACCTTGTCCATCCACGGCCCCAGCCGCTCCTGGGCCGCGTCCAGGGCGGCCTGGTCCCGGTCCACGCAGATCAGCCGCCCGCCGGACAGCCGCCGGGCAATCTCCCGGCTGTGCCCCGCCCGGCCCAGCGTGCCGTCCAGATAGATCCCATCGGGGCGGATATTCAGCGCCTGGATACACTCCTCCAGCAGCACCGGCTTATGTGAAAATTCCTGTTCCATCCTCAGAACCCCAACTCGCTCATCACGGCCGCCATCTTCTCCGGCGTCATCTCCTCCTCGCTCTCGTACCACAGCGGGGCGCTCCAGATTTCCGCCCGGTCGTGGACCCCCACAATCACCACGTCCTTCCCCAGCTTCGCATACCGGCGCAGCCGCTCAGGAACAAGAATGCGCCCCTGGCTGTCCGGCTCGCATTTTACCGCGTTGGCAAACAGGGGGCGCATGACTTTGGACTGGGTCATGGGCAGAGAAGAAAATTTTTCCGTAAATTTATTCCAGGTGGACAGGGGGTACATCGCCAGACAGGCGTCTATCCCCATGGCCAGGTAAAAGGGACTCCCCAGCTCCTCCCGGAGCTTGGCGGGAATAAACAGGCGGCCCTTGGCGTCGATCCCGTGCGCATAGGTTCCAGTCACCTGCTTCACCTCTTCCGCCCATGGGATGGCGCTCCCTTTTCCTCCACCTCTCAGGTTCTAGTATAAAAGCTGTTGACATAAAAAGCAACCCTTTTTTCGAATTTCCTATTAAAAAAAACCGCAGAAACCTTATGTTTTCGACCTTTTCACCAAATAAAACATATGTTCCGGACAAAATGCGGCCGCCTGGGAACCCCTTCCGCCTCGCTTCGCCCGGCGCCTCCCCCAAGAGGGAGGCTTTTGGGCGCGCCGGGTCGTCGCGCCCTACACACACGTCCGTTGCTGCCGTAGGGGCGGCCCTTGCGGCCGCCCGCCGGGTAAACCCCTTCCGCCTCGCTAGATCGGAAGAGCGTCGCGTAGGGAAAGAGTGTAGATCTCG
>CALXGC010000052.1 GCA_944387755.1 uncultured Oscillospiraceae bacterium | reverse complement strand
CCATGGGGCCCTTGCCGTCCCCGTAGTTTTTCAGCAGCATGTTGTCCGTGATGGACAGGGACGGGGCCAGGCCCATGCCCAGACGGTCCTCCGGGATAAAGGACATGGAGATGCCCTTGTCCAAAATGGCCTTGGGGGAGAGTCCCACAATGTTGTCCCCCTTGTGGATCATCTGCCCCGACTGGATGGGCCGCAGGCCGGCGATTGCCTCGCACAGCTCCCGCTGGCCGCAGCCGGCGATGCCCGCCACGCCCAAAATTTCGCCGCCCCGGATATAGAAGTTCACATGGTCGATGGCGGTGGCGCCCTCGTCGTTGAGGATGGTCAGGTCCCGGATCTCCAGCAGGGGCCGGGTCTTTTCCACCACAGGGCGCTCGATGTTCAAATCAACCTTCCGGCCCACCATGTACTCGGTAAGCTCCTGCTCGTTGGTGGAGGCGGTGTCCACGGTGCCGATATACTCCCCCTTCCGGAGGATGGCCACCCGGTCGCTGATCTCCAGCACCTCGTTGAGCTTGTGGGTGATGATGATGATGGAGTGGCCGTCCTCCTTCATCCGCCGCAGCACCCCAAAGAGCTTTTCAATCTCCTGCACAGTGAGCACAGCAGTGGGCTCGTCCAGGATGATGACTTTGGCCCCGTAGTAGAGCACTTTGATGATCTCCAAGGTCTGCTTCTCAGACACAGCCATATTGGCCACCTTTTTCCGGGGATCCAGGTCAAAGCCGAACCGCTTGGCGGTGTCGGCTACCTCCTGATACCGGTCCCGGCCCAGCACGGCCCCGGCCCGGTTCTTGCCCATCCAGATGTTGTCGGCGGCGGAAAAGACCTCCACCAGCTTGAAGTGCTGGTGGACCATGCCGATGCCCAGGCGCTTGGCGTCCTCCGGGGAGGCGATGGTCACGCTCTTGCCGTCCACCCAGATTTCCCCCTTGTCCGGGGCGTAGATGCCGGAGAGCATATTCATCAATGTGGTTTTGCCGGAGCCGTTCTCCCCCAGCAGGGCCAAAATTTCCCCCTTCTTCAGGGTCAGGTTCACATCGTTGTTGGCCACCACGCTGCCGAAGGTTTTTGTGATGCCCCGCATCTCAATGGCATAGGGCTGCTCGGCCATTGGCCTCACTCCTTTCTCCTGTGGGTTTCAGTCCACACGGGACGGCGGACAGAGAAGCTCTGTCCGCTCTCCCGTGTAGATTGCGGTTTGTATTTGCCTTCCCCCCACCGGGGGGAAGGTGCCGAGCGCAGCGAGGCGGATGAGGGGGCGCGAAAGTTTTGGACGGCCTCACCCTCATCCGTCACGGCCTACGGCCGTGCCACCTTCCCCCTGGAAGGGGGAAGGCTTTGGGGGGATTGCGCCCCGCGCAGGGGCCTTTTCTTGCAAGAAAAGGAAGGGGCCGGCCGGGGATCCGGCCGGCCCGGGCTCGGTTGAGAGAGCGCCTTAGTTGGCGTCCTCCACGCCCTCCACAAAGTAGTTCATGCTGCCGGTGATGACAGAGTCCTCCACGGACTCACCGCCAGCGGCCACGATGACGGGGTCGCGCTCCACCAGAGCGGCCTCGGCGGTGGAGTACTCATAGCCGTCGCACAGCAGGTCCGCGTCCTCCTGCTCCACGGCGACGGTGCCGTCGTCGTTGACCGTGATGTGCAGCTTCACGCCGGTGAACACGTCCCACTCTCCGGAGACGATGAGCTCGGTGACGGCGTCGATGGCCGCCTGGGTGCCGGGGGCCACGGTGGCCTCGTTCAGGGGGGAGACGCCCACGAAGTCCTCAGCCAGGCCGCCGTAGTACGCGGGGCCGCCCATGGCCTCCACAAAGTTCTCCGCGCCGCCGCAGGTCATGGCGGTCTCGATGGCCTTCTGGTAGTAAACGTTCCAGTGCCAGATGGCGGCGGTCAGGAGGGCGTCGGGGGCGTCGGCGGTCATGTCGGAGTTATAGCCGCAGCCGAACACGCCGGCGTCCTGGGCGGCAATCTGGGGCTGGGCGGAGTCGCAGTGCTGGGAGATGACGCCGCAGCCGAAGGACTGGATGAGCTCCTTGGCGAAGGCGGACTCGTTGACCTCGTCGGCCCAGGCGCCCAGCTCCTTCACATAGACGGTGGCGTCGGGGTTGACGGCCTGGACGCCCAGGGCAAAGCCGTTGATGCCGGAGGCGGTCTCGGCGTACTGGCGGCCGTAGGCGGCCACAAAGCCGACGTTGTTGTTGCCGGTCTCCAGGCTCTTCAGACCGGCGGCGATGCCGGCCAGATAGCGGGCCTGATAGGCGCGGCCGAAGTAGTTGTTGAAGTTGGTGTCGTTGGACATATAGCCGGTGGCGTGGGAGAAGATCACCTCGGGCCACTCCTCAGCCTTGTCGGCCAGGGCCTGCATATAGCCGAAGGAGATGCCGAAGATGATGTCGCAGTCCTCGCCCACCAGGGTGTCCACGGCGGTGGAGACGGCGTCATAGTCCTCCGCCACGTTGTCCTGGATGGCCAGCTGGGTCTCCGGGTCCAGGCCCAGGGCCTCCATGGCGGTGGTGATGCCATGGTGGTGGGCATAGGTGTAGCCGGCGGTGTCGCTGCGGCTGTTGATGTAGATGGCGCCCACCTTGAAGTCGGCGGGGTCCGCGGCGCCGGTGCTGCCGGCCGCGGAGCTCCCGGCAGTGGAGCCGCTGGCCGCGGAACCGGCGCTGGAGCTTTCACCGCCGCCGCAGGCGGCCAGGCCCAGGCTCATACCCAGAGCCAGGACGAGGGCAAGAATTCTCTTCTTCATGATTGGAAGGTTCCTCCTTTTCTCAGTTCGCTTCTAACCTAAATATATTAAAACCGCCTGTGGGCGGCTTTAACCGCTTTTATGGGCGCGCCCCAAAAGCCTCCCCCACCGGAAGGGGGGCTGTAGGGGCGCACATTGTGCGCCCGCTGTTTTGCAATCCCCCGCCGCCTTCGGCGGCACCCCCTTTCAAAAGGGGGCGGATGGCGGATGTGTGCGTGGGGCGCGACGTCCCCGGCGCGCCCGTCGTTTCGCAATCCCCCGCCGCCTTTCAAAAGGGGGCAAATGGCGGACGTATGCGCCGGCCCCGGCGAAGATTCTCAGTCCACAAATTCCACGCCGGTCTTCTCGTCCATGGACTTAATCCGGGCCAGGGACTCGATGCGCAGCCCCTCGGCGCGCAGGCGGTCGCCGCCGGGCTGGAAGGCCTTTTCGATGACGATACCGGCCCCCACCAGCTCTGCGCCGGCGTCCTTCACCAGCCGGGCCAGGCCCTCCAGGGCCGCGCCGTTGGCCAGGAAGTCGTCAATCAGCAGCACCTTGTCCCCAGGGTCCAAAAACTCCTTGGCCACAATCACGTCGTAGACCTTCCCGTGGGTGAAGGACTGCACCTTGGTGGTGTACACGTCCCCGGCGATGTTCTTCGTCTGGCTCTTCTTGGCGAAGATGACGGGGCAGTGGAAGTACTCCGCCGCGACGCAGGCGATTCCAATGCCGGAGGCCTCGATGGTGAGAATTTTATTCACTTCACAGTCCGCAAAGCGGCGCTTGAACTCCTTGCCGATCTCCTGGAACAGCGTCACGTCCATCTGGTGGTTGAGAAAGCTGTCCACCTTCAGCACGTCGGTACCCCTGATCTTCCCGTCTTTGCGGATTCGCTCTTTTAACAGCTCCATAGAGCCTCTCTCCCCTTCCTCCGCCCCCTGTTAGTCCGGCTCTCCCGCCGGAAAAGAACGGCGTGGCCCGGTGAATGCGGGCCACGATTAAGGGCGATACAGTATTATTTTACCGAATTTTGTCCCGTTCTGCAATCCCTTTTTCCAAGATTGGCCGCAAATTTTTTCCCGCCGCCTGTAAAGTTTTTGCCTTCACAGGCGTTTGTCTGGGGCAGTCGGATTCCGCCGGTCCATTTCCCTGGAAAAATAAGGACGTCCCGACGGCTTTCGCCTTACAATTTGGAAAAATATGTTATTCTTATCTTGACACGGCGGGCGGCCGCGGGCCGCCCCTGCAAATATGAAAACGGTGAAAAGGAGGTGCCGCAATGCCGGCGCTCTATAAGAAGGGGATTTTAGATTCCTCCCGTGTTCTGTTTCTTCCGGTGGAGGCCATCGCGCCCAATCCGGACCAGCCCCGGCGGACCTTCGCCCAGGGGGAGCTGGAGGAGCTGGCGGCGTCCATCCGGGAAATGGGACTGCTCCAGCCGCTGACGGTGCGGCGGCGGGAGAGCGGCTGGGAGCTGGTGGCGGGGGAGCGCCGCCTGCGGGCGGCAAAGCTGGCGGGGCTCACGGAGGTCCCCTGCCTCTCTCTCCAGGTGGACGGCGCGGCCTCCTCCCTCCTGGCCCTGGTGGAGAATTTGCAGCGGAAGGACCTGGACTTTTGGGAGGAGGCCCTGGCGCTGGACAAGCTCATCACCGCCTACCAGCTCTCCCAGGAGGAGGCCGCCCGGCGCATTGGAAAGAGCCAGTCCGCCGTGGCCAACAAGCTGCGGCTGCTGAAGCTGCCGGCGCCGGTGCTGGAGCGCCTGCGGGATGCCGGAGCCACGGAGCGCCACGCCCGCGCCCTGCTGGCTCTGAACAGCCCGGAGCTCCAGCTCCAGGCGGCCCAGGCGGTGGAGGCGGGCCGCCTCACTGTGGCCCAGACGGAGGCCCTGGTGGAGCAGCTCCTCCACCCGGAGGCCCCCGCGCCCCCCGCCCGCCGGCCCAGGCGGATCTTTGTGGTGAAAGACGTACGGCTGTTTCTCAACTCCCTGGACCGGGGGATGGCGCTGATGCGCTCCGCCGGGGTGGACGCCCGCTGCCAGCGGGAGGACCGGCCGGAGGAGATTCTCCTCACCATCCACATCCCCCGCGCCCCCGCCCCCTGATGTTTCACGTGAAACAATTTCCGTCTCTTTCCGGCAAATCTCTTGCAAGGCGTCTCCGCCGTTGCTATAATAGGAGCCGGTATCACACCTTATTTTATGCGGATAAGGCGGCGATCTGGATCATCCTGTTCAGGAGGTGCCCCTATGTCAGCAAGGATACTTGCCGTCGTCAATCAGAAGGGCGGTGTGGGCAAAACCACCACCGCCGTCAACATCACCGCCGCGCTCCACGCCCAGGGAAAGCGGGTCCTGCTGTGCGACTGCGACCCCCAGGGCAACGCCACCTCCGGCATGGGGGTGGACAAGAACACGGCCTCTCCCAATCTCTACGACGTGTTCATCCGGGAGACCGACCCCAAGCTGGCCATTGTCTCCACCAAGTACGGGGACGTGCTCCCCGCCAACAAGTCCCTGGCCGGGGCCGGCATTGAGATGATCTCCCTCATTGGCCGGGAGTTTCTGCTCAAGCAGGCGCTGGCCCAGCTGACGGAGGACTATGACTATATCTTCATCGACTGTCCCCCCTCTCTGGAGCTGCTCACCGTCAACGCCCTGTGCGCCGCCGGCGCCCTGCTCATTCCGGTGCAGTGCGAGTACTATGCCCTGGAGGGCCTCAGCGACCTGCTGGCCACGGTGCGCCTGGTGAAGCGGAGCCTGAACCCCACCCTGGCCATCGCCGGGGTGCTGCTCACCATGTTTGACGGCCGGACCAACCTCTCCCTCCAGGTGGCGGAGGAGGTCAAGCGCCACTTCCCCGGACAGGTCTTCGCCGCGGTCATCCCCCGGAACGTCCGCCTGTCCGAGGCCCCCAGCCACGGCAAGCCCATCCTGGACTACGACCCCGTCTCCAGGGGCGCCCAGGCCTACCGCGCCCTGGCGGAGGAGCTGGACGCCCGGTCCTTCTGACGCCCGCCTATCTCAGAAAAGAGGAACTGCCTATGGCAAAACGAAAGACAGAACTTGGCCTTGGCCGGGGTCTGAACGCCCTGCTGGGCGACCCGGAGCTCGCCTCCTCCGGGGAGGGCTCCGTCTCCCTGCCCATCTCCCAGGTGGAGCCCGGCCTGAACCAGCCCCGCAAGCGCTTCGACCCGGAGTCCCTGGCCGGCCTGGCCGAATCCATCCGCATCCACGGCGTCATTCAGCCCCTCACCGTCCGGCGGCTGAGCTCCGGCTACTACCAGATCATCGCCGGGGAACGCCGCTGGCGGGCCGCCAAACAGGCCGGCCTCAGCGAGATCCCCGCCGTGGTCATCGAGGCCGACGACCGGAAGGTCATGGAGCTGGGCCTCATTGAAAACCTCCAGCGGGAGGACCTAAACCCCGCCGAGGAGGCCAGAGGCTATCAGACCCTCATGGAGGAGTACGGCCTCACCCAGGAGCAGGTGGCCGAGCGGATGGGCAAATCCCGCCCCGCCGTCACCAACACCCTGCGCCTGCTGGCCCTCCCGGAGGACCTGCTGAAGCTGGTGGAGGAGGGGAGCCTCTCCGCCGGCCACGCCCGCGCCCTGCTTGGCGCTCCCACCGCCGCCCTCCAGCGGCAGGCCGCCAAACAGGTCATGCAGCGGGGACTCTCTGTGCGGCAGACCGAGGCCCTGGTGAAGGCCCTGCAAAAGCAACAGGAGGCCGCCAAAAAGCCCGCCGGAGAGGCCGGCCTCTACCTGGCGGAGCTGGAAAAATCCCTGACCAGCCGCCTGGGCCGGAAAGTGACCATCTCCCACCACGGGAAAAAGGGAAAAATTCAGCTGGAGTACTACAGCGACGAGGACCTGGAGGCTCTCCTGGCCCTGCTGGGCTATGGCTCCGGAGAGGAGGCGGTCCCCTTTGCGTGACAAACCTCAGAAGCCTCAGACCACCCCGGACCAGCCCGCCCCCCAGCCGGCGGACCAGCCGGCCTACGTCCCCCCGCCCACTCAGGAGAAGCGGCAGCGCTCCGTTGTGCGGTACATCGCCGTGCTCTTCGCCGCCGCCTTCCTCCTTCTGCTGATGACCTATCTCATGGACCAGCGGCAGAACGAGGTGATGGTGGACAGCATCAACGCCTCCATGTCCGACCTGCGGGATTCCCTGTCCAACGTCAACTCCGCCCAGGAGGTCTATGAGGAGAACCTGGCCCTGGTCCAGGAGCTGGAGCAGCTCCGGGCCAAGTACGACCGCCTGGAGGAGGAAAACCAGGCCCTGGACCGGCAGCTGGACCAGCAGGAGAAGGCCGCCCAGGCCATGGACTGGTTCTGGCAGGTGGACGAGGCCTATGTGCTGGGCCGCTACACCCTGTGCCGGAACCTGATTGCGGAGCTGGACGCCGCCGGCCTGGCCGCCTACCTCCCCCAGGAGAGCATCACCGACAACGGCCGCTTCTCCCCCGCCGGACGGCTGGAGGAGATTCGGACGGCCCTGGCCTGACCCATGTTTCACGTGAAACATTTTTGTACCGGCGTCATTTCGTGACCGGAAAGCCCCCTTTGGAGAGGGGGCGCCGCCGGAGGCGGCGGGGGATTGTATTTCGGCGGGCGCGCCGGGGCCGCCGCGCCCCACGCTTACGTTTACCCCCTCATCCGGCGCTTCGCGCCGCCGTCCTCTCCTGTGGGGGGAAGGCTTTGGCGGGCGCACATTGTGCGCCCCTACGAAATGGCATTGATTTTGCCGCCCCGTCAATTCTTATCTATTATTATAGAAGAAGGAGTTGTTCCAACTATGCTGGACATTAAATTTATCCGGGAGAACCCCGACGCTGTAAAAGAAAATATCAAAAAGAAGTTCCAGGACCAGAAGCTCCCCCTGGTGGACGAGGTGCTGGAGCTGGACAAGGAAAACCGCGCCGCCATCGCCGAGGCTCAGGCCCTGCGCACCGCCCGGAACGCCCTGTCCAAGCAGGTGGGCGTCCTCATGGGGCAGGCCAAAAAGGACCCCTCCAAGCTCCAGGAGGCCGAGGCCGCCAAGGCCCAGGTGAAGGCCAACGCCGACCGCCTGGCGGAGCTGGAGGCCATGGAGACCGATCTGGCCCAGAAAATCCACAAGATTATGCTCCAGATCCCCAACATCATCGACCCCTCCGTGCCCATCGGCCCCGACGACAGCTGCAACGTGGAGGTCCAGCGCTTCGGCGACCCGGTGGTCCCCGGCTTTGAGATCCCCTACCACACCCAGATTATGGAGTCCTTCAACGGCGTCGATATGGACGCCGCCGGCCGCGTCTCCGGCAACGGCTTCTACTACCTCATGGGGGACATCGCCCGCATCCACGAGGGTGTGCTGGCCTATGCCCGTGACTTCATGATCAACAAGGGCTTCACCTTCTGCATTCCCCCCTTCATGATCCACGGCAACGTGGTGGAGGGCGTCATGTCCCAGACTGAGATGGACGCCATGATGTACAAAATCGAGGGCGAGGACCTGTACCTCATCGGCACCTCCGAGCACTCCATGATCGGCAAGTTCATCGACCAGATTATCCCTGAGGAGTCCCTCCCCCAGACCCTCACCTCCTACTCCCCCTGCTTCCGCAAGGAGAAGGGCGCCCACGGCATTGAAGAGCGGGGCGTCTACCGCATTCACCAGTTTGAAAAGCAGGAAATGATTGTGGTCTGCAAGCCGGAGGACTCCATGAAGTGGTACGAGCAGATGTGGCGGTACTCCGTGGAGCTGTTCCGCTCCCTGGACATCCCTGTCCGGCAGCTGGAGTGCTGCTCCGGCGACCTGGCCGACCTGAAGGTCAAGTCCTGCGACATCGAGGCCTGGTCCCCCCGGCAGCAGAAATATTTCGAGGTCTGCTCCTGCTCCAACCTGGGCGACGCCCAGGCCCGCCGGCTGAAAATGCGCGTCAAGGGCGCCGACGGCAAAATGTACCTCCCCCACACCCTCAACAACACCGTGGTGGCGCCTCCCCGTATGCTCATCGCCTTCCTGGAGAACAACCTCCAGGCCGACGGCTCCGTGAAAATCCCCGCCGTCCTCCGGCCCTATGTGGGCGGCATGGAGGTCATGGTCCCCAAAAAATAACCGCGCATATGTCCGCCGGTTTAACCCCTTCCGCCTTTGGCGGCGCGCCGGGCCGTCGCGCCCCACACACACGTCCGTTGTTGCCGTAGGGGCGGCCCTTGCGGCCGCCCGTCAAGCCTTCCCCCCTACGGGGGGGAAGGCTTTGGGGCGGCGCAGGCAGAACATGATATGTATATATAATAAGAAATAATACAAAACGTTTTACCGCTCTGGAGCGATTTGCAGGGTTCTTGCCCCAACTCCGGGTCATTTTCTCCCCCAGAAAGCGCTCCAGAGCGGCGTATCTCTGGAAACCCTTGGGCCCCAAGGGTTTCCGGGGAGAACAAAGCCGGGAGGAATCCACTATGGCGGAAAAAGAGCGTCTGAGCGAGCTGTCCGTTTTAAATCTGCTTTTTTGCTGCATGGTCCTGTGGATCCACTGCTCCGGACATCCGGTCACTGTATTGGACCACGGCAGCTGGCAGTATGGACTGATGATCTGCCTTCAGCGCCTCGCCTTTGTCTCGGTGTCCGGCTTCTTCTTCCTCAGCGGACTGAAGCTCATCCTGTCCTCCGCCCCGCAGCGGCTGGGCCGCTATTATAAGAAGCGTGTCAAAGCCATCTTCCTGCCCTATCTGCTGGCGGTGGCGGTCTACTATGGGTACTTCATGCACCGGGGGTATTTTGGATTCTCCCTCTCCGGCCTGATCGGGTACGCCATCCGTGGAGACCTGTCGGCTCCCTTCTATTTTGTGGTGGCGCTGGCGCAGTTTGTGCTGCTGGTCCCCCTGTTCCGGTGGCTGGCCCGGCGGTGGTCCCCCGTGCTGCTGGTTCCGGCGGGACTGGCGGTGACGGTGCTCAGCGGGCAGTATTTCAACGACGTGCTGCACCTGTTCTCTCCGGCGCTGAATTTTGCCTACAGCGACCGGGTGTTCACCACCTATCTCATCTACTATCTGGCGGGGTGCTGCGCGGGGCGGTACTATGAGGCGTTCACCCGGCTGCTCCGGGAGAATTTTGCTTTTCTGATGGTTCTGGCCGGCGTTCTGGCGGCGGCGGACGTGATTTGCAGCTGGCGGTTCTTCGTCCACGGGGAGAGCGTCCCCTTCCTGGAGACCCTCCACATGTTCTATCAGGTCTTCGCCATCCCCGCCCTGTACGCCCTGGCGCTGCGTTTTCCGGTCCGGCTGCCGCCTCTGGTCCGGCGGATGGACCGGGCCAGCTTTCTGGTCTATCTGTACCACGCCCTGCTCATCTCCTGGTTTGACGAACAGGCGGCGCGGCTGGGAATCACGAAGGTGTCGGTGCAGTTTGCGCTGCGGGTGGCAGTGGTGTACACGCTGGTTTTCGCCCTTTGTATGCTCTGGCAGGCGGGGTATGGAAAGCTCCGCTCCGCCCTCCGGCCCGCATAGGCGCAGCATGGGCGTTTCCGCCTCCGCTGGGGGCGGAGACGCAAAAAAAATTCAAATAGAAAGAGTTTACTGATATGAGAGCATTTTTACAGGAATTCCGGACTTTTATCGCCCGCGGCAACGTCATGGACATGGCGGTGGGCGTCATTGTGGGCGGCGCGTTCAAGACCATCGCCGACTCCCTGGTGGCCGACATCCTCAGCCCCATTCTGGGGCTCTTCGCCGGGAACAACGCCGCCCTGGCGGCCCTGGCCATTCAGCTCCCCGACGGCGGCGCGATTTTGATTGGGAACTTTCTCAACGCCGTGCTGAGCTTTTTAATCACGGCCTTCGCCGTGTTCTTCCTGGTGAAGGCCCTCAACCGCCTCTACCGGAAGAAGGAGGCCCCCGCGGCGCCTCCGGAGCCCTCCAACGAGGAGAAGCTGCTGATGGAGATCCGCGACCTGCTGAAGGAGAGAAACGCCAATGGCTGAGGAGAAGCGCCCCCAGAAGGAGCCGTCCTACACCCCCGCCTCCCCCGTGAAGCGGACCCTGGCCTGGATTGCCCTGACCTATGTGCTCATTTTCCTGGCGCTGACCACGTTTTACTATTTCAACGGCTATATGCTGGGCAACCTGGCCCCGCTGCTCACCGTCCCCGGCCTTCTCGGTCTGGGCGCGCTGGCCCTGGTGAGCTGGCGCTCCGCCGGCCGGCCGGGGAAGCTCCCCGCCATCCTGCTGGCCGCGCTGTGCTGGGCCGCCGCCCTGGCCACTCTGCCCATCGGGGTTGCGGGGCTGCTGTCCAACTTTGCCGCCTGACTGCACCGGAGGAAATCAGATATGCGCGAGATTATCGCTTCCGGCCTGGCGGAGCTGGGCCTGCTGGACCGGGTCCCGAGGGAGGCCCCGGAGCAGCTGGCGGAGTACGGCCGCCTCATGCTGGAGAAGAATCAGGTGATGAACCTCACCGCCATCAAGGAGCCGGAGGGCGTGGCCCGGCTCCACATGCTGGACAGCGCCCCCCTGCTGCTGTGGGGCGATTTTGCAGGGAAAACCCTCATTGACGTGGGCACGGGGGCCGGACTGCCGGGGATTCCCCTGAAAATTCTGGTCCCCTCCCTCCAGGTGACGCTGCTGGACAGCCTGGGCAAGCGGGTGGACTGGCTCAACGAGGTGTGCGCCCAGCTGGGCCTGGAGGGAATCCGGGCCGTCCACGGCCGCGCCGAGGAGCTGGCCCTGGACCCGGCCTATCGGGAGCAGTTCAGCCTTGCCGCCGCCCGGGCGGTGGCCAGCCTGCGGCTGCTGTGCGAGCTGTGCCTGCCCTATGTCCAGGTGGGCGGGACGTTCCTGTCTATGAAGAGCGCCGGGTCCGGCCCGGAGCTCCAGGAGGCCGCCCGCTGCATTCAGATTCTGGGGGGACAGACCGGCCGGGCCCTGGACTATGCCGTCCCCGGCACGGACCGCCTCCACCGGATTGTCCCCATCCAAAAGCGCATTCCCACCCCCAGGGGCTATCCCCGCCGGTGGGCGAAGATTCAAAAACAGCCGCTGTAAAAAGAAATTCCGTCATACTTACCTGTATCTAAGCCGTTCTCCTTGATTTTTCTGGAGGAAACGAACAAATTTACTCCAATTTCTTTCAAAAAAACATTGACGAAACACGGATTTGTGGTAGACTTAGTTTGGTGAATCAGGAGGAATTCCATGGGAACCGTCATCGCCGTCGCCTCCGGCAAGGGAGGGACGGGCAAGACCTCTGTCACCGGCGCGGTGGCCGCCTGCCTGGCCTGTCTGGGCCGGCGGGTGCTGTGCATTGATATGGACGTGGGCCTGCGGGGCCTGGACCTCGCCCTGGGACTCAGCGACCAGGCGCTGATGGACTTCTCCGACGTGGCCCTGGGGCGCTGCTCCCTGTACCGGGGGGCGGTCCCCCACCCGGAGATACCGGGCCTATACCTCCTCGCCTCCCCCATGACCCTTCCCCCCGCCCTGACGGCGGAACATATACAGGACCTGCTGGACCAGGCGCGGAGACGGTTCGACTATATCTTCATCGACTCCCCCGCCGGACTGGGCAGCGGCTTTCATCTGGCCGTGAACGGCGCGGACCGGGCTCTGGTGGTGTCCACCGGCGACGCCGCCGCCCTGCGGGACGCCCAGCGCGCCGCGGAGGAGCTCCTCTTCCTGCCCCAGGTCCATCTGGTGGTGAACCGGGTCCGGCCCCGCCTGCTCCGGCGGCTGGGCTGCACCCTCGACGGCGCCATGGACGCCGCCGGCCTGCCCCTCCTGGGCGTCATCCCAGAGGACAGGCGGGTCATCCTCGCCGGAAATCTGGGCCGGCCTCTGCTCCCCCGCCGGGGGGCCGGACTGGCCTGCCTGAACATCGCCAAACGCATTGAGGGCCGCCGGGCGCCCCTTATGCAAAGATTCTAACGCCCGAAATATTTTGTAAGGAGGTCCCGTCATGAACATCGCCCTTATGTGCCACAACCGCAAGCAGGAGCTGATGGTCCAATTCTGCACCGCCTACTGCGGTATCCTGTCCAAACACTCTGTCTGCGCCACAAACGCAACGGGGCGAATGGTCGCGGAGGCCACCGGACTGCCGGTCAATCTGTTCCTCTCCCACGAGCACGGCGGCATTGAACAGATTGGCCAGCGCATCATCTACAACGAGATCGATCTGGTCCTTTTCTTCAACTATCCCAAGGACACCGACATGGACGACAGCGTCATGTATATCTCCCGCCTGTGCGACGAGCACTCCGTCCCCATGGCCACCAACGTGGCCACCGCCGAGCTGCTTATCCACGGCCTGGCCCGGGGCGACCTGGATTGGCGCATCGGCATGAGCCGCGTGCCCTTTGCCCTGTAATTTTTCCACATTTTCTTGACATTTTGGGGAAAATAGAGTAGCATATCAGCGTTCACCGCCACGACGGCGCATGAGTAACCGGAATCCCGCCGGACAGAGAGAGACCCCTGGGCTGAGAGGGTCCCACGGTCACGGGCCCGGCCAAAGACGGCGCTACCAGCGGG
>CALXGC010000051.1 GCA_944387755.1 uncultured Oscillospiraceae bacterium | reverse complement strand
TGCCCCGCTTCGCCAAGGCGGGCTACCCCGGCGAGACCCGGGAGGTCATTCTGGAGCTGAAGCTGCTGGCCGACGTGGGGCTGGTGGGCTTCCCCAACGTGGGCAAGTCCACCCTCCTCAGCGTGGTGAGCCGGGCCCAGCCCAAGATCGCCAACTACCACTTCACCACCCTGTTCCCCAACCTGGGGGTGGTCTATGTGGAGGAGGGGGTCTCCTTCGTCATGGCCGACATCCCCGGCATCATCGAGGGGGCGGCGGAGGGGGCCGGCCTGGGCCACGACTTCCTGCGGCACATCGACCGCTGCCGCCTGCTCATCCATGTGGTGGACGTGTCCGGCTCCGAGGGCCGGGACCCGGTGGAAGACTTTGAGGCCATCAATGAAGAACTCCGGCAGTATTCTCCTGAACTGGCCTCCCGGAAGATGATCGTGGCCGCCAACAAGGTGGACATTATGCAGGACCCGTCCCTGCTCCAGCGCCTGCGGGAACATGTGGAGGCCCAGGGTCTGGAGCTGTTTGCGCTCTCCGCCGCCGCCCACCAGGGCACCCGGGAGCTGGTGCGCCGCTGCGCCCAGGAGCTGCAGGCCCTGCCCCCCGTAGCGGTGTTCGAGCCCACCTATGTCCAGCGGCCTCCGGAGGTGGACACCACCGGCGAGGTCTCCATCGAAAACTTCGACGGCACCTGGGTGGTGGAGGCCCCCTGGCTCCAGCGGCTGATGGCCAATGTGAACTTCTCCGACTACGAGAGCCGGAGCTGGTTCGACCGGCAGCTGCGCGCCTCCGGCCTCTTCGACAAGCTGGAGGCTATGGGCATTCAGGACGGGGACACCGTCTCTCTGTACGACCTGGAGTTTGAGTATCAGCGCTGAGCTTTCCGTCAATTCCCAGCCAGCCCTTTGAAAAGGCTGTATAGCCCCCGGTTTCCTGCGGATACTATATTTTGTTTCCAACAAAACACCGTGGGAGGAACTATATAGATGAAAGCGACTGGCATTGTGAGAAGAATTGACGATTTGGGCCGCGTCGTGATTCCCAAGGAGATCCGCCGCACCATGCGCATCCGGGAGGGCGACCCCCTGGAGATCTACACCGACCGGGACGGCAGCGTGATTTTTAAAAAGTATTCCCTGATGGGCGGCCTTTCCGAGTTCGCCGGCCAGCTGTGCGAGACCCTCAACCGCACCACCGGCCACACGGCGGTGATTACCGACCGGGACAACACCATCGCCATCTCCGGCGCCCCCCGGAAGGAGCTGATGGACAAACAGATCTCCCCCGACCTGGAGCGGCTGATGGAGGGCCGGCAGATCTATCAGCACAAGGCCGGAGAGGAGGGAATTCCCCTGTGCGCCGGGGACGGGCGTTTCTTTCTGGACACCGTCGCCCCCATTCTCTCCGAGGGGGACGTGCTGGGCAGCGTGGTGTTCACCGCCCCGGAGGCGGAGCTGGGCAGCGGCGAGGTGGAGTATAAGCTGGCCCAGTCCATCGCCGCCTTCCTGGGCAAGCATATGGAGAGCTAACGCAAAGTCAGCGGCCCGCCCCCTCCGGTTCAGCCGGAGGGGGCGGGCCGCCTCCCTTTACCGGGCCTCCATCCGGCCCAGCAGCTGGGTGAGCTTGTGAATGATTTTCCACTCTCCTCCGGTCTTCCGGCAGAAGAGATAGTCGTTGTAGCAGTCCGCCAGCTTGGCTACCCCCACCTTCGCCACAGCGGTCCGCTCGTCCAGCAGCTCTATGCGGTAGATGCGGGTAAACTCCTCCAGCCCCTGCTCCTCCGGGCCGGGGAGGCCGGCCCACCGCTCCCGAAAGACCGTGCAGGGCACGTCGGCAAACCCGCCCCCGTCCGTGGGGTGAATCATCCGCGCCTCCGGGGCGAACACCCCCAGGGCCCTCTCCGCGTCCAGGGTATAGACGGCGTGGCCATAGTCCAGCAGAATCCGCCCCACCTCCTGATAGAGCCCGTCCTCCCCGCTCCGGGCCGGGAGCCCGCGGTACCGCTCCCCCGGAACCCGCAGGGCGGAGACCAGCTTACAGCCGGAGCCGGTCCCCAGGAAGACCAGCAGCTCCCGCACAAAGGACGTCCCCTGCCGGCAGCCCGTCTGAACATAGCCCAGCCGGGGGGAGATGGCGTCCGCCGAGAGAAACTCCCACGGAAGGCCGGCGGGCTGGGCCTCCTCCAGGGGGCGAAACGCGCACTCCGCCCCCCGGACCTCCGCTCTCCTGCCCTCCGGATAGAAAAACGACGTCTCTGAAAGGGGGCGGGTAAAATATTCCTGCGCCCCCCGCAGCATGGTCTGAAGCATAGTCTCCCTCCTATTCCCGGCCATAGCCCGCCAGAAAGGCGGCCGCCGCCTTGATTCCCTCCGCGATACAGGCCTCGTTGACCATCAGCCCGGCGGTGTGGAGGCCGGGGGTTTTGGCGGGGTCCCCCTGGTCCGGCGCGCAGCTCAGCAGCGCGTAGATACTGGGGATTTTCAGGGTGTAGTAGGAAAAATCGTCGGGGAACTGGGCGCAGCGCTCCTTCTGGCCGGAGATTTTTCCCGCCCCCAGCGCCTGCTCCAGCTTCGGAATCATCTCCCCGGCCAGCGCCGCGCTGTTGAAGTTGGGCGGGTAGTGCATGTCCCAGGTGACACGAGCCTGCACATTGCCCGCCGCGGCGATGCCGGCGGCCGTCTCCTCAACCCGCCGCTCCAGATAGGACCGGGCGGCGTAGTCGGTGAACCGGCACGCCCCCCGCAGGACTGTGCGGTCCGCAATGACGTTGTACTTTGTGCCCCCCAAAAACTGCCCCACCGTCAGCACCACCTGGTTGGCGCTGGGGTTGACGTTCCGGGTGACGATGTTCTGGAGCCCCTGGAGAATCTGCGCCCCGGGGAGAAGGGTGTCCACCCCCATCCAGGGCTTGGCGTTGTGGCCTCCCACGCCGGACAGCTCGATGGAGAAGGCGGAGATGGCCATACAGGTCTGCCCCACGGCGAAGGACAGCTCCCCCGCCGTCCCGGCGGGCTGGTTGGGGTCGATGTGCAGGGCAAACATGGCGTCCGGCCAGCAGCGGCGGAAGGCCTCCTCCTCCATCATGGCCTGGGCGCCGTGGGGACCCCTCCATCCGGGGGACGGCCCCTCCTCCGCGGGCTGAAAGACAAACAGAACGGTCCCGCAGAGCTCCTCCCGCATACCGGCCAAAACGGCGGCGGCGGCCATGCCGATGGCGGTGTGGACGTCGTGGCCGCAGCAGTGCATCACCGGGACGGTCTCCCCGCCCCACTGGCAGACGGCTTTGGAGGCGAAGGGCAGTCCGGTGGCCTCCAGCACCGCCTGGGCGTCCATGTCGGCCCGCAGCCCCACCGTGGGGCCGCTGTGCCCGCCCCGCAGCACGCCGATGACGCCGGTTCCCCCCGCCAGCCCCTCGTGTACCTCGTCCAGCTTCAGCTGCCGCAGGTGGCCGGCTACCAGCCGGCTGGTGCGGAATTCCATGTTGGACATCTCCGGATGGGCGTGAATGTCACGCCGCCAGGCGATGGCCTGGGGCGCGATGGCCTCCGCCGCGGCGCGGATGGCGCTGTAAATATGGTCGCTCACAGCAGATTTCCCCCTCTCTCAATAGCCCGCCAGCCGGGGCAGCCAGAGCACCACCGGCTCGCAGTAGGCCAGGAAGAACAGCACGGCAATCTCAATCAGCAGGAAGGGCATGGTCCCCTTCACTACGTCCACAAACTTCAGGCCGGAGATGGATGTGGCGGTAAACAGGTTATAGCCGAAGGGGGGCGTCACATTGCCCAGCACCAGGTTGACGCACATGACCAGTGCCAGGTGCAGCGGGTCAATGCCCAGCGAGGTCCCCAGAGAGAAGAGCATGGGACAGATGATAATCACAGCTGCCCCCTGGTCCAGCAGCGCCCCCACCAGAATCAAAAACAGGTTCATCACCAGCAGGAAGGTAAACTTGTCGCTGACAAAGGACATCAGGCCGCTGACAATGGCGTTGGAGGCCTGGGTGGAGGCCATAATCCAGGAGAGGATGTTGGCCACGGAGATGATGAAGCAGACCATGGCCGAGGTCTCCGCGCTCTTCACCAGAATCCTCTTCAGGTCCCGGAGCCTCAGCTCCCGGTAGCCGAAGCCCAGGCACAGGGCGTAGACCGTCCCGAAGGCGGCGGACTCCGTGGGGGTGAAAAATCCGGCGTAGATGCCCCCCAGAATCAAAACGGGGAGAAAGAGGGTGGGCAGGGCGTCCAGGGTGGCCCGCAGAAACGCGGAGAGGGAGAAGCGCTCCGTATTCCGGTGCCGGAGAATCGCCGGATGGCGCAGGGCATGGACCACGTTGGCCACAATCAGCAGCGCGGCAATGATCAGCCCCGGAATAATGCCCCCCAAAAACATGGCCGGTATGGAGACCGACATGGTGACGCCGAAGACAATCATGGTGATGCTGGGGGGAATGATGGGCCCCAGGGCCCCGGCGGCGGCGCACAGGCCCACCGCCGTCTTCTTGTCATAGCCGTGCTCCACCATGGGGCCGATCATCAGAGAGCCGATGGCGGCCACCGTGGCCGGGGCGGAGCCGGTCAGCGCGGCGAACACCGTGCAGGAGAGCACCGCCACCACCCCCAGGCCGCCGGGCAGCGTCCCCACCAGGGTGTTGGCCCAGTTGACCATCCGCCGGCTGATTCCCCCCGTATCCATCAGATTGCCCACCAGGATAAACAGGGGGATGGCCAGATAGGGGAAGGAGTCCAGACCAGTGAGCATCCGCTGGGGCACCAGCAGCAGCGGCCGGAGCTGGGTGACAATCAGAAACACCGTGGACGAAGCCGCGATGGAAAACGCCACCGGAACCCCCAGGAAAATCAGCGCAAACATAGCGATGAAGACAATGATGGCCTCACTCATCCCGCGTCCCCCCCTTTCCGGCAAAGGCGGCCAGATCTCTGGCCAGATTCAGAACGGTCTCAAAGGCAATGCACGCTCCGGAGAGGGGAATGCAGAAATAGACAAAGGACATGCTCAGGCGCATGGCCGGGCTGAGCTGTCCGGAGACCTGGAGCACACACTGCATTCCCCAGACCATCATAATCACGCTGACGAAGAGAACCGCCAGGTCCGCGAAGGTCTCCAGCACGGCCCTGGGGACGGGCCCCAGGGCGTCCAGAATCACCGTCACCCGCGCGTGGGACTTCTTGCGCACACAGATTGCGGCACCGATGATATTCACATACATAAAAGCGTAGCGCGCCAGCTCCTCCGTCCAGGGGGGAGAGAGGTTGACAAAGGTGCGCATGAAAATCTGCGTCACACAGCTTACAATCAGCACGGTGAACATAACGGCGACCAGCCACTCGATGGCCTTTTCCAGCACGCCGGACACGGCCTTCACCGCGCCGCCCGCAGGCTTGGACATACCGCTGCCTCCTTTCAATCTTTCATCCGGCTTTCATCCGGCTGCCGCGCCTGTGCGCGGCAGCCAAATTTTACTATCTCACGCTATGGCGGCGAACAGAGCGTCCACATACTCCGCGCCGATGGTCTCCTTCATGTCGTCATAGAAGCTGGACAGGGCGGATCGGAAGGCCTGGGTATCCACGTCCCGGACGATGGTCATCCCCGCCTCCTCCATCTTCACCAGGTTGTCCTCGTCCGCCTGGACCTGATAGTCCGCCTGAAGGGCGCTGGCCTCCTGGGCGGACTCCAGCAGCCAGGCCTGCTGCTCCCCGGTGAGGGCGTCCCAGTTGGTCTCCGAGATGCAGATCACCGTGGCGGCGAAGAACTGGTTGGTCAGGGACAGATAGTCGCAGATGTCCGCAAAGCCGCCGGTGTACAGCACGCTGATGCTGGCGTCCAGGCCCTCCACCGTCCCCTGCTGAAGGCCGGGGATGGTCTCAGACCAGGCCATGGGGGTGGGATTGGCGCCCAGCGCCGTATAGGTGTTCAGATAGGTGTTGTTCTCCAGGCAGCGGATCTTCATGCCGCTGAGGTCCTCCGGGGCGCGCACGGCCTTGTCCGCCGTCACCAGGTTCCGGAAGCCCCCCACCCCCCAGGAGAGGGGAACCACGCCGGTGCCTTCAAAGGTGTCCAGCAGGGACTGGCCGAATTCGCCGTTGAGCACCTCCATGGCCTGGTCCACGCCTTCAAAGACGAAGGGGAGATCCAGCGCGCCGCAGGCGGGGATAAAGTTGCTCACATAGGAGTTGGTCATCACCGCCATCTCCACCGTGCCCATCTGCATTCCCTCAAACATCTCCCGCTCCTGGCCCAGCTGGCCGTTGGCGAAGATCTGGAGCTCCATGGCGCCGCCGCTCTTCTCGTCCAGAATCCGCGCCATCTCCGTAGCCACATAGTAGTAGGGGTCCGTGGGGTCCGCCGCGGTGGTAAAGCCGATCTGGAGGCTCACCTTCTCTTCGCCGGAGGCGTCCGTCCCTCCGGCGCTGCCGGAGGACGCCGTCTGCCCGCCGCCGCAGGAACCAAGAGACAGCATAAGCGCCGCTGCCAGGGAAACCGCAAGGATCTTTTTCATGTCAATTCCTCCTGTGTTCGAATTTTTTATCATAAGAATCAGGTGCACCGCTTCTTATTTTTTATTCTCGCCGTCTGTTTTGGGAGCTGGAAGAATTATGTATCCAATATTTCACAAAATACTAAAAATATTTTGATATTTCTAAAAATTGAGCGCTGCAAATAACCCCTCCCAAACGCTGCCGCTAGGAATAGCTGGGAGGGGTCATCACCCACATCGCCTGGCACTCCGTCTTCCCGACGTTTTCCCAGGAGTGGGTCTGTTCGGCCTGAAAATAGACGCTGTCGCCATCGGTCAATATATACTTGTTGGGACCCAGCGTCACCTTCAGCGTCCCTTTCATCACCCAGATAAACTCCTCCCCGCTGTGGGGCTGGACCAGGCCGCTCTTGCCGCCGGGGGCGATGTACTTGATCATGGGCTCCATAATCTTGTCCAGCGGAGCGGCCAGCAGCTCGCAGGTGACGGCGGCGTCCAGGTGCAGCATACTGCCGGTCCCCTTTTTGATGACAATGTGCTCTGTGGCCTCCACGTCAAACAGGTCCCGGAGCTTGATCCCCAGCCCGGCGGCCAGCTTCTTCAGAGAGGCCAGAGAGGGGTCGGTCTGACCGCGCTCTACCTGGCTGATGAAGCCGATGGACAGCCCGGTGTACTCTGACAGCTGCTTGAGCGTATACTGTTTTTCTTCCCGTGCCCGCCGGAGGCGCATCCCCACGGACGGTTCCAATTCCTCCACCCAAAAATCACTCCTTCTTCCCTTGGTGGGAGTATACTACACCTCTCGCCCAAATGCAAGGGATTTTTTGATAATTCGACAAAATTTTTATGTATATCAAAAATGGGTTTGGTGTATTTATCAGAATTCCCCCGTCCCCCTACAACAACGGACGTTGTACGCTCCAAAGCCTTCCCCCCACCGGGGGGAAGGTGGCCCGAAGGGCCGGATGAGGGGGCGGACGTGCGCGTGGGGCGGGCGGCCGCAAGGGCCGCCCCTACGGCAACGGCCGTTGCCCCCGGTCAGGCCTCCTCCCCGGTGAGGAAGCGCACCATGGCCCGGGCGGGCCGGGACAGCTCCGCAGGCTTCCGCCAGGACAGGAGGACGGCCCGGCGGGCCGCCGCGTCCCCCAGCTTATAGAACGCCAGGCCGCCGTCCTGGTCAATGCACTCCGCCAGGCCGTCCCGAAGGAAGGTGCAGCCCCGGCCGTCCCTGGCCACATAGTAGGAGGTGAGCAGCTGGTCCAGCTCCATGACGATTTTGGGGGTAAACCCCGCGTTCCGGCACAGCTCCAGCCCCCGGCGGCGCAGGTCGTTCCCCTGCTTGAGCAGCAGGAAGGGCTCCTGGGCGAAGCGGGACAGGTCCACCGGGGGGAACTCCTCCCGCAGGTGGATTTTCTCCCGCACCTGCCGGGCGGTGAGCCGGAAGGCCTCCAAACCGCGGTTCACTGGGAAGGCGGCGGGGACGGCCAGCAGAATGGTCTCCTCAAACCACACGGCGGAGCGGAACAGCCGGGGGTCCGCCGGCTCCACGTCCAGGCTCAGGTCGATGACGCCGCTTTGCAGGCACTGCCGGAGGTCCTGTACGTTGGCCTCCAAAAGGCTGACCCGCCAGCTTGGGTACTGCCGCTGAAACTCCTCCACCACGGCGGGCAGCACATGGGCGCAGAAAAAGGACGCCGAGCCCACCCGGACGGTCTCCCGGCGCTCCCCGTCCAGGGCGTCAAAATAGGTCTCCATCTCCTGCCGGATGTCCAGAATGCGCTTCACCGCGTCGATGTAGTACTCCCCCGCCGCCGTCAGGCGGATGGGATTGGTGCTGCGGTCAAAGATGGGCGTGTGAATCTCCGCCTCCGCCTTGCGTACCGCCGCGCTCAGCGCCGGCTGGGACAGATAGAGCTTCCGGGCCGCCTTGGAGAAGCTCTGCTCCTGGTACACCGCATAGACGTACTCCATCTCCTTCAGCATCAGCATGACGCGCTCCCCCTCTCGTCTCTTTTTTGGTGTTCCCGCTCCCGCAGGGGGAAACAAAAAAATTGGAACACGTTTGATAGTGTAGCGCAATTTCCCGCAAATGTCACGAAAATCTGACGTTGGGGATTTCGTGGACTGGTGCAGGTTCCTGTGGGAGCGGCGCAGCCGCGCCGGCCTATAACCAATTTGATAACTCAGGATACCGGAATATGAATTGGACGGGGCCGCGCCTTTTGTGGTATAGTAGGGCCAGAAAGACAGGCCGGCCGGTGCGCCGGGCCTTTTCCCGCGCCTTTGCCCCGGCGGGGCGGGAAAGAAAAATTGGCTTTTGGAAAGGAGCGGCAGTTATGGACACACTGCTGGAAAAATTCGCAAAGCTGGGCTGTGACAACGCCCCCGGCCAGGAGGGCCGCCAGAAGGCGGCGGTTCTGGACCTGCGGGGAGAGAAGCTGTCCGGCGTACCGGTGGACTTCTCCCACGGGGACGTGGACGCCCACCCCCCCATTCCCGGCACCCTGGCCGACTTTGTCACGGGGGTGGAGAAAATCGGCGGCCACCAGGCCTACACCCAGTACCGGGGCGGAGCGGAGACCCGCGCCGATTTGGCCCGGAAGCTGTCCGCCTTTACCGGAGCCCAGATTGACCCGGACCAGAATCTGATCCTCACCCCCGGCACCCAGGGGGCCCTGTTCCTGGCCATCGGGGCCAACATGGTCCCCGGCGACAAGGTGGCCATCGTGGAGCCCGACTACTTCGCCAACCGGAAGCTGGTGGAGTTCTTCGGCGGCGAGCTGTGCCCCGTCCAGATGGACTACTTCGGCGCTCAGGACCAGGGGAGGGCCGGCCTGAACCTGGAGGAGCTGGAGCGGGCCTTCCAGAACGGCGTGAAGCTGTTCCTGTTCTCCAACCCCAACAACCCCACCGGCGTCATCTACTCCCAGGAGGAGATTGTCAAAATCGCCGCCCTGGCCAAACAGTACGGGGCCACCCTGATTGTGGACGAGCTCTACTCCCGCCAGGTGTTCGACGGCCGCTCCTACACCCATCTGTGCGCCCAGGAGGAGCGCCCGGACAACCTCGTCACCATCATCGGCCCCTCCAAGACCGAGTCTCTGAGCGGCTACCGCCTGGGCGCCGCCTTCGGTACCGCCGCCATCATCGAGCGGATGGAGAAGCTCCAGGCCATCGTCTCCCTGCGCGCCCCCGGCTACTGCCAGGCGGTGTTCGCCTCCTGGTTCGCCGAGCCCAAGGGCTGGATGGAGGCCCGCGTGGCGGAGCACCAGGCCATCCGGGACTCCCTGCTGGCCAAGTTCCGCGCCTGCCCCGGCGTCTGCGCCCGCACCACCGAGGCCGGCAGCTACCTGTTCCCCAAGCTGCCCCCCCTGGCCGTCTCCGGGGAGGAGTTCGTCAAAATTCTCCGGGTCCACGCCGGCGTCATCGTCACGCCGGGCACCGAGTTCGGCCCCCAGTTCACCGACAGCTTCCGCATCAATTTCTCCCAGGACCGGAAGGCCGCCGAGGCCGCCGTGGACCGCATCACCGCTATGATTGAGAGGTATCGCGTATGAGTCAGAATCCCATCCCCCAGGGCAAGTATAAGCCCGCCGTCCGCTATGGCAGCCTCATTTACACCGCCGGCATGACCCCCCGGAAAAACGGCGTGCTCCTCATGTCCGGCAAGATCTCCCCCGACCGCCCCCTGGACGACTACCGGGAGGCCGTCATTCAGGCCGCCTCCAACGCCCTCACCGCCGCCCAGAACACCCTGAAGGAGGGGGAGAAAATCGTCCAGATCCTCTCCCTGACGGTCTATCTCAACACCACCCCCGACTACACCACCCACGCCAAGGTGGGCGACATCGCCTCCAACTGGCTCTTTGACCAGCTGGGCGACGCCGCCATCGGCGCCCGCGCCGCCATCGGCATTGGCACCCTGCCCGGCGACGCTCCGGTGGAAATTCAGCTGGTGGCCGCCGCGGAGTAATCCGCCTTCCGCCAAACAGAGGGCCGGCCCCAGGCCGGCCCTCTTTCTGCGCCCTCACAGCCACGCCGGGAGGAGAAACACCCCCGCGCACCACGCCCCGGAGGCCAGCAGCGCCCCCGCCGCCCCCCAGGCCAGGGCGGGCAGGCCGGAGACGCTCCGCAGCCGCCGGTCCCAGACCCGGCTGCCCCGCAGATAGCCGTCCGCAGCCTGGCGGGCCTGGCGGAGCACCTGCTCCGCCGTGAGCCCCTCCCGGTTCATCGCGTCCTCCCGGACCAGAAAAATCGCCTCCTCAAACAGCTTCGGGTCGGGAGACTTCACCAAAACCACCTGCCGGGTGATTCCCTTTACCATTCTCGTTCCATCCTTTCCGGGCCGGCCGCGCCGGGGCGGCCCTGCCAGAGTTTGGAACTATTTTGTCCGCCTTTCCGGCGGTATATTCCTCCCCCCGCCGCCGTACACTGAGAGCACCAGAAATTTTTGGGGGGATGTGTGTGACCGCGGCCCGCAGAGCGCTGCTCCGGGAGTTCTCCATTCTGTATCTCACCAACGTGGCCCTGATTGCCCTGGCCCAGCGGTTTTTGTCCTGACTAGCTCAGCAGAAGCTCCAGGTCCGCGAAGTCCAGCCCCGGCTGGAGGGCCAGATTGATACCGAAGCCGATGACTCTGGCCAGGTCCCGGACCTGGCTGTCGATGTCTCTGGGCGTCACCAGCAGGGGCTCCCCCGCCGGAGGCTCCCGCCCCGTCAGGTCCGCGGCCAGGGTGGCCCCGTCCACCACCGTGGGCGCCCCCACCGCCAGCACCGGCGCCCCCAGCGCCGCCCGGTCCAGAGCCCAGCGGCGGTTCCCCACCCCGGAGCCGGGGGCGATTCCCGTGTCGGACAGCTGCACCGTCCTGCACAGCCGCCGGACCGACCGGGAGGCCAGGGCGTCCACAGCGATGACGCAGGCCGGCTTCAGGCGGCGGCACACCGCCTGAAGCACCTCGCAGCTCTCCATGCCGGTGGAGCCCAGCACCCCCGCCGCCAGGGAGACCACCGGCCGGAGGTCCCCGAAGCGCTCCGGAAGCTGCTCCACCAGATGGCGCGTGACCAGGGTGTGCCGGTGGACCAGCGGCCCCACCGCATCCGGCGTGATGGCCTGATTTCCCAGCCCCGCCACCAGCACCAGCCCCCGGTCCGGCACGCCGTCCATCAGTCCGGCCAGCTCCGCCGCCACGGCGCGGGCGGCCCGGGGAAATACCTCCGCCTCCCGCCTCTCCAGCCCCTCCAGGGTCAGGGTCACATAGCGCCCCGCCGGTTTTCCCAGGGCCCGCTCCCCCCGCCGGTCCAGGATGCGCACCGTCTCCGTCTCAAAGCCCTCCCGCAGGCCGGCGCGGGCCTCCACCCCCTCCAGCCGGGCGGTCTTCTCCGCGCTCTCCTCCCACAGCTCCTTGGCCTCCAGGGCCAGGTCGGTCCGTCTGTATCCCATCTGCTCTCCTCCCGCCTTCCAGTCTGGCCCTAGTGTGCCGCCGGAGCCGGCGTTTAGCCCCGGAAAATTTTTAGAAGGTCCAAAAAATTTCAAAAAGGGAGTTGCTTTTTCCCGGCGGCGATGGTATAATACACACTCGCACAGAGTTTTCATGCTCAATTCAATCTTTATTTCTAAATCGGAGGAGGTGTTTGGTTTGCCGAATATCAAGTCTGCCAAGAAGCGCGTCCTGGTATCCCAGGCTAAGGCCAAGCAGAACAAGGCCGCGAAATCCGCGCTGAAGACCACAATCAAGAAGTTTGAGGCCGCCGTGGCGGAAGGCAGCCGCAGCGAGGCCGATGTCGCTTACAAGGTGGCGGTCAAGGCCGTGGACCGCGCTGCCGCGAAGGGCCTGCTGCACAAGAACAATGCCGCCAACAAGAAGAGCAGCATGACCATCAAGCTGAGCAAGCTGGCCTGATTGAAACACGCAAGAAGAGAAGCCGTCTGCACCGCAGGCGGCTTTTTGCGTCTTTCCGGAAAACAGCCGAATGTTTCCCCCGGATTTCTGTGAGGAGGTCCCGCCGCTGTGTATGCGTTTCTCTTCCGCCTGCCCGCCGTGGTCTATGTCCGGTCCGTGGCCCGCGCCTGCGGCCGGATCGGCGTGTCCAGAGCCGCCGCCGCCCTGGCCTACTTTCTGATTCTGACCCTGTTCCCCCTGGTGATGTGCGTGAGCTTCTTCATCGGTATGCTGCAAATCGACCCGGCGGTGGTCTTCTCCGCCCTGAACTCCGTCCTCCCCAGGGAGAGCCTGGCCACAGTGCTGGACTATCTGGCCTATGTGTCCAGCGTCCCCCAGGACCAGGCCGTCCCCCTGCTGCTGGCCAGCCTGCTCACCCTGATGCTCTCCGCCTCGGCGGGGCTGCGCACCCTGCTGAAGACCATGGACGAGCTCTATCAGGTCCACCCCGCCAACAGCCTGCGCCGGGTGATTGTCAGCGTGGCCCTCTCCCTGCTGTTTCTGCTGACCATCTATCTGTCCATTGTGGTCATCTTCACCGGGGACTGGTTCTTCCTGCTGCTGGAGGCCCGCCTGCCCGCCCCCCTGCTGGAGCTCATCCCCCTGCGGCTGATGGGGCAGATGTGGGGGAGAATGCGCTATCTGCTGCTGTTTGTCTGCGTGCTGCTGTTGGTGCTGGCGGTGTACCGCCTGGGCACCCCCCTCCCCTACCGCCGGCGGAAAAAGGTCCTGCGCCTGGCTGCCCTGTGCACCGCGGCGGCCCTGGCCGTGTGCTCCATGCTCTTCTCCTGGTTCATCGGCCAGTCCTCCCGGTACTCCCTGGTGTACGGCTCCCTCACCTCCCTGATCGTCCTGCTGGTGTGGCTGTACTTCTGCGGCAACATCCTCCTGGTGGGGGCGGCGGCGGGCCGGGTTTGGATTCTGGGGGACAGACAGCCGCCCGCCCGGCGGCCCCCGTCGCCCTGAGGCAGGTTTTTCAAAATTTTTCTTGACTTTTTTGCAAAATCTTATATAATAATTAAGCCTGTTTCCAGATGGGAGACAGGCGGAATCCTTGCTCCCGGACGCTCCGGGGGCCACAAGACCATAAGGAGGTGCAATGACAATGGCAAAGATCAACGCCAACTACGAGGCCCTGTATATCCTGAACCCCTCCCTCAGCGAGGAGCAGATCGCCGCTCTGGTGGCCCGCTTCCAGTCTGTGGTGGAGGCCAACGGCACCGTCTCCGAGGTGAACGAGTGGGGCAAGCGCCGTCTGGCCTACCCCATCCACGACCTGATGGAGGGCTACTACGTGCTGATGACCTTCAACGCCGCCGCGGCTGTCCCCGCCGAGCTGGACCGTATCTTCCGGATCACCGACGGCGTGATGCGTTCCCTGATCGTCTGCAAGGACCAGTAAGAGGGAGGCAGAGCAGCTATGCTCAACAAAATTTTCATCATGGGCCGCCTGGCCCGTGACCCCGAACTGCGCCGCACCCAGTCCGGCCTTCCCGTGGCGAGCTTCCGCCTGGCGGTAGACCGGGACTTCAAGGACAAGTCCACCGGCGAGCGGGCCACCGACTGGATTGACGTGGTGGCCTGGCGTCAGACCGCGGAGTTCGTCAGCCGCTACTTCACCAAGGGCCGCATGGCCGTGGTGGAGGGCCGGCTTCAGATGCGCGACTGGACCGACAAGGACGGCAACAAGCGCACCAGCGCCGAGGTGGTGGCGGACAACGTCTACTTCGGCGACTCCAAGCGGGACGGCGACGGCGGAGGCTATGGCAGCTACGGCGGAGGGGGCTACTCCTCCGGCGGCTATGCCTCCGGCGCGGGCGCGCCGGCCGCTTCCGGCTTCGACGCCCCCAGCGGCAATCAATTCTCTGAACTGTCTGACGACGGCGAGCTGCCGTTCTAATCTGAAAACCAATTCTGGTTGCAAAAGGAGGTTTCTCTCATGGCTATGGAACGTGAAAACCGCGCCCCCCGCGGCCGCAAGCGCCGCAAGGTCTGCGCCTTCTGCGTGGACAAGGTGGAGTGCATTGACTATAAGGACGCCGCCAAGCTGCGCCGCTACACCTCTGAGCGGGGCAAGATCCTGCCCCGGCGCACCACCGGCACCTGCGCCATGCACCAGCGCCAGCTGACCGAGGCCATTAAGCGCGCCCGTCAGGTGGCCCTGCTGCCCTATGTCACCGACTAACTGCCGCGTCTTCTTCGGGAGCCTGTCTGAAAACAGGCTCCCGTTTTTCTTTCGCTGGATTTTTTGCCGGCTTTTCGCTACAATAGAGAAAAACAGGCGCGGAGGCGTCCGCGCCCAAGCGAGGTGTCGAATTATGACGGATATTCTGGTGGCGGGCGGCGGCCCCGCGGGACTCACCGCCGCCCTGTACGCCGCCCGGGCGGGGAAATCCGTGCTGGTGCTGGAGGGGGACGCCCCCGGCGGCCAGATCAACTTCTCCCCCCTGGTGGAAAATTACCCCGGCCTGCCCTCTGTGCCGGGCAGCCAGCTGGCCCAGGAGCTGCTGCGCCAGACGGAGGAGCTGGGGGTCGGGCTGGAGTACGAGAGGGTCTCCGGCTTCCGCACGGAGGGGGACGGCTTTCAGGTGATCACAGACTGCGCCGTGCGGACATGCCGGGCGCTGATTGTGGCCACCGGCCTGCGCCACCGGACCCTGGGCCTGCCGGGGGAGGCGGAGCTGGTGGGACAGGGGATCTCCTACTGCGCGGTGTGCGACGGGCCGTTCTTCGCCCACAAAAATGCGGCGGTGGTTGGGGGCGGAGACACCGCCCTTCAGGACGCCCTGTTTCTGTCCGGTATCTGCGCCCAGGTGACGCTGATTCACCGTCGGGAGGTCTTCCGGGGGGCCAGGGCCCTGGCGGACCAGGTCCGGAGCCGGGACAACATCGCCTGCTGGATGGACAGCGCCGTGGAGAAGCTGCTCTCCCAGGACGGCCGCCTCACCGGCGCCGTTGTCCGGAACCGCATCACCGGAGAGGTCCGGAACCTGGCGGCGGAGGGGCTCTTCCTGGCCGTGGGGCAGCAGCCCCAGAACCAGCCCTTCGCCCCCCTGCTGGACACCGATGAAGACGGCTATCTCCTGGCCGGAGAGGACTGCCGCACCAGCCTGCCCGGCGTCTTCGCCGCCGGGGACTGCCGCGCCAAGGGGGTCCGGCAATTGACCACCGCCGTGGGGGACGGCGCCGTGGCCGGCCTGGCCGCCTGCCGGTGGGTGGACCGGTGAAGTACTTCTTCGCCCCCATGGAGGGGGTCGCCGGGGCGGAATTCCGCCGGATTCACCACCAGTTCTTCCCCGGCGCGGACGCCTACTACATGCCCTTTCTCTCCCCCACCCAGGACCACGTCCTCACCCCGCGGGAGCTGCGGGGCGTCCTCCCGGAGCACAACCGGGGCTTTCGGGCCGTGCCCCAGCTGCTCACCAAAAACGCGGAGGATTTTCTGTGGTGCGCCGGGGAGCTGGCCGCCATGGGCTATGACGAGGTCAACCTGAACCTGGGCTGTCCCTCCGGCACGGTGGTGTCCAAGGGGAAGGGGGCCGGACTGCTGGCCCGGCCGGAGGAGCTGGAGCGCCTTCTGGACGAGATTTTCTCCCGCGCGCCGGTGAAGATCTCTCTGAAGACCCGCCTGGGCCTGGAGGACCCGGAGGAGTTCCCCCGGCTGCTGGAGCTGTTCCGGCGGTATCCCGCCTGCCTGCTCATCCTCCACCCCAGGGTGCGCGCCGACTACTACCGCCACCCCGTGCGGACGGAGTGGTTCCGCTATGCCGCGGAGCACTACGGCGGCCCCCTGTGCTTCAACGGCGGGCTGGCCTCGGCGGAGGACTGCGCCCGCCTGGCCGCCCAGTTCCCCCAGGTCTCCCACGTCATGATTGGACAGGGCCTGCTGGCCAATCCGGCCCTGATCCGCCAGGCAAAGGGCGGACCAGGGCCGGACAAACCGGAGCTGCGGGCCTTTCACGACGCGCTGTACCAGACCTATCTGACGCGCTTTGCCAGCCAGCGGAACACCGTCTTCCACATGAAGGAGCTGTGGAGCTATCTCTACCGCCTGTTCGAGGGGGGCGAAAAGCCCCTGAAGGCCATCCGCAAGGCGGCGGACTCCCCCGCCTATGAGGCGGCTGTGGCCCGGATGTTCGCCCTCCCCCTGCGGGCCGGATAGTTAACCCTGCACCAGATAGGGGTTCTCTCCGCCTCTCTCGCAGGCCAGCAGGCCCTTCACAGAGCCGGCCACCATGTACTCCACGGCCTCCTCGGTGTAGAAGGCGGTGTGGGGGGTGACAATCACGTTGGGGAAGGCCTTCAGAATGGCCAGGTCGTGGTTGGGAATGGGTACCGTCTTCAGGTCGGCGTAGTACAGGCCGCTCTCCTGCTCCAGCACGTCCAGGGCCGCGGCCCCCACCTTCCGGCTCTCCACGGCCTGGATGAGGGCGGCCGTGTCAATCAGGTCCCCTCTGGCCGTATTCACCAGGATGACCCCGTCCTTCATTTTGGCAAGATTTTCCCCGTTGATGAAGTGGTGGTCCGCCGGGTTGGCGGGCATGTGGAGGGTGATGACGTCCGCCTCCCGCCAGATGGTCTCCAGGTCCGTGTACTCCGCCAGAGCGGCCAGCTCCGGGTTGGGGTACAGGTCATAGGCCAGCAGGCGGCAGCCAAAGCCGGACAGATGGCGGAGCACCGTGCCGCCGATTTTTCCCGTGCCCAGCACCGCCACGGTGGCATTGGACAGCTCTTTGCCCATCTTGCCCTCCAGGGTGTAGTCCTGGACCACATTGCGCTCCAGAATCTGCTTCATCTTCCGGCAGCACATGAGCATGAGCATAATGGCATAGTTGGCCACGCCGCTGGGGGGATAGAACACGTGGACCACCGGCATTCCCAGCTCCTTCGCGGTGGGCAGGTCAAAGTGGTCGTATCCGATGGCGCGGGCCCCCAGATACTTCACCCCCATGTCCCGGAGGCGGCGGATGTCCCCCGGCCCCAGGGCGTAGGGGGGGGTGCTGATGGCGTCGTACCCTCTGGCCAGCTCCAGATTCTCCGGCGTGGGGTACTCCGTGCTGTAGGCGTACTCCACCCCCAGCGCCGCGCACCACTTGTCAAACAGCGGCTTCTCGTCAAATTCCCGAACGGCATAGGCAAACAATTTCATCTCTCCGGCAGGCGCGGCGTCCCCGCGCCTTTCTCTCCTCTCTTACGCCCCGCTCCGGGGCGTTTTGCTGTTTTTCTATTATAGCCCCTTCCCTCCGGCGCCGCAACCCTCCGCCGGGCCGGGGACAAAAATTCCCCCTTTGTTGTATCGTTTCCGGCAACCGGACGGGCAATCCCCCCTGTACATAGAGCGGGCGTCGGGCCCGCCGGATTTTTAACAGCGAGGAGGAGATTTATGAGCCTATACGGCGGCGCATACAAAATCGGCGGCGTGCCCTGCGGGCTGATTCTGCGGGGCAGGGCCAACGGGGCGTACCAGGTGGTCTTCGAGCGGGAGTACGCCTCCCTGGAGCAGATTGAGGCCATCCAGTGGGACCCCCCTGTGGTGGAGGGAGACTGCATTCTCCCGGCGGGGTACGGCTTTACCGTCCAGGACATCCAGTACAGCGCCGGCACCCGGAGCTTCACCGTGTCGCTTCAGGTGGCGAAGCAGTACCTGGGGGACGTCACCGGCTGGCAGGCCCAGACAGAGGCCCTTCAGGAGACCATCGAGGAACAGGCCGCGGCCATCGCCGCCCTGGAGGCGGCGGACACCGCCGAGGACGTCAAGGCCGAGCTGCGCGCGGCCTATACGGAAGGAGTGGAGAGCAATGGCTGATATTGTTGCCATGGCCAAGGAGGAGCTGACGGCCCGCGGCAAAGCCGACGCGGCGGCGCTGGCGGCCAGGGCAGTCTCCGGAGAGGCGGACAGCCAGGAGCTGCTGGACAACCAGAGCATGATTCCCACCTGGCGGGCGCGGGACTTCTCCCAGACCCCCGTGGGCACCCCCTATCAGTGGGAGGGGACGATCTACAAGCTGGCGCAGGCCCACGACGCCTCCGGCAATCCCGGCTGGACGCCGGACGCCGTCCCCGCCCTGTGGGCGGCGGTGCGGGCTCCCGGCGAGACGGGCACGGCGGACAACCCCATCGCCGCCGTCCGGGGCATGGAGTACGTCTACGGCCTGTACTACCAGGACCCGGAGGACGGGAAGCTCTATCTGTGCGCCCGCACCGGCGAGGCGGAGGGCGGCCGGGTGGTCCTCCAGTACCTCCCCCACGAGCTGACGGGCCTGTACTTCCAGGAGGCCGCCTGATGGACTATGGGACCCTGGCCGCCGCGGCTATGTCTCTGATGGGCACGCTGGCCGGGACTTTCGGGGGGATTTTGGTCTCCAGCAAGCTGACTACCTACCGAATTGAACAGCTTGAGAAGAAGGTCGCCGCCCACAACGGCCTGGTGGAGCGCACCTATAAGCTGGAGGGCCAGATGGTGGAGGTGCAGCACGACATCCGGGACCTGAAACAGGAACAGCATGAGAGAGGATGAGTTTATGGAAGAGATCTGCCGGCGCCTGGGAAACCTGCTGGCTATCAAGAGCCTGGTGACGCTGGCGCTCACCGGGGTGTTCGCCTATCTGACCTGCGCCGGGGGCGTGACCGCCGATCAGTTCCTGACGGTGTTCACGGTGGTCATCGCCTTCTATTTCGGCACGCAGGCGGAAAAGAACCGGCGGGGCGGCGTATGAGCGCCCCCTTCAAACAGGCCGCCCAGGGGAATTTCTCCCCTGGGCGGTCTGATTTTATCCGGTACATTGTGGTCCACTACACCGGCAGCTCCGGCGACACCGCCCAGAACAACCTGGACTACTTCGCCCGGACCAAGACCGGAACCAGCGCCCACTACTTCGTGGACGCCCAGGGCGCGGGCCAGTCCGTCCTGGACACGGACACCGCCTGGCACTGCGGACGCGCCGACGGACGGTACCGGCACCCGGCGTGCCGCAACGCCAACTCCATCGGCGTGGAGATGTGCGACAGTGTGGGGACCGTCCCGGCGGCCGTCCGGGACAATACAGCGGCCCTTGTACGGGCGCTGATGAAAAAGTACGCCGTCCCGCCGGAGCGCGTCCTGCGCCACTACGACGTGACGGGCAAAAAATGTCCCGCCCCCTGGATGGACAACCCCGGAGAGTGGGACAAATTTAAAGCTCTGCTGCAAACGCAGGAGGACAACATGACACAGGAACAGTTCGACCAGATGATGGACAGCTACCTCGCCCGGCGGGGACAGCGCCCGGCCAGCGGCTGGGCCGTCCCCTACATCCAGGCGGCCGTCGGCGCCGGCCTCATGTCCGATGCCGGAGGCTCCATCGACCGGCCCCAGGGCTTCGTCACGCGGGAGGAGCTGGCCGCCGTGGCGGCGGCGCTGGCCGTTATCGCGGCGCGCGGCGGCGGCCGGCCTTCAGACGGGCCATAGCACGGGCCAGCGCGGCCTTGTAGTTGTAGTAGTCCCGCAGGCTCAGCTTCTGGCGCAGGTGCTCCTCCGCCCGCTCTTTCGCCGCCTGGGCCCGGATGAGGTCGATCTCCTCCGGGCGCTCGGCGGCGGAGACCAGCACCACCGCCCGCTGGGGCATGATTTCCGCCAGGCCCTGCCCCACCACCAGGGCGGTCCACTCCCCCCCGGCGCAGAAGCGCAGCTCCCCCGGTATCACCGCGGCGGCGATGGGCTCATGCCCCGCCTCCACCCCCAGCAGGCCGTCCTGGGCGGGAAACACCAGCCCCTGGGCCTGCCCCAGAAAGACCTGCTTGTCCGGAGTGACAATCTCCAGACGGAAGGTCTTTTTTTCTTCCGCCATATCAAACCGCCCCCATGTCTCTGGCCTTCTGATACACCTCGTCCACGCTGCCGGCCATGCTGAAGGCGGCCTCCGGCAGATGGTCCAGCTCGCCCCCCAGAATGGCCTCAAAGGAGCGCAGGGTGTCCTCCAGCTTCACAAAGCGGCCCTCCAGGCCGGTGAAGGTCTGGGCCACGGAGAGGGGCTGGGAGAAGAACTGCTGCACCCGGCGGGCCCGCTCCACCGCCGCCTTGTCGTCCTCGCTGAGCTCCTCCATGCCCAGAATGGCGATGATGTCCTGAAGCTCCCGATAGCGCTGGAGCAGCTCCTGGACGGCGCGGGCAATTTTATAGTGCCGCTCCCCCACCACGTCGGGCTCCAGAATCCGGGAGGTGGACTCCAGGGGGTCCACGGCGGGGTAAATGCCCTGCTCCACAATCTTCCGGGACAGCACCGTGGTGGCGTCCAGGTGGGTAAAGGTGGTGGCGGGGGCGGGGTCGGTGAGGTCGTCGGCGGGGACGTACACCGCCTGCACGGAGGTGACGGCCCCGCTCCTGGTGGAGGTGATGCGCTCCTGGAGGGCGCCCATCTCGTTGGCCAGGGTGGGCTGATAGCCCACGGCGGAGGGCATACGGCCCATCAGCGCGGACACCTCGCTGCCCGCCTGGACAAACCGGAAGATGTTGTCAATGAACAGCAGCACGTCCTGCCGCTCCCGGTCCCGGAAGTACTCGGCCATGGTCAGCCCCGTGAGGGCCACACGCATCCGCGCGCCGGGGGACTCGTTCATCTGTCCGAACACCAGGGCGGTCTTGGAGAGCACCCCGGACTCCGTCATCTCCCGCCACAGGTCGCTGCCCTCTCTTGTCCGCTCCCCCACGCCGGTGAAAATAGAGTAGCCCCCGTGCTGGGTGGCGATGTTGTGAATGAGCTCCTGAATGAGCACCGTCTTGCCCACGCCGGCCCCGCCGAACAGGCCGATTTTGCCCCCTCTGGCATAGGGGGCCAATAGGTCGATGACCTTGATCCCCGTCTCAAACAGGTCCACCACCGGCCGCTGGTCGGCAAAGCTGGGGGGGCGGCGGTGGATGGACCAGCGCTCCTGGGCGCCGGTCTCCCCCTTGCCGTCGATGGGCTCCCCCAGGACGTTGAACATCCGGCCCAGCACCGCCTCCCCCACGGGGACGGAGATGGGGCCGCCCATAGAGCGGACCTCCATCCCCCGGCCGATGCCCTCGCTGGGGGAGAGCATGAAGCAGCGCACGGTGTCCCGTCCCACATGCCGGGCCGTCTCCATCACCCGCCTCTGCCCGTCCACCTCCAGCCACAGGGCGTCCTGGATGGAGGGCAGCTCCCCCTGGGGAAACTGCACGTCAACCACGGGGCCCTGGACCTGGACCACCGTCCCTTTCGCTTCTTTTGACATGGCACACACACCTTTCCGCCTAAGACCGGGCGCTCTGGGCCCCGCTGGAGATCTCCGTGATCTCCTGGGTAATGGCCGCCTGCCGCGCCCGGTTGTAGTGCAGGGACAGCTCCCTGAGCATATCCCTGGCGTTGCCACTGGCCGACTCCATGGCGGTCATCCGGGCGCTCTGCTCGGAGCAGAAGGCCTCCACCAGCGCGCCGAACACCACCCCCTGGACATAGCCGCCGGGCACAATCACGTCCAGCACCGCCTCCGGGGAGGGGACATAGGTCACAGGGGGCAGCGCCGGCCCCTCCGCCGGGGGCTGCCAGGGGAAGTTCTCCCGCCCAAGGGGGAGCAGCACCCGCTCCCGCACCTCCAGGCGCAGGGCCGAGACCATCTCCGTGTAGAGAATGCGCACCTCGTCCAGCTCCCCCTCCAGGAAGCGCTGCACCATGTCGCCCCCTATATCCCGCGCCCGGCGCATGGTGGGGTTCTGCACCACATAGGAGAAGTCCTCCGCCAGGGGGAGCCCCTTCTCCTGAAAATAGGCCCGGCCCACCAGTCCGGCCACAAACAGCGCCGGCCGGGGGGTCTCCCGGAAGCGCCGCTCCGCCAGCTTGAGCACGTTGTGGTTATACGCCCCCGCCAGCCCCTTGTCCCCGCTGAGCACCAGAAAGCCGGTCTTCCGCTCCTCCGCCGGAAGCTCCGGCCGCTGGTCCAGGAATTTGTGGGTCAGCGCCGGGGAGCGGTGGAGAATGTCCGCGATGGCCCCGTCAATGCGGGTGAAATAGGGCGCGGCGGCGTCCAGCTGCGCCTTGGCCTTGCGCAGGTTGGACGAGGCGATGAGATACATGGCGTTGGTAATCTTCAGCGTCTCCTCCACACTCTTCATCCGGGTGCGGATCTCCTTTGTGCTGGGCATGGGGCGCCTCCTCCCTTCTCCCCGCGAAGCGGGGACATGGACAATGGTTTCTCACGTCCCGGCGGACAGCCTCTCCTGCTTGAACTGGGCCAGGGCGGCGCGTATGGCCTCCACCGCCACGCCGGACAGGTCTCCGGTGGACTGAATCTCCTCCATCAGGCCGGCGTACTGGTCCTCCATCCGCTGGACGAAGGCCAGGGCAAAGCTTCGGGTCTGGTCCTCCGGCACGTCGTCCAGCAGGCCGCTGGCGCCGATATAGAGCAGCACCGCCTGCCGGTTCACCGGCATGGGCTGGTACAGGGGCTGCTTTAAGAGCTCCAGCAGACGCTTGCCGTGGTTGAGGGTCTTCTGGGTGGCCGGGTCCAGGTCGGAGGAGAACTGGGTGAAGATCTCCAGCTCCCGGAACCGGGCCAGGTCAATGCGCATGGTGCCGGCGGTGCGCTTTACCGCCCGCGTCTGGGCCGCGCCCCCCACTCTGGACACGGACAGGCCCACGTTGACGGCGGGCCGCTGGCCGGAGAAGAACAGGTCGGTCTCCAGATAGATCTGCCCGTCGGTGATGGAGATGACGTTGGTGGGGATATAGGCGGACACGTCCCCCGCCTGGGTCTCCACAATGGGCAGGGCGGTCATGGAGCCGCCCCCGTACTCCTTCGTCAGCCGGCAGGCCCGCTCCAGCAGGCGAGAGTGGAGATAGAACACGTCCCCTGGATAGGCCTCCCGGCCGGGGGCGCGCTTGAGCAGCAGGGACAGGGCCCGGTAGGCCACCGCGTGCTTGCTCAGGTCGTCATAGACGATGAGCACGTCCCGCCCCTGGTCCATAAAGTACTCCCCGATGGCCGCCCCGGCGTAGGGGGCCACATACTGGAGGGGGGCGGGCTCGCCGGCGGAGGCGGAGAGGATGATGGAGTAGTCCATGGCCCCGCGGCTCTGAAGGGTGTCCCGCACCCGCGCCACCGACGACGCCTTCTGGCCGATGGCCACATAGATACACACCACGTTCTGGCCCTTCTGATTCAGAATCGTGTCCACCGCGATGGCGGTCTTGCCCGTCTGGCGGTCGCCGATGATCAGCTCCCGCTGGCCCCGGCCGATGGGCACCATGGCGTCGATGGCCAGAATCCCCGTCTGGAGGGGGACGGACACCGGCTGTCTGGTGACGACGCCGCTGGCCTCCCGCTCGATGGGCCGGGTCTCGCAGGTCTCGATGGGCCCCAGGCCGTCGATGGGATTGCCCAGGGCGTCCACCACCCGGCCCAGCAGCTTCTCCCCCACGGGCACGGCGGCGGGCCGGCCGGTGCGCCGGGCCAGGCTGCCCTCCCGGAGGCCTGCCTCGCCGCCCAGCAGCACACAGCCCACCGTGTCCCTGGACAGGTCCATCACCATGCCCCGGACCCCGGTGTCAAATTCAATCAGCTCACCGTACACCGCCCGGTCCAGGCCGTAGAGGACGGCAATGCCGTCCCCCGCCTCCAGCACCGTGCCCTCCTCGCTGCGGCGGGTCTTATTGTCATAGCCTGCAATCTCCTCCCGCAGGATGGAGACAATCTCCTCCGGCTTCACGTTCAAACCGCGTCTCCCCCTCCCAGTCTCCGGGCCAGGGCGTCCAAGCCGCCCCGCACGCTCTTGTCATAGGTAACGCCCTGGAGCTCCAGGCGGAAGCCCCCCAGCAGTCCGGGGTCCACCGCCACGTCCAGCTCCACCGCCTTCAGATTGTGGAGGCGGCACAGGGTCCCCTTCAGCTGCTCCAGCACCTCCGGCTCCAGGGGCCGGGCGCAGGTCAGCCGCCCCAGCGCGCCCCCCTGCCGCTCCAGCGCCAGCCGCCGGGCGGCCTGCGCCACGCCGGGCAGGAGGGATATGCGCCCCTTCCGGGCCATCAGGGCAAAAAGCCGCCCCACCGGACCGGGAGGCGCCAGGGCAGGCAGGCGGGCCAGCACCCGCTCCTTCTCCTCCGGCTCCACGGCGGGGCTTACCAGAGCCGCCCACAGTGCCTGCGTCCCCTCCAGGGTTTCGGCGCAGCGGGCGAGCTGCCGCTCATCGCCCCCCGCCTCCAGGAAGGCCTGGGCATACAGTCCGGCCAGCTCTCCCATCAGAGATCACCCGCCTCCCGCAGAAAGTCCTCCGCCATCTCCCGGTCGCTCTCCCGGTCCATGGCCTGGCCGGACACCCTGGCCGCCGCCAGCAGGGTCAGGGACACCGCCTGCCGCCGCACGTCCTGGAGCATCTGCCGGCGCTCCGCCTCAGCCTGGGCCTGGGCGCCGGCCCGGATGGCCTGGGCGTCCGCCTGGGCGGAGGCGATGATCTGGTCGTAGGCCAGCTTCCCCTGGTCCCTGGCCTGGGAGACAATCTGGTCGGCCTGGCTGCGGACCTGCGCCAGCCTCTCCTCGTTCTCCCGCTCCAGGGTCTGGGCGGCCCGCTTCGCCTGCTCTGCCTGGGCGAGGCCGTCCTCGATGGCCTGGGCGCGTTCCTCCATCACCTTCGTCACCGGCTTGAAGAGAAAATGCCGCAGAAGCAGGTAGAGCACAATCAGGTTGACGCCGGTCCACAGGACCGTCCAGAGATCGATATCCAGCACGGCGTATTCCTCCTCTCCCGCCGGACGTTCCCTCAGCCCAGAATCAGAATGGCCAGGGCGGTAATAAACGCGTAGATGGCGGTGGCCTCCGCCAGGGCGCAGCCGATGAGCATGGTGCTGCGGATCTGACCCGCGGCCTCCGGCTGCCGGGCGATGGCCTCGGCGGCCTTTCCGGTGGCGAAGGCAATGCCCACGCCGGAGAGGGTGCTGGTGACGACCGCGATGGCCGCCGCGATGGTAACTGTCATAACAATCTCCTCCAAATCTTTGATTTTTTCCGGAGCTCTACTCCTCTTCCAGAGCTTCCCCGATGAATATCGTGGTCAGAAACACAAACACAATGGTCTGAATCAGGCCGTCGAAGATGTCGAAATACAGGCTGAAGGCCACGGGGACCACCGCCGGGGCCAGCAGCTTCACCAGCTCCATCACAATGAAGGCAGCCAGCACGTTGCCGAACAGCCGCATGCACAGGGACAGGGGCCGGATGAGAATCTCCATCAGATTGATGGGCAGCATCACCGGGGACGGCTTTAAAAACTGTCCGAATCCCCCCCGGAGGCCCCGCACCCGGAAGGCCGCGGAGTAAATCACCGCCATGCTGCTCAGCCCCAGGGCCGCCGTGACGTTGAGATTCTTTGTGGGGGGGATCAGCCCCGCAATGCCGCACAGGTTGGCGCAGGCGATATACAGCGCCACCGTCCCCAGCCAGGGGGCGAAGCGCCGCCACTCCCGGCCGATGATCTCCCGGCTGAAGCTGTTGATCAGCCCCACGAACATCTCCAGCACCAGCTGCCGCCGCCCCGGAACCGGCTTTAAATTCCGGGTGAGGGCAATGGCCGCCAGGGTCAGCGCCGCCATAATCACCCACGACGTCACCACCGACTCCGCCACCGGGATTCCTCCCAGCACGGGTATGGTAAAGGCCACCGGATTCTCAAGCTGGGCGGTCAGCTCCTCTCTGAGTCCCTCCAAGGTCCTCCCTCCCCTCTGAAATTTTCGCGCTTATCTTAGCGTCCCCTCCCCCGTTTGTACAGCCTTTTGAAACTAAAAAAAATAAAACACCGGAAAATTTTTATGTAATTCTTACATCTGTTTGACAGTTATATAGGATTTCTTTATAATAGAAGTAGATACCGCCGGACAGAGAGGAGGCCGTCCCTATGAAACGCCGGACCAAACGGACCATCCGCCAGCGCATCCGCTCCTTCAGCCTGTTCCTGGTGCTGACCACCGCGGGACTGGGCATGACCGCCACCCTGCTGTTCTCCCTGTATATGGAGTACCAGAATATGGACCGGAACCTGATGAACTCCGCCCAGGTGCTGGCCCAGTCCCCCAAGGTCGCCGACGTGCTGGCCGACCGGAGCAGCAACGCCACCCTCACCTACTACCTGAACAGCACCATCTCCCGCGTGCGGGACATCGACGCCATTGTGGTGGTGGACCGGGAGGGCTATGTCCGCTACAGCCCGGTCTCCTCCGACATCGGGACCATCTATCCGGGCTACCGCTCCCTGCCCGTCTTCCACGGGGAGAGCGCCCATGTGGACACCGGCGCGGGCATCTCCCAGGTGGAGCGCCGGGCGATGGCCTCCGTGTCCGACGCGGACGGGACGTTTTTGGGCTTCGTCTCGGTGGGCATCGGCGTGCGCAGCGTCAGCCGGCTGGTGTACACCATGGCCGGGGCCTTCCTCCTTCTCACCGCTCTGTCGGCGGGGGCGGCGCTGTTCCTCTCCCGGCGCCTGTCCGGCTCCATCAAGGGAGCCCTGATGGGCTATGAGCCCGACGCCTTCCGCCGCCTCTTTCTCCTCCGGGAGGACATCCTGGAGACCCTGGAGGAGGGCATTCTGGCCATCGACCGGGACGCCCGGATCACCTACATGAACTCCGCCTGCCTGAAGATGTTCCACGCCAAAAAGCTCTCCGACGTCCAGGGCCGGCCCCTGCTGGAGATCTACCCCGGCTCCCAGCTCCCCCGGCTGCTGTCCACCCAGAAGGCGGAGTACAACGTCCACCTGCATAAAATGCCCGGCACCCAGGAGGCCCTCTCCGACCGGATGCCCATCTGGGAGGACGGCGTCCTGGTGGGGGCGGTGGCCATCTTCCGGGACCGCACGGAAGTGACCGCCCTGGCCGAGGAGCTCACTGGAAGCCGGCACCTGGTGGACGCCATGCGGGCCTATACCCACGAATTTCTCAACAAGCTCCACACCATTCTGGGACTGATTCAGCTGGGCAAGCCGGAGCAGGCGGAGCAGTATATCATGGACATCTCCCAGGTCCACCACCAGTCGGTGAGCCGGGTGATGAACCAGATTCAGGACGCCGCAGCGGCCGCCCTTCTGGTGGGCAAGGCCAGCCGGGCCGCGGAGCTGGGCGTCCACCTCCAGCTGGACCCCAAAAGCACCCTGTCCGGGGAGGAGCACGTGCTGCCCTCCGGCGTGCTGGTGACGGTGCTGGGCAACCTGATTGAAAACGCGTCGGAGTCCCTGGACCGCTCCTCCCGGAAGCTGAAGGAGATCCGCGTCTCCGTGGTGGAACAGCCGGAGGGCCTGTTCCTGTGCGTGGAGGACACCGGCCCCGGCATTCCCCAGGAGCTGCTCCCCCGCATCTTCGAGCCCGGCGTCTCCACCAAGGGGAGAGGCCGGGGCCTTGGCCTCTCCCAGGTCAAGGAGCTGACCGAGCTGTACCACGGGACCATCCGGGTGGAGAGCGACCCCAAGGGGGGCACCGCCTTCTTCCTCCGCTTCCCCGCCAATCCCTCCGTCCGGACGGACCCGCCGGACCAGAACCGCCTCTCAGGAGTTGATCAGACTTGAAATACCGCGCCGTCATCGTGGAGGACGACCCCATGATCGCCGCCATCAACCGGAGCTTTCTGGCCCGCGACCCCCGGTTTGCCCTGGCCGCCGGCTTCCGCACCGGGGAGGAGGCCCTGGACTGGCTCCGCCGCCGCCCCGCCGACCTGCTGATTCTGGACGTCTATATGCCCCGCATGAACGGCCTGGAGCTGCTCCGGGCCCTGCGGGCGGAGGAAATTTTCCTGGACGCCGTCATGGTGACGGCCGCCAACGACAGCCGCACAGTGGACGCCCTGCTGAAGCTGGGGGTGGTGGACTATCTGGTCAAGCCCTTCACCGCCCAGCGCTTTCAGCAGGCTCTGGACGCCTTCTGCCGCCACCGGGAGGCCCTCTCCGCCCACGAGAGCGTCAGTCAGGCGGAGCTGGACTCCCTGCTGGCCGGACCCCACGCCCTCCCCAAGGGCCTCCAGGCGGACACCCTGGAGCGGGTGCGCGCCCGCCTGGGCCAGGCCCCGCCGGAGGGCTGCACCTGCGAGGCGCTGGCTGAATGGACGGGCCTGTCCTCCGTCACCGTCCGCCGGTACCTCACCTACCTGGTGGGCCGGGGCGAGGCCTCCAGCCGAATGAACTACGACACCGGAGGGCGGCCCTCCCTCCTCTACGCCCTGCTCCCCTCCTCCGCCCAAAGTTAAGCTCTGCGCAGACGTAGGGGCGCACATTGTGCGCCCGCCGGTTTGGAATCCCCCCCGGCCCTTCGGGCCACCCCTACGGCAACAACGGCCGTGTGTGGGGCGCGACGACTCGGCGCGCCCGCCGTTGCACAATCCCCCGCCGCCTTCGGCGGCACCCCCTTTCAAAAGGGGGCAAATGGCGGACGTATCCGCGGGGCGCGGCGGTCCGGCGCGCCCAAAAGCCTCCCCCTCCGGGGGAGGTGCCGAGCGAAGCGAGGCGGAGGGGGTTAAACCGGCGGGCGGCCGCAGGCCGCCCCTACGGCAACAACGGACGTTGCTGCTCCAAAGCCTCCCCCTCCGGGGGAGGCGCCAAGCGAAGCGAGGCGGAGGGGGGTAAACCGGCGGGCGGCCGCAAGGGCCGCCCCTACGGCAACAACGGCCGTGTGTGGGGCGCGACGACCCGGCGCGCCCGCCGTTGCACAATCCCCCGCCGCCTTCGGCGGCACCCCCTTTCAAAAGGGGGCAAATGGCGGACCTATCCGTGGGGCGCGACGGCCCGGCGCGCCCGCGCTTTTTCTCCTTGACAGGGCGGAAGGCCCTGTGATAGGATAAACCCTGCACAATAAGGGAGTAGTCGGCGCATGGGCGCGGCAGGGTCAACACACTGGGCTGCGGCTCTGGTTCTGCCTTTTATGACGAGACTTATCTGTTCCGCCGGAACGGATCAGTCTCTTTTTTTATGCGCCGGCGGGACCGGGGGGAGATGCCCCCTCCGGCCCCGCAGACCACTGTGAGGAGGAATTTTGATGGGAACGGCAGAACTGTTTCTTCTGGCCGTGGGGCTGTCTATGGACGCCTTCGCGGTCTCCGTGTGCAAGGGGCTGTCCGCCGGGCGGGTGCGGCTCCGGCACGCCCTGACCGCCGGGCTCTGGTTCGGCGGCTTTCAGGCGCTGATGCCCTTTCTGGGCTGGCTGCTGGGGGTGCAGTTTCAGGCCTTCATCACCAGCGTGGACCACTGGATCGCCTTTGTTTTGCTGGGGCTCATCGGCCTGAACATGATTCGGGAGTCCCGCAGCGGGGAAGAAGAGGTGGGGGCCTCCTTCGGAGCGGGCGCCATGCTCCCCCTGGCGGTGGCCACCAGCATTGACGCCCTGACGGTGGGCATCACCTTCGCCTTTCTGAAGGTGCCGGTCGTCCCGGCGGTGACGCTTATCGGCGTCACCACCTGCATTCTGTCCGCCACCGGCGTACAGACCGGGGGAATCGTGGGGGCGAGGGGAAAGGCCCTGGCGGAGCTGGCCGGGGGAACCGTCCTGATTCTGATGGGCACGAAAATCCTTCTGGAGCACCTGGGCGTTCTGGGATAGAAAAAGGGCCGCGCGGCTGTTGCGCTGCGCGGCCCTTTTTTCGCGGATTTTAAAACTGGAACAGCACGCCGATTGCCGCCGCCGCGGCAATGAAGCAGATGGGGTGAAGCTTTTTCAGCGGCGTCCACTTCATGCACACGAACACCGCCGCGGCCAGAAGCACCGCGTTCCACTGCACCGCCGGGAAGCTGTCCGGAGAGGAATTGTCGGCGGCAAAGAAGACGGACAGGGCCACGCTGAGGCCGGCCACCACAATGAGAGCGGTGGAGGCGGGGCGCAGGCCGCTGAAAATGGCCTCCACCAGCTTGCTGCGGCGGAATTTCTGCAGGAAGCGGGCGATGATCAAAATCACAATGATAGAGGGGGCCACAAGGCCCAGGGTGGCGATAACCGCCCCGATAATCCCCCCCAGGCCGCCGCCCAGCCCCGCCGCGCTCCCCATGTGATAGCCCACATAGGTGGCCATGTTTACCCCCATGGGGCCGGGGGTGGACTCGGAGACGGCAATCATGGTGGTGAGCTCCTGGTTGGTGAACCAGCCGGTGGTCTCGCCCATGTGCTGGAGAAAGGGGATGGTGGCCAGCCCGCCGCCCACGGAGAACAGGCCGGTTTTGAAGAACTCAAAGAACAGGCGCAGGTAGATCACTTCTCCCCGCCCCCCTTCCGGGACCCGGCGCACCGGGCCAGCAGAACCCCCGTCACGCCGGCCAGAACCACCAGCGTCACCGGAGAGGCCAGCAGGTCCAAAGCCTTCCCCGCCGGGGTGTCCGCGGGCAGGCCCAGCAGGCCGCCCAGCTCAGAGAGAAGCAGCACCGCCAGGAAAATACACACCGACGGGGCGTTCTTCAGGGTGCTCTTCCCCAGCTTGAGAACGCTGACGGCGATGAGGGCCACTACGGCGGCGTTAATCCCCGCCAGGGCGTGCTGCACCGCCGGGATCTCCGCAAAGTTGGTGAGGAAGGCGGCGATGAGGGTGATAATCACCAGGCTGGGAAAGACCACCCCCAGCGTGGCGATGGTCCCCCCCAGATTGCCCGCGTACTTCTGGCCGATGAAGGTGGCGGTGTTCACGGCAATGACGCCGGGGGTGCACTGGCCGATGGCGAAGTAGTCGGTGAGCTCCTCCTCGGCGGCCCAGCGCTTCTTCTCCACCACCTCCCGCTGGAGAATGGGGAGCATGGCATAGCCTCCGCCAAAGGTGCATACCCCCACCTTGGCAAAGGTCAAAAACAGATCTGCGTAGAGATTCATAGAGAGAAACGTCCTTCTTCTGGTTAAAATGTTTTTGCAGTGGTTTTTCGGGGCGGACTTTGACCGCCCCTACGGCAACGGCCGTTGTATGCTCCAAAGCCTCCCCCCTTGGGGGAGGTGCCGAGCGAAGCGAGGCGGAAGGGGTAAAAACGACGGGGGAGGCGCCGGGCGAAGCGGGGCGGAAGGGGTAAAAACGACGGGGGAGGCGCCGGGCGAAGCGGGGCGGAAGGGGCCAAACAGCGTCAGGAGAGGCCCTCCAGCTCCTCCATCCACAGGGCGGCCACGGCGTCGGAGGGCATTCTCCAATCCCCTCTGGGGGAGAGGGTAACAGAGCCCACCTTCGGGCCGTCGGGCAGGCAGGAGCGCTTGAACTGCTGGGTGAAGAAGCGGCGGTAGAAGTTGTTCAGCCACTTCAAAATGACGGTCCGGCTGTACCGGTCTCCCAGGGCGTACTCCGCCAGACGGAACACCTTTTTGGGCGGGAAGCCCCAGCGGATGGCGTAGTAGAGGAAGAAGTCGTGGAGCTCATAGGGGCCCACCAGGTCCTCGGTCTTCTGGCTGATTTTTCCGCCCACGGCGGGGAGCAGCTCCGGGGAGACGGGGGTGTCCAGGATGTCGTCCAGCACGGCGGACAGGCGGGGGTCCTCGCCCCCCTTGTCGTCGGAGACGAAGGACACCAGGTGGCGCACCAGGGTCTTGGGGATACCGGCGTTCACCGCGTACATGGACATGTGGTCCCCGTTATAGGTCGCCCAGCCCAGGGCCAGCTCGCTGAGGTCGCCGGTGCCGATGACCATGCCCCCCGTCTGGTTGGCGATGTCCATGAGCACCTGGGTGCGCTCTCTGGCCTGGGCGTTCTCAAAGGTGACGGAGTGGTCCTCCATGGACTGGCCGATGTCCTTGAAGTGGACCTTCACCGCCTCGCCGATGTCGATGCGCTTCAGGGTGGCCCCCAGGCGCCCGGCCAGCTCCACGGCGTTGTCCCGGGTGCGGTCGGTGGTGCCGAAACAGGGCATGGTGACGGCGATGATGTCGCTGGAGGGACGGTCCAGCAGCTTCATGGCCACGGCGGTAATCAAAATGGCCAGGGTGGAGTCCAGCCCTCCGGACAATCCCACCACAGCGGTCTTGGCGCGGGTGTGCTCCAGCCGCTTTTTCAGGCCCAGAGCGGCAATTTTCAAAATCTCGTTGCACCGCTCCGCCCGGTCCCCGGCGTCGTCGGGGACGAAGGGATTGGGGGAGATATACCGGGTGAGCTTGGTCTCTGTGACGGGCAGATTGAAGGAGATCCGGGGGCAGTCCGGACCGGTCCCGCCGGCAAAGGTGGTCATGCGGCGGCGCTCATAGACCAGGCGGGATACGTCCACCTCGCTGACGGTCAGGCCGGTCTGGAACCGGCGCTCAGAGAGCAGGGACCCGTTCTCCGCAATCATATTGTGCCCGGTGAACACCAGGTCGGTGGTGGACTCCCCCTCCCCGGCGTCGGCGTACACATAGCCGCACACCAGCCGGCCGGACTGGCCCGTCACCAGCTGCCGCCGGTAGCCGGACTTGCCCACCAGCTCGTTGGAGGCGGACAGGTTCAGAAGCAGGGTGGCCCCGTTCCGGGCCAGGCGGTTGGAGGGGGGCTCCGCCACCCACAGGTCCTCGCAGATCTCCACTCCGATCACCAGCTCCGGGAGCGCGGCGCACTGGAAGAGCAGGTTGGGGTTCATAGTCGCCTGGACGCCGCACAGCGTCTCCTGGGTATCCTTCCCCGCCCCGGAGGCAAACCAGCGCTGCTCGTAAAATTCCCCGTAGTTGGGCAGATAGGTCTTGGGAATCAGCCCCAGAATCGCCCCCTTGTGGACGACGGCGGCGCAGTTGTAGAGCTTGCCGTCCCGCCTGCTGCGCACCGGCAGGCCGATGGCCGCCACCATATCCAGGTTCCGCGTGGCCTCCAGAATGGTCTTCAGTCCCTCCTCGGCCCCCTGAAGCAGGGTGTCCTGCAAAAACAGGTCTCCGCAGGTGTAGCCGGTGAGGCACAGCTCCGGCAGGCACAGCACCCGCACCCCCTGCTTGTCCGCCTCCCGCATGAGGGTAAAAATCTGCTCCGCGTTATAGCGGCAGTCGGCCACCCGAATTTTCGGGGTCCCGGCGGCCACTTTGATGAATCCGTCCCGCATACCAAAAAACCTCCTTGCATAAAAACGCCCGGATTTGCAGAGAGTATCATACCCCAAAAGCGCCTCAAAAGCAAGACAGGACCGCGGGGCGGTCCTGTCTGGGTCAAAAGTACTGGGGGAAGGCCGCCCGGACGGCGGCGCTGTTCTCCTGCCAGCGGTTGAGGTGGATCTCCACCTGCCGGGAGAGCTCCGCCGGGTCCTGGCCGGACACGGCCTGGAAAATCCGCAGGTGGTCCTGATACACCCGGTCGTCCGTCAGGGCCAGCAGGCTTAAAATCCGGAAGCGCTCCACGTGGTGCATGGAGGAGAGCATCCGGTTGAAGTGGAGCTCCTTGCCCTCAATCTGAAAGGCCAGGCGGTGGAAGTTGTTGTCCACCTCCAGCATCCGCTCCTCCCGGTCCGGGAGGAGGGACTGGTCGTAAAACTGGTAGAGCTGCAGGTTCTCCTGATACTGCCGCCGGTCCTCCGGGGTGATCTCCCGGCACACCCGCAGAAGCATCTCCTTCTCCAGGGCATAGCGGGTAAACTGCTCCACCTCCACCAGCTCCAGGTCGATGGGGGTCACAAAGGTGCCGCTCTGGGGACGCACCACCACCAGATTGGCCATGCTCAGCATCAAAATGGCCTCCCGCACCGGCGTGCGGCTCATTCCCATCTGCTCAGCCAGCTCCTTATCGTTCAGCACCTCTCCCGGCTTGAGCTCCAGGTTGATGATCCGGTTCCGTAGCCGTTGATACGCGGTCTCCCGCGCGCTTGCGTTCGCCATTTTTTCTCTCCCTCTTATATGCCCTTATGTCCCTCAGCGGCCGCGTTCCTTCCGCATCTGAAGCAGGTCTCCCAGCGTCATGCTCAGCAGCGTCCAGTTCCTGCTCCACTGCTTTCCCGTGCGCTCCGTCACGAAGCGCTTCAACTCCTTGTCGCTGTCCGGCTGGACGGTGCTTCTGTCCAGCATACACACCGACCCCCGGCCCAGAAACAGGTACAGATAGTCCTGATCTTCGATCAGGCGGTGGAACTTGGCGTAGGGGATCTTCATCTTGCCCTCGCCGTCCACCCGGACGTAGTCCCGCTGAAATTCATAGTTCATCACCGGCAGGCTGCCGTGCCGGGCCTCCAGGGCCTGGTCCGCCCGCATTTGGCTGGGAAAGTCCTTGCTGATCAGCATCCAGCACCCCACCAGCAGAAGCAGCACCTGCAGCACCGTGGACGACACGGCGGTGATGGCCAGGACAATCATGACCATTCCCACCAGCATCCAGGCCATCACCATCTTCTGGCTGTAGGTGTAGTACTCCGTTCTGTAGAGGGCCTGAATGGTCTTCTTGGTGTGCTCGATTTTGCCGGTGAACAGGACCTCCTGCTCCTCCTGAGCCGGTTTTCCCGTCTTCGCCGGCTTTCCTGTCTTTTCCGCCATAGACGCGTCCTCCCAATTGAAAAAATTGCCCGGACATTTATTGTAATACAGAACAAAAATTGTGTCAATCGCCCTCTTTCGACAGCGGGCCGCCGGCTTCATCCGTCCGGGCCTGCCTCTGCCGCCGGGCAAACTGGGCGGGGCTCAGGCCGTACTCCGCTTTAAACGTCCGGTAAAAATTGGAGTAGTCCCGAAAGCCGCAGTTCTGATACACGTCGGTGGGGGACACCCCGCCGGTGAGCAGCTGTTTGGCAATCACCAGCCGCTTCTGGGTGATGTAGCGGTAGACGCTGGCCCCCACCAGGCGCTGAAAGGCGTGGGAGAGGTAGTACTTGCTCAGGAAAAAGGTCCCGGCCAGCTGGTCCAGGGAGAGCTTCTCGTCATAGTGCCGGTCGATATAGGCCAGCACCCGCTGAATCTGCTCCTCCGTGCGGTCCGCCGGGGGCTGGGCCGGGCTGCTCTCCAGGGCCAGGCGGTTGACCTCCGCCATCAGCTGCAAAAAAATCCCCCCCGCCGCCGCCTGCCAGCCGTACTCCCGCCGCCGGTTCTCCTCCAGCAGGCCCCGCAGCAGCTCCGTCACCCGGCCCTGCCGGGACCGGCCGGGCCGGAGCAGGTTGGCGTGGTGGGCCCAGCTGCGGTCAAAGCAGCGGGTGAGGCTGGCCTCCGGACTGGAGATGCGGTTGATCCAGCTCTGGGCAATCCAGAGCACAATGCGCTCATAGGGCTGCTGGGGCGCGCGGCTGCGGAGCTGGTGGAGCTCCAGGGGGCTGATGAGCAGCAGGTCCCCCGGCTCCGGGTGAAAGCTGTGGCCCTCCACCAGAAACTCAATATTGCCCTCCAGGAACAGGTAGATCTCATAGAAATCGTGGTGGTGGATGGACACGCGCCCCAGACCGGTGTCCCGGTAGTGAAAAATTTCATAGGTCTGACCCCGCATCTGCTGCCGGGGGTCGAAGGGCTGCGTCTCGCCGCCGCGCATACGGACCCTCCTTCTTCTGAAAAATACCGCAATTTCTGCAATCGAAAAAGCAATATCCACAATGTTCATGGTAAATAAAAAGAGGTATAGTGACTGTAGCTTGAATTCCTGCCGGTATCATCCAGTTTATCATTTTGTTAGGAGGCTGCCCTTATGAAACCGTTCCTGGACAAGGATTTCCTGCTCTCCACTCCCACCGCGAAGACTCTGTACCACGACTATGCCGAGGCCATGCCCATCGTGGACTACCACTGCCACGTGGACCCCAAAGAGATCTTCGAGGACCGCCGCTTTGAGAACATCTACCAGACCTGGCTGGAGGCCGACCACTACAAGTGGCGCGTCATGCGCTCCAACGGCGTGGACGAGCGCTATATCACCGGCGACGCCCCGGAGCGCGAGAAGTTCCAGAAGTTCGCCGAGGCCCTGCCCCGCGCCATCGGCAACCCCATGTACCACTGGTGCCATCTGGAGCTCCAGAAGTACTTCGGCTATGACGGCGTGCTCAACGGCGACACCGCCCAGGAGGTCTGGGACCTGAGCGTGGCCAAGCTGAAGAGCCCCGACCTGAGCGTGCGCGGCATCATCCGGCAGAGCAACGTGGCCTTCATCGGCACAACCGACGACCCCACCTCCACCCTGGAGTGGCACAAGCGCCTGGCGGAGGATTCCACCTTCTCCTCCGTGGTGGCCCCCTCCTTCCGCCCGGACAAGGCCCTGAACCTGGAGAAGGCCGCCTGGCGTCCCTTCCTGCAGGAGCTCAGCGCCGCCTCCGGCGTGGAGATCCACGACCTGGACAGCCTGGAGCAGGCCCTGAGCCAGCGGATGGAGGCCTTCGCCCAGGCCGGCTGCCGCGCCGCGGACCACGGCCTGGACTACGTCCCCTTCCAGAAGGCCAGCCGGGAGCAGGTCAACGCCATCATGCAGAAGGCCCTGGCCGGCGAGGCCGTCACCCTGGCGGAGACCGAGGCCTTCAAGACCGAGCTGCTGCTCTTCTGCGCCGCCCGCTACAGCCAGATGGGCTGGGTGATGCAGATCCACTACAACTGCATGCGCAACCCCAACTCCGCCATGTTCGCCAAGCTGGGCCCCGACTGCGGCTTTGACTGCATGAACAACGTCAGCTGCGCCGGCGCGCTCTATGCCCTGCTGGACGCCCTGTATGCCGCCGGGACCCTGCCCCGCACCATCCTGTACAGCCTGAACCCCGGCGAGAACGAGCTGCTGGACACCATGATCGGCGCCTTCCAGGGCACCGAGGCCGCCGGCAAGCTGCAGCACGGCAGCGCCTGGTGGTTCAACGACAACAAGACCGGCATGACCGCCCAGCTCACCAGCCTGGCCAACCTGAGCCTGCTGGGCAACTTCATCGGAATGCTCACCGACTCCCGCAGCTTCCTGAGCTACACCCGCCACGCCTACTTCCGCCGCATCCTCTGCGAGCTGGTGGGCGGCTGGATTGAAAACGGCGAGTACCCCGCCGACATGGCCGCGGCCGGCGCCCTCATTCAGGACATCTGCTGCAACAACGCCAAGCGCTACTTCGGCCTGTAAGCGCCGCTCTCACTGCCCCAGGCCCCTCCCCAGGAGGGGCCTGGGCCTTGCTTCGTCCTCCCGCCCCTCCGGAAGGGGCTTAAAATACTGGGGATAGACGGCCCGCAGCTCCGGCACGTCGATTTTGTACCGGCTCAGGTGCTTCTTCATCAGCTCCCGCGCCTGCTCCCCGTCCCCCTGGGCGATGATGCGCACCAGCTCCTCGTGGTCCTCCACAATCTTCTGGTTCTTGATGGTGGCCAGCGCCATGCTCCGCACCCGGTCGAAGTGGATGGAGATGCTCTGCATCAGAAGAAAAATCTGGGACTTCCGGGCGATGTCAAACAGAATGCCGTGGAACTCGTTGTCCAGCTTCAGCAGGTGCTCCGGATAGTAGTTGTCCAGATAGAACTTTTGCAGGCGCACGTTCTCCTCCAGCCGCTTCAGGTCCTGGGGACCGGCCATGCGGCAGTCCAGCTGCACCACCTCGCACTCCAGCAGGCTGCGCATAAACCGGGACTCGTCCACCAGGTCGGAGTCGATGAGCGAGACGACGCTCTTTCGCTGGGGGTAGATTTCGATGATCTTCACCTTGGCCAGGTCGATCAGCGCCTCCCGCACCGGCGTGCGGGACAGGTGCATCTCCGCGGCCAGCTCGCTCTCGCTGATCTGGCTGCCCGGCTCCAGCTCCAGAGAGATAATGTTTTCCTTCAGTGTCCGCAGGGCATAGTCCCGCCCGGTCTCCCGGGGGAGACGTTCCAAAATATGCATACCCCGGCCTCCATCCCATTCCATAACATCATACAACAATTGCGCGCGGCGTCCGCGCGTTTTTGCCGGCCCACACGATTGCCGGCAAAGTGCGCTACTAGTATATCAGCATTCTTTCCCCTTTTCAAGGCTCTCCCCAGGGGAATTTCAGCGGAATTTCCCAAATTTTCTTTCCCTGATTTTTCCGTTTTTCCGGGGGCGGCCTTGTCTTTTGCCCAGCCATCTTAAACACTAGTATACTAGCACAAAAATAAAGGAAATTTTTGTACATTTCTCTGAAATGCACGTTTTCCTCTTGCGAAATCTCATTTTAAAGGTAAAATAGAAGCTGCAAACAGGCCGAATCCGGCCGGCGGATGCAGGCGCCGCGCCTGCGCGCTTCAAGTCCCCACACGTCCCGCCGGGACGCGAAAATACAGCCATTGCAAATTGTAAAGTGAAGGAGCGAGTAGTCATGAATGAGGTCATTCAGCGCATTTACGAAATCGGCATTATCCCGGTCATCGCCATCGACGACGCCGAGAAGGCGGTCCCCCTGGCCCGCGCCCTGGTGAAGGGCGGCCTGCCCGCCGCGGAAGTCACCTTCCGCACCGCCGCCGGCGAGGAGGCCATCCGCCGCATCGCCACCGAGGTGCCTGAAATGCTGGTGGGCGCCGGCACCGTCCTGACCACCGAGCAGGCCGACCGGGCCATCGCCGCCGGCTCCCAGTTCATCGTCAGCCCCGGCTTCAACCCCGTTGTCACCCGCTACGTCATTGACAAGGGCGTCCCCATGATGCCCGGCACCGCCTCCCCCGGCGAGATGGAGCAGGCCATGAGCATGGGCCTGAACGTGGTGAAGTTCTTCCCCGCCGAGCAGAACGGCGGCGTGGCCAAGCTGAAGGCTGTGGCCGGCCCCTACACCAACCTGCGCTGGATGCCCACCGGCGGCGTGAACACCAAGAACATGATGGACTACCTGAGCTTTGACAAGATCATCGCCTGCGGCGGCACCTGGATGGTGAAGAAGGACCTCATCGAGGGCGAGAAGTGGGACGAGATCACCGCCATCTGCCAGGACGCGGTGAAGACCATGATGGGCTTCACTCTGGCCCACGTGGGCATCAACTGCGCCAACGCCGACGAGGCCGCCCAGACCGCCAAGGCCCTGTGCGCTCTGTTCGGCCTGGAGTACAAGGCGGGCAACTCCTCCGACTTCGCCGGCTCCATGGTGGAGTGCAA
>CALXGC010000050.1 GCA_944387755.1 uncultured Oscillospiraceae bacterium | reverse complement strand
GGTCGAACTGCATGCCCTCGACCACCTCGGAGTAGGTCTCGGCGGTCTTGGACTCCTCGATGGTGATGACGCCGTCGTGGCCCACCTTCTCCATGGCCTCGGAGATCAGCTGGCCGATGGTCTCGTCGCCGGAGGACACGGCGCCCACGCGGGCGATGTCGGCGGAGCCGTTCACCTTCTGGCTGTTGGCCTTCATGGCCTCGATGGCGGCGGCGGTGGCCTTGGCGATGCCCTTCTTCATGATCATGGGGTTGGCGCCGGCGGCCAGGTTCTTCAGGCCCTCCTTCACGATGGCCTGAGCCAGCAGGGTGGCGGAAGTGGTGCCGTCGCCGGCCACGTCGTTGGTCTTGGTGGAGACCTCCTTGACGATCTGGGCACCCATGTTCTCAAAGGGGTCGGGCAGCTCGATCTCCTTGGCGATGGTCACGCCGTCGTTGGTGATCAGGGGGGCGCCGAACTTCTTGTCCAGCACCACGTTGCGGCCCTTGGGGCCCAGAGTGATTTTAACGGTATCGGCAAGCTGGTCCACGCCCTTCTCCAGAGCCTTGCGGGCCTCGTCGCCGTAGCAGATAATCTTCGCCATAACGTATTACCTCCAAACAATTTGAGATGTTGAGATGAATGACTCCCCTTGGCGGGGGAGCGGGGAATTACTCCACAATGGCCAGGATGTCGTTCTGGCGGACGATGGTGACTTCCTCGCCGTCCACCTTCACCTGGGTGCCGGCGTACTTGCTGGTGATGACCTTGTCGCCCACCTTCACGGTCATGGTGACTTCCTTGCCGTCCACCATGCCGCCGGGGCCCACGGCGATGACCTCCGCCACTTCGGGCTTCTCTTTGGCGGCTCCGGTGAGGATGATGCCGCCCTTGGTGGTCTCCTCCGCCTCCACCAGCTTCACAACCACGCGGTCTGCCAGGGGTTTGAGTTTCATAACAGGTTCCTCCTTATATCATGATTGGTGTAAACGAATTCAGGGCGTTAGCACTCAAACTTCCTAAGTGCTAACCACAGCTATCATAATACCCTTCCCGCCGGAAAAAATCAACCCCCAATTTCAAAAAAATTTGGGGGCTGAGGCGACAATTTACTGTTTGTTCACAAACAGAGGCTGAAAGTGCTAATTTCGACGGAGCGCTGGCCTCACTTCTGGGTGTGATACATAAACAGGTCGCATTTGAGCATTCCGTTATAGAGCTTGCGCTTTTTATCCGCCCTCTTTCCAAAGGTGCGCTCGAACTCCGTGTGGGAGGAGAGCAGGTACAGCTTCCACCCCTCCGGAAACTTGTCCCAGGCTTTTCCGAAGGCCCGGTAGAGGTCCTCGGCCTCTCTGCGCTCCATAATCCGCTCGCCGTAGGGGGGATTGGTGACAATCCGGCCGTACTGCCCGCCCCAGTGGAAGGTGCGGGCGTCGTCCACATCAAAGTGGACCACATTGTCCACCTCGGCCAGGGCGGCGTTGCGGCGGGCCAGCTCCACCGCCGCCGGGTCGATGTCCCCGCCCCAGATCTCATAGTCCCCGTGGAACTCCTGGTCCATGGCCTCGTCCGCCGCCTGGAGCCACAGCTTTTTGTCCAGAAAACGCCACTTCTGGGCGGAGAAGGTGCGGCTGAGGCCGGGAGCCCGGTTTTTGGCGATGAGGGCGGCCTCGATGGGGATGGTGCCGGAGCCGCAGAAGGGGTCGCAGAGCGGGTCCCTGCCCCGGTAGCGGGACAGGAGGACCATGGCGGCGGCCAGAGTCTCCCGCAGGGGGGCGGCCACCCCGCGGGCCCGGTAGCCCCGCTTGTGGAGTCCCGCCCCGGAGGTATCCAGCATCAGCACCGCCTCGTCGTGCATCAGGGAGAACTGAATCTGATACAGCGCCCCCGTCTCCGGCAGGGTGTTCAGGCCGTACCTGCTCCCCAGCCGGGCGGCGGCGGCCTTTTTGATGATGGACTGACAGGCGGGGACCGAGTGGAGGGCGGAGTTCAGACTGTGGCCCTTCACAGGGAACTGTCCCTCCCGGGGGATAAAGCGCTCCCAGGGCAGGGCGCGGACGCCCTCAAACAGGGCGTCAAAATCTTTGGCCGGAAAGGACCCCAGCACCAGCAGTACCCGCTCCCCGGTGCGCAGGTTCAGGTTCAGCCGCGGGATGTCCAGGGCGCTCCCCCGGCAGAGCACCCGGCCGTTCTCCGCCTGCACCTGGTCAAGGCCCAGGCGGCGCAGCTCGCCGGCGGCGAGGCTCTCCACCCCGAACAGGGTGGGAATGGAAAAGTTCAGTTCTTGGGACATGAGAAGACCTCCGAAAACCGGGCGGGCCCGGCGAATTTTCTGACAGCAGCTTAAGTATACTGGAAACGCGGCGGTTGTGCAATTCCCCGCGGCCAATTTGTCCGGGTTCAAAAAGAAGAGCGCGGCGGCGCGCCCGTGCGGGCGGAGGAGCCAGAGGGGGGCAGAGGAGCGAAACAGACGGAAATCTGAACAAAACCTTACAAAACAGCGGTGGAAAAACCGGTGGAATTATGGTATGATAAACATGCAGGCAGCCAAGGCGGACCGTGCGGCCGGAACAGGAGCTCCAAAGGCGGACCCCAGGGCTGGAGAGGAAGCATTCCTTCTGCGCTGAAAAATTTGAAGGAAAGGAGCAAGCTATGTCACCCATGATTTGGCTGGCCGCGCTGATTATCTTCAGCGTCGGCGAAGCGGTAACAGTGGGCCTGACCTCTATCTGGTTCGCTGTGGGCTCCCTGGGGGCGCTGATTGTCAGCGGATTGGGCTTCGGCTTCTGGCCGCAGTTCATCGTGTTCGTGGTTCTGTCGGCCGTGTCCATGGCGCTCATCCGGCCCATCGCGAAGAAAATCCTGCTGCCCCGCTACGCGCCCACCAACGCGGACCGGGTCATCGGAGCCACCGGACTGGTGACAGAGGAGATTGACAACATCAAAGGCAGCGGCCAGGTCAATCTCTCCGGCCAGATCTGGAGCGCCCGGAGCAGCCAACCGGACGGCGTCATCCCCGCCGGCCAGGAGGTTAAGGTGCTGCAGATCCAGGGCGTGAAAGTGATTGTAGAGCCCGCCCAAACCTGACAGAATTTTTGACAGAACCGGAACGGAAAGGAGCAAATTTTATGCCGGAACTTATTAACGCGGTCGTCGGACTGCTTGTCCCTGTGATTTTGATCATCCTGATTTTGGCCGTGCTGGCGGCGAACATCCGGGTGGTCCCCCAGTCCCGCGCCTTCGTCATCGAGCGTCTGGGCGCCTTCCAGGGCGTGTGGGGCGTGGGCCTGCACTTCAAGATTCCCTTTATTGAGCGCGTGGCCAAGAACGTCTCCCTGAAGGAGCAGGTGGTGGACTTCCCGCCCCAGCCCGTCATCACCAAGGACAACGTCACCATGCAGATTGACACCGTCATCTATTTCCAGATCACCGACCCCAAGCTGTATACCTACGGCGTGGAGAACCCCATGTCCGCCATCGAGAACCTCACCGCCACCACCCTGCGCAATATCATCGGCGATTTGGAGCTGGACCAGTCCCTCACCAGCCGCGACCACATCAACGGCCAGATGCGGGCCATCCTGGACGAGGCCACCGACAACTGGGGCATCAAGGTCAACCGTGTGGAGCTGAAGAACATCATGCCCCCCAGAGACATCCAGGAGTCCATGGAGAAGCAGATGCGCGCCGAGCGCGAGCGCCGGGAGTCCATCCTTCAGGCCGAGGGCCAGAAGCAGTCCCAGATTCTGGTAGCTGAGGGCGAGAAGCAGGCGGCTATCCTCCGGGCCGACGCGGAGAAGCAGGCCGCCATTCTCCAGGCCGAGGGCGCCAAGCAGGCCAAGATTCTGGAGGCCGAGGCTGAGGCTGAGGCCATCATGAAGGTGCAGCAGGCCACCGCCGACGCCATCAAGCTCATCAACGAGGCCGACCCCGGCGACGGCGTGCTGAAAATCAAGGCCCTGGAGGCCTTCACCGCCGCAGCCAACGGCAAGGCCACCAAGATTATCATCCCCAGCGAGATCCAGGGGCTGGCCGGTCTGGCCGCCGCCGCCAAGACGGTCTTCGACACCGAGGACCCCAAGGCCACCGTCACCAAGACCGTGCCCAAGCAGTAACAGGCGTCTGAACACAGGGCCGTCTCCCAGGGAGGCGGCCCTTTTTTAAGGAAAACTTCATTTGACTTTCCGCTTCACCCTGTTAAAATAAAAGCATCGCTTCCAAATTATACTGAAGAGAGGGTGCCCGATATGAAGAAACTGCTGAGCCTTCTGCTGGCGGCAAGCCTGCTGGGCGGCTCCCAGATTGCCCTGGCCGCGGAGGGCGGACAGGAGCAGGCGCCGCTGCCCGCCTGGTCCTATAACATGCTGGCCGACGGCTATGCCCTGGGCCTGTTCGGAGAGGAGATTTACGCCCAGCACGGTCAGACCGTCACCCAGGAGCAGCTGGACCGCATGACCCAGGTGGTGGCGGATAAACTCTCCCTGCTGGAGGTGGAGGCCCGCCCCGCCGATGAGACCGGCCTGGTCATTGACACCACCCGGGGCGGTGTGGTCAACGCCCTGTATCAGGAGGCCGCCGCCTATGACTTCCCCGGCATTGAGGCGGGGGCGGAGGAGTTTATGGCCTCCGTGGGCGCGCTGGCCGGGGACGGAACCGGCCTGCACCTGGACCGGCCCTGCACCCTGCTGGAGGCCGCCGCGATGGCGGACAGCCTGATTCTGAGCCTGTACGACCAGGAGAACGCCGGCTCCCTGGGGCTGCTCTGGCGGGCTCAGGGGGGAGACAACACCCTGTATCTGCTGGGCAGCATTCACACCGACCGGAACAACACCTATCCCTTCCACAAGCAGCTTCGGGATATTGTTCTCAGCGCGGACCAAGTGACCTTCGAGCTGGACTTCAACGACCAGGTGCAGGCGGCGGAGTTCGCCGCCATGCAGGTCTACTCCGACGGCACCACGCTGGCCGACCATATCTCCCCGGCGCTCTATCAGGTGACGGTGGACACCGCCGGGGCCATCGGCCTGAGCGAAGAGACCGTGTCCCGGTACAAGGCCTGGGCGCTGGCCAGCACCTTCCAGTCCCTGGCCGCCCTGGATGAGACCACAAGCTCCAACGCCATGGCCATCGACCTGTATGTAAACGCCAAGGCGGCCAACGCCGGCATTCCCATCGACGCGGTGGAGACCTACGCCTTCCAGGGCGAGATTTTCGACAGCCTGTCCCCGGAGTATCAGGAGACCTATTTGGCCCTCGGCCTGCTGATGTGCATGGACGTGGACGCCATGGACCAGGATACAAAAGACGCCCTGTCCGCCGTCCTGGGAGAGGAGGCACTGGAGCCCGCCGCCCAGGAGGCCATTCAGACCCAGGTGGACCAAATCGGCGCCATGATGGACGCCTGGAAGGAGCGCGACACGGCGCGCTTTGAGGAGGTCTATGGGAAGGACGCCATTCTTGCCAGCGACGATGAGCTCAACCGCAAGCTCTTCACCGGCCGGGACCCCGGCATGATTGCATACGCCGCCGGTTATCTGAGCCAGGAGGGCTCCCACACCGGCCTGATGGTGGTGGGCGCCGGCCATATGGTGGGCGATACCGGCGTCGTCCAGGGCCTGATTGACCTGGGCTACACTGTGGAGGCCGTCCCCGCGCCCTGAGAAGAGCCCCGGTCTACCGCCGGTCTACCAGAAGTCTACCAAGGATACCCCCGCAAACCCTTGCCTTTCAAGGGTTTGCGGGGAATTTTTTTCGCCTGTTTTTAGGTTCTGTCTACCAAAAGTCTACCAGATATATTTTATTCACCTGGAATATCCTGTTTTCCAAAATTTTCTTTGGTTTTTCAAATAATTTTGTGATTGTAAGGAGCGTTATGCCGTCATAGCCATACAGAAAAGCGCAGAATATGCAAGAAACTGCATGGAATTGCCAGAAAACTATCCTGAACCTGAATAATAAAAGGAGGAATTTCCAATGAGAAACCTGAAGCGTGCTCTCAGCCTGGGACTGACCGCGGCCATGAT